>JADFIT010000117.1 GCA_022566515.1 Gemmatimonadota bacterium
TCGGGGAGGAGGAGTTCGACAGAGTCAGTCTGAGCCTTGACGGCAGGGTGCTCGCCTTTACGCTGCTTGTTACCATCGTCTGCGGTATGGCGGTCAGCCTGGCGTCGGCGTTGCGCGTTTCGGGTCTCGATATGGCAGCGGCGATGAAGGGCCGGGTTAATGCAACCATTGACCGCTCCAATCTGCGTAACCTGCTTGTGATTTCTCAGCTTTCCGTCTCGTTGGTGCTCCTGACTGGCGCCGGTGCACTGATCGAGACCCTACGTTCCTCCCAGACGCCCTTTTCGGTTTTCGAACCGGACAATCTCTTGCTCGTATCGGTCTGGCCCTCTCATCAGGGGTACGGCGACACGAGGGCGAGGATCTTCTATCGTGTGCTCCAGGAACGTGTCGAAGGCCTTCCTGGGGTTCGGTCGGCGAGCCTGGCGCGGGGTGGGATGCCAATCGACCAGAGCTTCTTTAGAGAGCGTGTCACTGGTGAGGACCTTGAGGGGGCGACGGGCGTGTCATGGATTGACGCCCACTACAGCGTCGTCGCGCCAAAATACTTTCAGACTCTAGGCGTGGTGCTCGTAGCAGGCCGCGATCTCACTCCTGAGGACCGGGAAGGGGCGCCCCCGGTTGTCATTGTCAACGAAACCCTCGCGCACCGGCTCTGGCCGGGCGAAGATCCTCTTGGCAAGCGGATCAGGATTTCAAACGAGCGCTCGCTTCGTGAAGTCGTCGGCCTGGCGAAGGACCGACCGTCCCAAGCGGGGGCGGGGGCGGGGGCGCACCCATTCCTGTACTACCCCTTGTTTCAACCACATCCGTGGGCTCGCTCGGCATCGACGCTTCACATACGGACGACAGGCAACCCGATGGGCGTGCTCCCGGCGGTGCAGCGCGAAGTTCAGGACCTCGATGCCAATCTCCCCATCTTCGAACCGAGGACCATGATCAAGGAGATCTCCGACACCCTCGAGGACCAGCGGATAGCCAGTGCGGTGATAGGTATCTCCGGTCTCCTTGCTCTCGTGTTGGCGGCGGCAGGTCTCTACGGCTTGATGTCCTACGCTGTCTCTGAGCGCACCCGCGAGATCGGCATTCGCGTTGCCCTCGGTGCGCAGCGGAGCGACGTCCTGGGGCAGGTAGTAAAACAGGGGATGAAGATGGCTCTCCTTGGTACGGGGATCGGGTTGCTGGCGACGTTGGCACTGACCCGCGTCCTATCAAACTTGATGGATGGAGTGAACGACATGAACCCCGCGGTGTTCGTTGGCGTGTCGCTTGTTCTGACCGGTGTGGCATTCGTAGCGAGCTATCTCCCGGCGCGCCGCGCGGCGCAAGTCGATCCTATGCTGGCGTTGCGGAGTGAGTAGTGCAGTTCGAGTCGGAGGCTGCGCCACGATGAAACGCGTCAGCATCGTTCCGAGTGTCTTGACGGTTCTCCTAGTAACGTACTCGGCCCTTGCCCATGCACAGCAAGTCTACGTCGGGGGAGGATATGGACATACGCGGAATATCGCGTTCTGATGGTTATCGGTTGCTCTCAGATGGGGAATACCTCTTTGTCGTCCAGTGCGTCGAGGATGTCCAGGTGTTTGATTTTCAATTTGAGCCTATCTAGGATGAAACGCCTCAGCATCATTCCGAGTGTCTTGACGGTTGTCCTAGTAACGTGCTCGGCACCTGCCCATGCACAGCAATTCTACGTCGGGGGAGGCTATGGATATACGTTTGCGCGCGCGACCCCGGGGTATACACGGAATCTCGCATTCTTTGTCGAGTTCCAGAGCTCGGAAGGACCGCTGGGAGTGCGTTTTGAGGGGAACGAGACGATAAGTCTCCTCTTTCTCACTGCAAATGTGACATACGCTTTTGAGTCTCGTGATGCCCAGTTCCAGCCGTACTTGGTTGGTGGTTTTGGCATCCCGTTCGCGATCTTCGGCGAACCAGGCTACGTGTTCAATGCTGGAGGGGGTCTTCGGCTCAGATACTTCTATTCAACACTGGCCCTGTTTGCGGAAGCGCGCGTGTTTCGTCTGTTCAAGAGCGACGAGTTTCGGCATACCATAGCGCCGGTCACTGTCGGGGTTCGGGTCGGATTCTGATGCTCCGTTCGTCGTTGGTGTGCCGTCTAAAATATAGTTGAACCGGGCGCACCGTTCCACCAAGGTGTAGGTTGTATGTTTAGGTGTCCGCACGACAGTATCATCCCCGGCACGTTGAACGTGCTCATTTTCAAGGCCGGGCAGCGACGAGTACGGCTGGCGACCCTATGGAGGGCGTGCGCTCGGTGAGGAGGTATTCATGCTGATCGTGGGCGAGAACTACCGCTGCTCCCAATCCAAACAAGAACTCACCACGGGGTGTCCTCCATGAAAAAAATGCTTCCACTTCCCGTTGCAATCCTTTCGCTGGCGCTACTCAGCGCCTCGGGCGTTGGATGCTCGATCAACAAGATGGTGGTCAACCGGATCGGCAACGCCTTGGCCGCGGGGGGAGACACCTACGCTTCGGACGACGATCCCGAGCTGATCGAGGCGGCAACGCCGTTTATCCTGAAGCTGATGGAGAGCTTGCTGGACCAGGCCCCGAAACATCGAGGGCTGCTCCTCGCCACTTCCAGCGGCTTCACCCAGTTCGCCTACGCGTTCGTCCACCAAGACGCCGACGAGCTGGAGGACATCGACTTCGACGCCGCCACGGCGGGCTGGGCTCGAGCGGCGCGCCTCTACTTGAGGGCTCGCGATTACGGGTTGCGCGGGCTCGAGGTCGAGCACAAGGGGTTCGTGGAGCTTCTCCGCGGCGACGTGGAGGCGGCCATCGCGATGACGAAACTCAAGGACGTCCCACAGCTCTACTGGACCAGCGTGTCGTGGGCGGCGGCGATTTCGCTCTCCAAGGATAACACCGATCTCGTCGCGGATCTCCCGATCGCGGAGGCGCTGATCGATCGGGCGCTGGAATTGGACGAGAGTTTCGAGAGCGGGGCGATCCACGTATTCCTGATTACCTATGAGATGAGCCGGCAAGGGGGGACCGGTGAGCCGGCCGCTCGAGCCCGACATCATTTCGAGCGCGCGATGGCCCTCACCGACGGACAACTCGCGCAGCCCCTCGTATCTTTGGCTGAGCTAGTCGCGGTGCCGGAGCAAAACCGGGAGGAGTTCGAGGCGCTCTTGCATCGCGCGCTGGCAATCGACCTGGACGAGCGACCCGAGTGGCGCATGAACAACCTCGTCTCCCAGCGACGCGCCCGGTGGCTGCTGGAGCACACCGATCGACTCATCATAGACCGTTAGCGAGGACATCGAGTGAAAAAACGAAGAGTGCTGTCTCATCTGCTGGCCGCGATGCTGCTGCTGTCCGCGGTCAGCCCCGACGGTGTTCACGCGTTCCAACGGATCAGGCTGACGACGCTGGCCCCGAGAGGACACTCGTTTCATAGATCGCTCCAGAGGATGGGGGAGGCGTGGCGCGACGCTTCGGGCGGCTCGATAGAGCTCATCATCTATCCCGGTGGAATCCTGGGCGACGAGACGGCAATGGTTCAGCGCATGCTGATCAACCAGGCCCAGGCCGCGTTGCTGACGGCCATCGGTCTCGAAGAGATCGATCCAGCCGTGACGGGGTTGCAATACATGCCCATGGTCTTTCGCACTCTGGAAGAACTGGATTACGTCGCTGAGCGGCTTCAACCCGAGCTGGAGGAGCGCTTGCTGGCGAAGGGGTTCGTCGTGCTCTTCTGGGGCGACACGGGCTGGGTGCACTTCTTTTCGAGAGACCCGGTGGTGCATCCCGAAGATCTCGAGAAGATGAAGCTGTGGACGACGGCCGGTCACCTCCGGACCGAGGAGATCTACAACGAGGCCGGCATGAACCCCGTTCCCCTGGAGACGTCCGACATTCTCATGGGCCTGCAGACGGGATTGATCGACGCCGTGCCGATGCCGCCGTTCTTCGCGCTGGCGTCCCAGGTCTACCGGCCGGCACCCCACATGCTGGCCCTCAACTGGACGCCCCTCGTCGGGGCGCTTGTCATCAAGAAGGACGTCTGGGATCGGATCCCGGACACCGTGCGGGACCAACTGCTCGTGGCGGCTCGCCAAGCCGGCGCCGAGATACATGAGGCCGGCCGGCGCGAGGGTGACGAAGCGGTGGAGACGATGATGACCAGGTGGAATTTGCAGGTGCATCCGGTCGAGCCGGGGGGAGAGCTCGAGGCCGAGTGGCGGGCCCGGGCCGAGGCCACCTACCCGAGCATTCGTGGCGGTATAGTTCCCGCCGAGATCTTCGACGAGGTGCAACGCCTGGTGCAGGAGTACCGAGAGGCGTCCGGGAGATCTCACTAGTGCCGGCCGAAGGCACAGAGAAGCCTTCCGAAAGCCACGTCGAGAGCCCTCCCCCACCAAAGGAGCCTCTCGAGGACCAGCCGCAGAGCATCCCAACAGCAGAAGTTCCTATCGAGGGCCAAGCTGGGCCGTCGGAGAACCTAGCGGGATGGCGTCGACGGCTGCGGAACGGCGAGAACCTGCTGGTCACCCTCGTGCTCTCGGTGATGATGCTCGTCCCGCTGGCGCAGGCGCTCCTTCGCAAGGTGTTCGACACCGGCATTACCGGGGCGAACACGATCACCCAATCCATGGTCCTCATCGTCGGAATGCTCGGCGGCGCCCTGGCCGCACGCGACGGACGACTGCTGGCGCTCTCCACGCTCAGAATCGTGCTCACAGGACGCTGGAGACAGGCGGTGCTGGTCTATAGCAACGCGTTCGCCGTTGCCGTCGGAGTGCTGCTGTGTGTGGCGAGCGCGCGATACGTCATGAGCGTCATCCCCCTCGGGAATATCCTGCTGTACGGCATACCCGAATGGGTCCTGCAACTGATCATGCCCCTGGGCTTCGCGGCGATCACGTTGCGTCTCGCCTGGCGCGCCGCCGACAGCAAGCGGGGCGTGGCAATAGCCGTGCTGCTAGCTGTGGTAGTCGTCCTCATCGGAGTTTTTCCCCCGATCACGCCCCGGGCCTTGGTCACGCCGGCTCTGATGTTGCTGATCGTCGCGGCGGCTATGGGCGCGCCGATCTTCACCGTGCTCGGCGGTGCCGCGTTGATCCTCTTCTGGGGTGAGGGGAGTCCCATCGCCTCGATCGCGCTGGACCACTACAACCTCGTGGTCAATCCCACCCTCCCGGCGATTCCGCTCTTCACCCTTGCAGGATATTTCCTGGCCGAAGGAGGAGCCTCGAGGAGGCTGATTGCCGTTTTCCAAGCTCTGGTAGGCGGAGTCCGGGGTGGCCCGGCAATCCTCACGGCGCTGGTCTGCGCGTTTTTTACGAGCTTCACCGGTGCGTCGGGCGTGACGATCCTCGCGCTGGGCGGTCTCCTGCTGCCGGTTCTCCTCGCCGCGAAATACACAGAACGCAACGCGATCGGTCTCTTGACGGGAGCGGGCTCGCTGGGCCTGTTGTTCATGCCGGCCCTCCCACTGATCCTCTACGCGATCGTGGCGTCCCAGACCCCGGGCGCCGGCGTGACGCTCACGCAAATGTTTCTTGGCGGCCTAATCCCCGGAGCGGTGTTGGTGGCCCTGACCGCCATTTGGGGCGTGATGCAAGCTCCGGCCCAGGACAGTGCACGGCCACGCTTCGACGCAAAGGTGCTCGGCCGCGCCGTTTGGAACGCCAAGTGGGAGTTACTACTTCCGGTCGTTGCGCTGGGCGCGCTCTTCGGGGGGTTTGCGACTCCGGTAGAAGCGGCAGCGATCACTGCCTTCTACGCTCTCATCGTGGAGACGGTGATCTACCGAGACTTGAAGCTCGTCACCGACGTACCGCGGGTGATGGCGGAGTGCGGCCTCTTGGTAGGCGGAGTGCTGCTCATCCTCGGTGTCGCCATGGGGTTCACCAACTACCTGATCTTCGCACAGATCCCCGACCAGGCCGTCGAATGGGTGCAGGCGACAATCGAATCCCCCTGGGTGTTCCTCCTCATGCTCAACGGCTTCCTGCTCGTCGTCGGTTGTTTCATGGACATCTACTCGGCGATCATCGTGGTCGTCCCGCTCATCGTTCCCGTGGGGATCGCGATGGGTATCGACCCGGTACACTTAGGGATCATCTTTCTCGCCAACATGGAACTGGGCTACCTGACGCCCCCGGTAGGCATGAACCTGTTCCTCTCGGCCTATCGCTTCGGGAAGCCGGTCCCCATGGTGATGCGGTCGGTAATCCCGATGTTCCTCGTGCTGTTGATTGGAGTGCTGCTGATCACGTATATCCCCGCCCTGTCCACGACGCTTCCCAACTGGTTTCGATAGCGGGCCGGCGCGCTACTTCTCCTTCACTGCCGGCTTCGCCCTGGCACTCCATAGTCCCCAGCCGATCGACGCCGCGAAGAGGGTGATACCGATCACGTAGATCGCTTGTCCGATAGCTTGATCGTGCTCGAGCAAGTCCAGTTCGTAGAGCAGATACGTCCAGTCGTGCTCGCCGTCCACCAGCGGGAGCTCCTGGCTGCGCGCATCTTTGACGTAGACCGAAATGTTCCAGCAGTTCTGGGCGACCCACCAAAGCAACACCGATGCGGCGTGGCGATCACCTTGGCGCAGGAAGTAACCAAAGAACGTAAGCGGGACGATGACCTGGAACAGCGTTCCGCCCAGAAAGCCCAGGAACTCGCCGAACGGTCCGAAAATGAGGTGTCCGGTCTCGTGGATCGCCAGGTCGACGTTGTCGATAATCCGGAAGGAATCGGGACTGCCGAGAATGATGAATCCGTAGACCGCCAGAAGCACGGTGAGCCCGACCTTGGCGCCGGGGCTGAGTGGGTTTGTTACGTTCACAGGGCGCAATAATAGGAGAGCAGGACCGAGAAACCACCGGGGCATCACCGCTATCTTGTCTTCCCAGAACACCGCCAAGCTACCGCCGTCTGTACCCGCGGAAATCGACAGTCTAAGATCAGTAGTGTCCCTTCCAAAATCTTAAGGTTCGCCCCTTGACGGTGGGTCGTGTATATAGATGGCAAGCCCATTGGATATGTCGCCAACTCGGTCCTTCGAGACGAATCGCCTGGTCGGTAGGCTGAACTCACCACCGCTTCGAGCCGTGCCCTGGGGGGTGCCCCCACACCGCCTAGCCATCTGAAGCCCAAAACCGTATTCTAGGAGCGTCGCTCGCAGGCCAGAACGCAGTGCCAGACCTCTTAGACCGTCTCAAGGCCGCCCTCGCCGACCGCTACAGCATCCAGCGCGAACTGGGGAGCGGTGGGATGGCCATCGTCTATCTCGCCGAGGACCTCAAGCACCGCCGTAAGGTGGCAGTCAAAGTCTTGCGCCCCGAACTCGCCGCCACGCTTGGCCCCGAGCGGTTTCTCCGTGAAATCGGGATTGCGGCGAACCTCAACCATCCCCACATCCTTCCGCTTTTCGACTCAGGGGAAGCCGACGGTTTCCTCTACTACGTCATGCCCTACGTGGAGGGCGAGTCGCTGCGCGAGCGGCTGGACCGCGAGGAGAAGTTGTCAGTCGATGACGGGATCCGCCTGACCGACCAAGTGGCCTCGGCCCTCACCTACGCCCACGAGCAAGGCGTAGTGCATCGCGATATCAAGCCCGAGAATATCCTGCTTGCCGGCGACCAGGCGATCGTAGCGGATTTTGGGATCGCGCGGGCGATCCAGGTCGCGGGCGGCGAGCGATTGACGGGGACCGGGTTGGCGATCGGCACACCGGCGTACATGAGTCCGGAGCAGGCGATGGGGCAGGAGAACGTGGATGGGCGCAGTGACGTGTACGCGTTAGGGTGCGTCGTCTACGAAACAGTCAGCGGCCGGCCCCCTTTCGAAGGGAGCACGCCACAGGCGTTGCTGGCGAAGCATGCAGCGGACACGGTGCCCGGTCTGCGGGCAAGCGATCCCGCGATTCCGGTGTTTGTGGAGCGGGCAGTGGAGAAGGCGTTGGCCAAGGAGCCGGCGGATCGGTTTCAGTCGCCGAGCGCGTTTGCAGAGGCGCTGACAACGCAGAAGGTCGTGGCGCGGGTGACAAGGCGTTTGGCCGTGTTGCCTTTCACCAATCTCATGAACGATCCCGAACAGGAGTTCCTCGTGCAGGGGATGCACGAAGCCGTGATCTCGGAGCTTACGCAGGCGGGGGTCACGGTTATAGCGCGCTCGTCGGTGATGCAATATCGAAACTCGGACAAGCCTGCACGGGATATTGCTAGCGAACTCCGCGTCGACACTTTGGTCGAAGGCTCAGCCTTTCGGGCGGGAGACAGCGTGGGGATCCAGGCCCGGCTGATCGACGGCGACACAGAGGAGTATCTGTGGTCCCATTCGTACGACGGTGATTTGCGGAACGTGTTCGGACTGTACCGCGATGTGGCACGCGCTATCGCCGACGAGATTCAGGTGGCCCGCACGCCGCAGGCGGAAGCGCGCTTGGCCAGAGCGGCCCCCGTAAACCCTGAGGCCTACGAGGCCTATCTCAAGGGCCAATTCCATTGGTATAGGCTAACGCCAGCGGACCTCGAGATGGCGCTGCAGTACTTCCAACTCGCGCTGCAGAAGGACCCCGAGTACGCGCTGGCCCATGTTGGCGTGGCCCAATACTGGGTCGGGCGCGCCGCCGTGATGGCCGAGCCACCCCATGAGGTAATGCAAAAGGGAAAGGTGGCTGCGATGCGAGCCGTCGAACTCGATGACACGCTCGCCGAGGCGCATCACTTTTTAGCGACATCGCTTACATGGTATGACTATGACTGGCCGGCCGCCGAGAGAGAGTTCCTGCGCACCATCGAGCTCAACCCCAAGTATGCACATGCCCACTGTTTTTACGGACTCTTCCTCAACTCGATGGGACGCTGGGATGAGGCGATGGTGGAGACCGAGCGTGCGTTGGAGTTGGACCCACACGAAGTGTTCTACCATTGGATCTTTGGAGATGAGCTACTACACCAGCGCAGGTATGACGAAGCAATCGTTCAGATCCGCAAGAGCCTAAAAATGGACCCCGGCTTCCTCACGGCACATTGGGGACTTTGGAGCGCCTTCCACGCGACGCAGATGTATGAGGAAGCGCTGGAGGAGGCGAAGGCGGTATTGCCTCTATTCGCGGCAGCCGTTCCCGAAGCCGCGGAAGCTCTGGCGCGGGGCTACGCGGAGGCTGGCTATCCTGGCGCCATGCTCCGTGCGGCCGAAAAGCTAGCGGAGCGGCGGAACGAGATCTACGTCAGCGCCAACTTGATTGCCGAACTATTCGCTTGCGCTGGTGAGCCAGAGCCGGCTCTAGAGTGGTTGGAGAACTCGTACGAAGATCACGACATCGCGATGGTATATATCAAGGTTTATCCGACCTGGGACATCCTACGCGACGAGCCGCGATTCCAGAATTTGCTGCAGCGAATGAAGTTCCCGAAGTAGCGTCCTCTTGATCGGCCGACAAAGCTGTGGTGACGCTGAATTGGCTCGAGCAGTTGAAGGCAGAGGTGAGATCTAGGGGCGAATTGTCACAGAAGTGTGTTACGATCACAAAGTTGTTCGGGAAAACAGACGGTCCGAAAATGAGGTGTCCGGTCTCGTGGATCGCCAGGTCGACGTTGTCGATAATCCGGAAGGAATCGGGACTGCCGAGAATGACGAATCCGTAGACCGCCAGAAGCACGGTGAGCCCGACCTTGGCGCCCGGGGTGAGTGGGTTTGTTACGTTCACAAGGCGCAATATAGGAGAGCAGTTGATCGATTCCCAAACGCCGGCAAGACGCGCTGGTCGGGCGGTAGGCTGTGGTAGCAGCTATATTTTAAGTGAATGATCCGATCTTTCAAACCGCTCGACGAGCTGGACAAACGATACCAGCAGGAGACCCTGCGGGGGCTCACGTACGAGCAGGCCCTCGAGCGGTTTGCGGCGCTCTGGGCCGAAGCTCGGGCACTGGGCGCGTCGGGGCGGGTCGATTGGGAGGCTGATCTGGAGCCCGACCTGGCCGTGGCACGTGCGGTGAATGGACTCCCCCCTGCTTCCTGATTTCTCGAGCTTCATCGGAAGTCTGTCTCGCGAACTTCGGTTGCGGGAATTCCAATCGGGATTTCAGGCTCGGCGCTATTTACCGTGTCGCCCTTTATGCGGGAAGTTTACGGGCAAAATACCGATAGAGGTACGACACAAGAGTGAGTCGCCCGTCGTCGGACATCGACGTGACGCGACGCCCATCATCGACGGCCCGAAGAAGTGCATCCTTGCGAAGCCGGTGGATCATCCGGAAGTCCACGAAAGCCTCGGCAACGTCTCCGACTGTTGCCGGAAGGTGCATTGTGTTAAGCACGTGCCCAGATCGGACATGTCCCGCGTTGCTTGAATCCAATGAATCAATGGTGCGAATGCGGGCGCAGAGTACCCAGTGGTTGTCGGGCTTGGCGATTTCGCAGTCGTGACTGAGTACTAGAAGATCGCGCATATCTTCGCGCACTGCCTCGTCCACCACCTCCGCTACTTGAATGCGGGTAAGCACGTCTCCTTGGCTTAGAACCTCGCGAGGCTGTGCTTGGTACACCGTTTGCGATCCAAGGGCCCCTAGA
>JADFIT010000013.1 GCA_022566515.1 Gemmatimonadota bacterium
CGTATATGTGTCGGATAAGACCAGCGGACTCTGGGTGCTACAGTTCCAGCGTTAGACCAACCGAAGCAGCGCTCGGCCCCGCAAACGTAAATAAGGCGGGTCAAGGGTGAAGCGGTCATCGAGCGGTTGGGCGCATATTGGCTGTTGCGCTGCTGCTCCGGGTTCTGTGCGCTGCTGCGGTCGGCGCGACTATTGTTTGGTCGTGACGTACCGCAGGATCTCCACCACCTGGTCGGGGGTCTCGGCCACGGCCATCGCCGCCGCATCGACCTCCTTCAGAGGGTGAATCAGGCTGCTATCGTGCATCGTTATCAATGGTTTGCCCAGGGCTGTGGCATACCCGGCGTCGAAGGCCGCATTCCACTGCTTGTATTTGTCGCCGAAACGGACGACCACGACGTCCGCCCTCTCGATCATCGTTCGCGTCCGAATGGCGTTGACCTTGCCGCCCTTGTGATCCCTCCAGAACTGGTTCTCTTCGGGGCCCAGGATGTCCGCACCGACGTCGTCGCTGGCCGGATGGTCCGTTACCGGCGCTAGGAGCGTCACGGGCAACCCGGCGTCGGCAACGCCTCGCGCGATCTGGTCACGCCAATCGGAATGGATCTCCCCTGCTAGATAAACGCTGATCTCCACCTGGCACTCCGTGTTCGAGAAATGGACGACCGTCCAAACTTGTAGCCCCGGCTGCCGCTTGTCTATTCGGAACATGGGGGCGGTAGGGGTCTCCCATCGGCTCGTCCGACTGCACATCTTTCGACTCAGTTTCCAAGGCTTATAACCAACCAGGAGGTCAGCGTGGCGCGTCCCGTCCGTACCCGTGGAATTCCGCAGCTCTTCGTTTTGTCAATCTTAGCCGCAGCGGCAGCCGGCTGCGCCGCATCTCCGGAGGTCGAGGCCGATCTGGTCCTGCGAGGCGGCAAGGTCGTGACCGTCGACGAAGACGTTCCCGATGGCCAGGCCATCGCCGTGAAGGGCGACACCATCCTCGCCGTTGGATCGAACCGGCAGATCCGGGCGTACATCGGGCCCAACACGGAGGTGATCGATCTCGACGGCGCCCTCGTCATTCCCGGGTTCATCGAGAGCCACGGCCACTTCTTAGGTGTCGGCGACGCCAACATGCAGCTCGACCTGATGAGCGTCGCCAACTGGAGCGAGATCGTCTCAATGGTGGGCGCCTTGGTGGGGGATGCCTCGACCGGCGAGTTGATCCGGGGCCGGGGTTGGCACCAGGAGAAGTGGGACGAGGTGCCGGAGGGGGCCGTCCTGGGACTGCCCACCCATCACTCGCTTAGTGCTGTTTCGCCCGACAACCCTGTCGTTCTGCGGCACGCCAGCGGTCACGCGTCGTTCGCCAATGCCAAGGCCATGGAGATGTCCGGCATCACCCGGAGCACCCCCGATCCCCCCGGCGGCGAGATCGTGCGGGATGCCAACGGCGATCCCATCGGCGCGTTCCGGGAAACGGCCCAGGGGCTGCTGAGTCCGGCGAGGGAAAATGCTACGCCGCCCAGTCCGAGACGGCAGGCGGAGCTTGCGATTGAGGAAATTCTGGCGAAGGGCATCACGAGCTTTCAGGATGCCGGGTCGAGCTTCCGAACCGTCGACATGTTCAAACAGATGGTTGACGATGGCGCGATGGGCATCAGGCTGTACGTAATGCTCCGAGTGTCCAACGAGGCCCTCGCTCGGGAGCTGCCCAACTACCGGATGATCGGCTACGGCGACAACCGGCTCACGGTGCGGGCGATCAAGCGCAGCATCGACGGCGCACTCGGTTCACACGGCGCTTGGCTGTTGGAGCCGTACGAGGACTTTCCCTCGAGTTCGGGCCTCAACACGAGTTCCGTCGAGAGCGTCGAGCAAACGGCGCGTCTCGCCATCGAGCACGGATTTCAATTCAACACCCACGCCATCGGCGACCGGGCGAATCGCGAGACGCTGGACATTTACCAGCGCACGTTCGACGCGAATCCGGACAAGACAGGTCTTCGCTGGCGCATAGAGCACGCACAGCACCTCCATCCAGATGACATCCCACGCTTCGGTGAGATGGCCGTGATCGCCTCCATGGAGGCGATTCATGCGACTTCGGATGCCCCGTGGGTTCTGGAGCGACTCGGCGAGCGGAGGGCGAGAGAGGGTGCGTACGTCTGGCAGAGTCTCATGAAGTCGGGTGCCGTGGTGACGAACGGCACGGACGCGCCCGTAGAAGACGTGGACCCCATCGCGAGCTACTACGCCGCGGTGTCGCGGCGAACCAAGGACGGGACGGTTTTCTTTCCGGAGCAGCGGATGAGCCGCCTGGAAGCCTTGCGGTCGTACACGATCAACGGAGCCTACGCCGCGTTCGAGGAGGACATCAAGGGTTCGCTCACGCCCGGCAAGCTGGCCGACATCACCGTGCTGTCGAAAGACATCATGACGATTGCAGAGGAAGAGATTCCATCGACGGAGGTGGTGTACACGATCGTGGGTGGGAAGGTGATGTACAGCCGGGGCGGTGAGCAGTAAGCAGGGAACAGGAGGAGTGAGCGTGCGGCGGAGATGAGATGATCATCATCTCCGCCATGTCCCGCGACCGCCTCATCGGCAAAGGTGACGGCCTCCCTTGGCACGTGCCGGAGGAGTACAACCAATTCCTGCGGTTCATCGAGGGCCAGACCGTCATCCTCGGCCGGAAGTCCTATCCTATTTTCGGCAAGAGCCTCACCAGCGACCACAACGTGGTGGTGAGCCGTTCCCTGAGCGAGCTTCCCGGCGCGGTTGTGGTTCCCAGCATTGAGCAAGCCGTGGAGGTCGCGGAGTCGTTCGGGAAGACCGTGTTCAGTGCGGGTGGCAGCACGATCTACCAGCAAACCATCCCGTTGGCGGACACGATGTACCTGTCGTTCATGAAAGGCGATTTTGCGGGAGACGCATACTTCCCCGAATTCGATGAATCCGAGTGGACGATCGATCGAACGGAAGACCATCCCGGGTTTGAGTTTGTGGTATACAACCGCGTGAGGGGTGAGTAGACTACCGGCCAGAAAAAGGCGCCTGCTTCGTCTCTCTGCTGCACAAGGTGCATAGGTCAATTAGCAGCTCTTAGGCAAGAAAAAACAATTCGCATTTTCCGGCTAATGGGTGGCCAGTGAGGTTCGCAACCCATGCAGACGGTTCCCGCTGGCCATCTGAGACAGTTGGCTGCATCTTACCTCCATGCCCGAGATCATCTCCCGACTCTCGACCGCCCTCGCTGACCGCTACAGAATCGAACGCCTCTTGGGCGAAGGCGGGATGGCGACGGTGTATCTCGCCGAAGACCTCAAGCACCACCGCGAAGTAGCGGTCAAGGTGCTCCGGCCCGAACTGGCCGCTATCCTCGGTGGCGAGCGGTTTCTAAACGAGATCGAGATCGCGGCGCGTCTCACCCATCCTCACATCTTACCCGTACATGACTCCGGCGAAGCCGACGGGATGTTGTTCTACGTCATGCCCTATGTGGAAGGGGAGTCGCTGCGAGACCTGTTGAACCGCGAAACGCAACTCGGGCTCGAGGAGGCCGTTCATATTGGCCGTGAAATTGCGGACGCGCTCTCCTATGCCCACGGTCAGGGCGTCATCCACCGAGATATCAAACCGGAAAACGTTCTCCTCCAATCGGGTCACGCCGTGATCGCCGACTTCGGGATTGCCAGAGCGGTGACCGTGGCAGGTGGAGAGCGATTGACCGAGACGGGGCTCTCCCTCGGCACTCCACAGTACATGAGTCCAGAACAGGCCACAGCCAACCGGGAGCTCGACGCGCGTAGCGATATCTATGCGCTTGGATGCGTCGTCTATGAAATGCTCGCGGGCGAGCCACCGCACACCGGACCGACCACGCAGGCGATCATCGCGAAGCTGATGACCGAGCGGCCGGTGCGTTTGCGGATCGTGCGCGATACGGTCCCAGAGTCCATCGAGCGAGCGGTCATGAAGGCGTTGGAGAAGGTGCGGGCCGATCGGTTTGAGACGGCAGCGGATTTCCGGACTGCACTAAAGCTCGAACATGGTGCCGAGGCGCACGATGCTCCTTCGATTCCCACGACCCCCCGAGATGTGGAGCCGGAAGTCGAGCGGCACTCGACCGCCCAGGACCTAAAGACTCTCGGGAGACTGGTCCGAACACGGACCGTCGGGCTCCCGGCTCTGGTCATTCTCGTCGCACTGGTGGCGGTGGTGGCTGTCCCGTTCTGGCTTCGTACGCAACGCGAAAATGCCAGGGCATTGCTCCCGCGTATCGAGCAACTCGCTGCCGAGGGGCGCTTTGGTGAAGCGTATGTGTTGGCTGTTCGAGCCGAAGATCGCCTCGGAGCGGATTCGTCGTTGGCCCGACTGATGCCGGTCGTGTCCGACAGGCTTTCGGTGACGACCGAGCCCGAAGGTGCCGAGGTTTATCTCCGACCGGTGACAACTGCCGAAGGGGGACCCGTCGAAGACGCGGAGCTGATCGGCGTCACTCCGATTCGGGGTCTCCGAATCGCTCGCAGCGACTACATGATGCGGGTGGAGAAGGAAGGTTACGCGCCGGTGGAGCGGATGGCATCCAGCGCGTTGCCGCGGGTGGAGGTCTTTGTAGGTGCGTCTGCCGATATCGATATCCAGGTCACGCTGCTGCCAGCGGGGGAGGTGCCGGAAGGTATGGTCTTCGTGCCAGAAGGTGCCTACGAGCTCGTCAGTGGAGACGCCCCGCCCGGGCTGGGTGTTGCACAGCTCGATGACTTCTTCATAGACGCGTACGAGGTCAGCAACGAGCGCTACAAAGCGTTCGTTCTGGCTGGGGGGTACACCAACCGGTCTTACTGGAAACACGTGTTCGTGAGGGACGGCAGGGAGCTGTCGTGGGAGGAGGCGATGCGTGACCTGACCGATCGAACGGGACTGCCCGGCCCGCGCGGCTGGGTGGGTCATGATTATCCGGAAGGGCGCGGTAGCCATCCGGTGACCGACATCACCTGGTATGAGGCGGCGGCGTACGCCGAGTTCGTCGGAAAGAGCCTTCCCACAGTGTATCAGTGGGAGAAGGCCGCGCGTGACAGCGCCTTTACTCACTTCGCCGGCGTAGTGATGCCGTGGGGGTGGGTGAGGCCGGGCGAACTGGTTCGTACCAGGGCGAACTTCAGCGGCAGCGGCACGGCGCCGGTGGACGCGTACCCCTTCGGCCTCAGCCCATTCGGTGCGCACAGTATGGCTGGGAACGTCAAGGAGTGGACGCTCAACGAGATGGGTAGCGGGCATCTCGTAACGGGAGGCTCCTGGGAAGATCCCCTGTACATGTTCACTGCTCTGGGATCCTTCGCGAACTTCTTCTCGTCGCCAGCGGTCGGATTCCGCTGCGTGCGCAACACGCCGAATGCCCTCGGTGATCAGGGTGCAATGCGGGTCGACCTGGACGAGCGAACGCCGTCGTATACGGCAGTCGATGATGCGACCTTCCGCACGTTGCTGAGCTACTATCGCTATGACACATGGCCCCTCGAGCCGGAGATTGTGGAGACCGTCGAAACGGAGGACTGGATCCGCGAGAAGGTTCGGCTGGCAGGCGCTGAGGGTGATGACATTCTCGCCTACCTATACTTGCCGAAGAGTGCGGCAGCGCCCTTCCAGACTCTCGTGTTTGTACCGGGGATAAATGCGTTCTCCGAGAGTGTCTCTGATGCCACGGAGTGGTTGCTTGGACCGAACATCAAGTCGGGTAGGGCCGTGCTGGCCGTGGTGATGCAGGGAATGGTAGAACGGGAGCGGGAGCCGGGTTATGAGTCTCCCGAGGTCAGTTCCGTGCGGTTTCGGGATCTGGTGGTGCTGCAAGCGACGGAGCTGCGCCGGGGCGTCGATTATTTGGAGACGCGTGACGACATCGACATAGACAGGCTGACCTATGTCGGTTTCAGTTGGGGGGCCTCATCGAGACTTGGGTATGGTGCGGTCGACGATCGCTATAGATCGGTAATCCTCATAGGCGGAGGGGTTAGAGAGGGAATGCCTAGGAGGCTACCTGAGGTCAACCCCATCAACTTCGCTCCGCACCTGCCGCAGACGCTGCTCTTGCACGGCAAGAACGACGAGGTGCTCCCGTACTACACAGAGCTGCTCCCTCTGTGGAACCTCCTCCGCGAGCCAAAAAAGCTCGTCGTGATCGAGGGCGCCGGGCACGTACCTCCGTTGGAGGCTAGGGTTCCCGCCATCAATCAGTGGCTGGACGAGACTCTGGGGCCAGTCCGACCTCGGCGCTAAGGCGGTTTGGCGCTCTTGAGTCGGATTTCCGGCGTCCCACGCGCCCGGAATCACAGAGGCCCGGCAAGAACACAGCACGTCAGCAATTCGCGGATAGCCGCACCGGCATCCGCTGCGCGCCCCATGTTCCGGGAGGCCCGTCGAACACGCCGGCGCATTGCGTATCGCAATCGAGACAGCGACCGTCATCCGACAAGTTCCATCCAGTCATTGCGTACCAATCGCGCGCTATGATCACGGAGCCGCATCCGTGGCAGTACGTGCTGTCGCCCTCCTCGTCGTGCACGTTGCCGGTATACGCGTAGCGCACTCCGTTCTCGATGGCGATCTTCCGGGCTCTGGTGAGAGTGGACGGTGGGGTGTTTGGCTTGTCACGCATTTTCCAGTCCGGGTGGAACGCGCTGAAGTGCACCGGCACGTCGGGGCCGAGGTTCTCAACCACCCATGAGGTGAGTTCGTCGAACTCCCGGTCCGAGTCGTTTTCCCCCGGGATGACCAGGTTCGTGATCTCAAACCACACGTCGGTTTCGTGCTTCAGGTACACCAGCGTGTCCAACACCGGCTGCAGGTGGCTGTTGGTGATCTTCCAGTAGAACTTTTCGGTGAAGGCCTTGAGATCCACGTTGGCCGCATCCATGTAACGGTAGAACTCCCGGCGCGGTTCGTCGCACACGTATCCGGCGGTAACGGCCACCGCCTTGATGCCTACCTCGTGACACGCCTGGGCCACGTCGATGGCATACTCGTGGAAGATGACCGGATCGTTGTACGTAAAGGCGACGCTGGAGCATCCGAGGCGCTGCGCCGCCTGTGCCAGAGCCTCGGGAGATGCCGCGTCCGCCAGCGTGTCGATTTCCCTCGACTTACTGATGTCCCAGTTCTGGCAAAACTTGCACGCCAAGTTGCAGCCGGCGGTGCCGAAGGAGAGGACGGGTGTGCCGGGCAGGAAGTGGTTGAGGGGTTTCTTCTCGATCGGATCGACGCAGAAGCCGCTGGAGCGGCCATAAGAGGTGAGAACGATCTCTCCGCTCTCGCACGCTCTCACAAAACACAGCCCACGCTGACCATCGCGCAGCCGGCACTCCCGGGGACACAGGTCGCACTGGATGCGACCGTCGTCCAGCTTGTGCCAGTACCGGGTGGGTACGACGGAACTCACTGCATTCTGCATGGCAACCGATTGGCGCGAGGATCCACTCCTACAATAATATACCAAGGGCGCTGATTTTGAGCGAAGCCATTGGTTGGGTACCCGATTGGCGTGCGGTGACTCGGTGCGACATCTTTGCGGCGGGCTTTCCGAACAGTTTGATCCCGTCCACCTCAGCCGAGTGACACGATGCGCCACAATATCACAACCTACGACGAATGATTGAAGATCCTTTCGCCGTATTCCTGGCCCTCGCAGCGGTCGTCTTCGTCGCTATTCAATTGGAGAGGCGTGTCGGCGTCTTCCGCTCGCTGGGTGCTGCGCTGGTGGGGATTCTGCTCGCCATGTTGCTGTCTAACATCGGCATTTTGCCAGGCACGTCTCCTACGTACCAATTCCTGATGGGTACGGGCGTGAACCTCGCGATCGCCCTGATTCTGTTGAGTGTGGACTTGGGCTCCGTGCTAAAGGCCGGTTCCGGGATGTTGGCTGCGTTCGGGATAGGTGCTCTGGGAACGGCAGTGGGTGCGATAACCGGCGGTTTGCTCCTGTCTGGCGTCGTCGGTCCCGAGACGTGGAAGCTCGCGGGGCAGTTCACGGGCACGTACACCGGCGGCGGGGCGAACTTCGCCGCTCTGGGTCGGGCTTTCGAGACCAGCGCGGATTTGTTTTCTGCGGCGACCGCGGCAGACGTGATCGTGACCGCCGTTTGGATGGTTGCCTGTCTGGCGGTTCCGGTCCTGTTGGGACGGTCCAAGCAGGGGCAGGGGGAAGAGGCTCCCGTCGCCGGTGAGTCCTCGGCGGAGGGGCAGCTCACGCTGGAACGCACGCTTCAGAGCAGTGTGAAACCAGTGTCGTTGAGTGATACGGCTGCGTTGGTGGCGATCGCGATGGGTGCGGTGTGGGGTGCGGATCAACTTGCCGGCCTCCTCCCGATCCACGAGGTGCTGTGGCTGACTACGATAGTGTTGATCTTGGCGCAGGTGCCGGCGGTGAAGGCGCTGTCGGGCAGCGCGTTGTTCGGCAACTATCTGCTGTTGCTCTTCTTGGCAAGCAACGGTGCCCGTTCGGTGATCGCCAACCTCGTTGCGATGGGACCACCGGTATTCTATTACGCGATCATCACAGTTGCGTTGCACGGTGTGGTGATCTTTGGGATAGGACGCCTCGCCCGTCTGGATTACGCTACGTTGGCGGTTGCGTCGCAGGCGAACGTAGGCGGGGCGGCGTCGGCTATCGCGTTGGCAGGCGCCCGCGGGTACACCGATCAGCTGGTCCCAGGTGTGGCCGTTGGGCTGCTGGGATACGCCGTGGGGAACTATCTGGGGTTTGTGGTGGCGGCGATGATGCGAGGCCTGCTGGGGACGTAGCCGTGGTCGTGTATCAGTAGAGCTTCTCGGTGTCGAGCACGTTGCGGAGCGGCTCGCCGTTCAAGTAGCGCCGCAGGTTCTCGCAGAACAGATCGGTTAGCCGCCCGTTTTCACGATCGCTCGTGCTTCCCGAATGAGGACAGACCAGCACGTTCGGCATCTCCCACAACGGGCTATCCTCGGGCAACGGTTCTTCGGCGAACACGTCCAGTGCGGCGCCACCCAGGTGTCCCGACCGCAACGACTCGATGAGAGCCGCCTCGTCCAGGATAGCGCCGCGGGCAACATTGATTACAATGGCGCCCGGCGGCAGAGTGGCCAGCTCTCTTGCGCCGATCATCCTCTCCGTCTCAGGCGTGTGTGGCGCAATCAACACGAGATATTCGGCGCGTGGCAGCACGCCGAGCAACTCCGTGGGTGAGTGAAGCTCGTTCAAGTTCAACGACGCCGGATCTATTCCCTCCGGGTGACGCTTCACGCCCACGACCGTCATGCCGAACGCCTTGCCCATGCGGGCCACTTTGCGCCCGATAGTGCCCACCCCGATCACGACCAGGGTTCGACCGACCAGGTCGGTGCCTGCATACCGCTCCCAGTGCTTCCGTTCCTGGTCGCGCACCATGCGCAGCAGTCCCTTGTTGAACATGAGCATTGCCATAACACAGAACTCCGCCAGGGGCTCCGCGTGTACGCCGCTTGCCGTTGTGAATACGGTGTCGGGCATGCGCTTGTCGTAGCCCATGCGCTTCACGAACTGGCCGATGCCGGCGCTGGTGGCTTGGATCCACCGCACATTGGGGGCTAGGTCCGGCAGGTCTTCCCGGTGTGTCTGGTCGAAGTCGAAGAGGATCTCGGCCTGTTGCAACAACTGGTGCCACCGGGCCTCCTCCTCGGCCGTGCGTTCGATAGGCGAGCCGGTGTGATCGGCGGCGTATCTCGGCGGCCGCAGAAGGGTGGGCTCGTATACCACATTTAGCCCGTGATGGACCGACCGTATACGGTCCACGTGCTCCGGCTCGAGGTAGCTCGCGATGAGGAGGTTGGTGACTTGAGTCATCGGCTGGGCCAGTTGGTGGGTGTGGTGGGGCTAAGGTAAGCTCGTGATCGGTAGAGGAGTACCCGAGTTGGCGCCTTGCATCTGGCGGAATCGACTTTCTGGACGTAGATCTGTCAATGTCAGTAGTATTGATGCTCAGCGACGGTGAAGAGTGTGATGTTTGCTCCCAGGAACAGAGGTCCTAGCAACGCCGTACGGCGGTTCCTAGCCGACCTGCGTGCTTCGGCCGATCGGCGTGCCTGGCAGGAAAGACGAGTAGGAGAGCGGAGGAACAGTGCGGTGCGCGTGGTGGAGGACCAGCGCGGTGGCGAGCGACGGAGTGGTGCGGAGCGACGGATCGTGCTCACGGACAGAAGGCGGCAGCTGCACGACGTGTTCTCCCGTGGTGACGCCGAGCAAATCCGCGAAATGATGATGGATCCGGGTGTGGAGGCGGCCTGCCCGCATTGCGACGGAAATCTCATGCTGGGATCGGTCATCCCCCACGAAGGCGGGACGGCTCGCAACGTCCACTGTACCAACTGCCGGCACAGCGTTCTTCTCGTGAGCGCGCCTGGAAAGCCTTTGGAGCTGGCGTAAATCGAGGTCCCGGAGATTCCGCGGCTATCCATCCTGAGTGCCCCGATTCGCCGCCCTAACTGCGTCAGCCAAGCGGTCGTTGTGGGGTCCGGTGCTCGCCAACACGACATAGGCGGTCGTGGAAAGCCCCAAGGCCGGAAACACGGCGTGGATGTTTGATCCCCCCGGCACGTATTTCCAGCACACGAGGGTCACGATTCCCGCCGCGAACGACGCCAGCACGGCGGCTCCGTTCCCCCGATTCCAGTAGAGGCCCAATATCAACGCCGGAAAGAAGCATGCGGCGTAGAGGCTTCCTGAGAACGCCGTCAGCATCACGATGCCGCCGGGCGGGTTGAGGGCGATGACGGCGGTGACAATCGCAAAGATCGCCACATAAATACGGGTCGCCCGAATGGCACGCGTTTCCGGAATGGCGCCCTGCCACACGCCGACGATGTCCCGCTGGCACGTTGATGCCAGCACCAGGAGAACGCTGTCGAGGGAGGACATCGCGGCCGCTATCAGCGCGAGAACCAGAAAGGCGGCAACGGCGGGGTGAAAGACAATGCCGCCGCTCAGGATTTCCGGGATAATCTGATCGGTGTCGGCGATGCCGGCCGGGAACAGGTTGCGCGCGTATATGCCTATGGGTAGCAGGAGGGAGTACACCAGCAAGAATGCAATGGTGGACACCCACAAGCCCTGGCGCGCCGCCTGCGGGCTTTCGAGGGCGTAGAACCTGGAGAGCTGGCGCGGTTCCACCACCAACTTGGATGTCCCCGCTACGATGATTCCCAACAGCAGGGGAAACGGCATCGCGGCGTCCCAGGTAAACAGCGCGGCTCCTTCGGGCAGCGCCCTCACGGCAGCCAGTGATCCGATGCCACCGGCTGCGCGAACGGTTCCCACGAAGAGCACGACCGCCGCCAGGATCATGATGATGCCCTGGATCACGTCTGTCCTGACCACCGAGATGAAGCCGCCCACGGCGGTGTAGAGCATCACGATGACGAGGACTAGAGCGATCGCTCCCCAATAAGGGATGCCGAGGAACGTTGCGAGCAGGGTGCCTGCGCCCTTGAACACCGCCGTCATGTACAACAGGCTTGCCAAGACTACGATCAAGCCTGCTGAAAACCTGGCGGCGTCGCTGCCGAAGCGAAAGCCGATGAAGTCCGGGATCGTGACGGAATCCAACGAGGCCGTGACCTGGCGAAGCCGCGGCGCAACCCAGCGCCACGAAACGATGCAAAAAATCGTGATGATCGGAACGAAGAGCAGCCACGGCAATCCGTAGGAGTAAGTCTGCCCGGCGAAGCCGATGAAGCTGTTGGTGCTGGAGTACGTGGCGAAGAACGAGATGCCGAGGGCGATGCCCCCCATCGAACGCCCGCCGACGTAGTAGTCTGCCAGTCCCTTCGTTTGTCGTCTGCCGGCGAGGGCGTGTTGAGCCAGCACCGCCGTGTATGCGACGAGCAGGAAGAGGATCGGGTAGTGGTCGCCAATCCAGGACATCAGTTACTCCCGGTACTTCCCGATGCCTCTTCTCGATCTACCCGTATGATCATCCGAACATTCCAGTTACGTCCTGCTTCATCACCTTCCCCATGGCGTTTCTCGGCAGCACCGTCACACACATCTCCCGCGGTACCTTATAGGGCGCCAATCTCTCCCTGGCCCATTGCCGCAGAATATCCAGCGTCAATGTACAACCTTCCCGCAACTCCACTGCCACACACACCGATTCGCCAAGGTCGCGATCTGTGACACCGACGACGGCGCATTCCTCGATGTCGGGATGGGAGCGCAAAGTCTCCTCTATTTCCCATGCCGAAACCTTGTGACCACCGGTCTTGATGATGTCGATGCTCCTGCGGCCAAGGATGCGGTAGCTTCCGTTCTCTACGACCGCCACGTCGCCCGTGGCGAACCAGCCATCGTGAAACGCTTTCCGGGTCTCTTCGGGCTCGCGCCAGTATTCGCAGAATACGCCAGTGCCACGAACCTGGATCTCTCCCGTCGAGCCCGAATCCACTTGGTGTCCGTGCTCGTCTACCAGCCGCACCTCGATACCGGGAACGGGAGTGCCCACGTGTCCGGGAATGCGCTCTCCGCGGAGGGGATTGGACAACCCCATGCCGATTTCGGTCATCCCATACCGCTCCAACAGCGTGTGTCCACATATCTCCCGCCAGCGTTCCAGTAGCTGGACGGGGAGTGGTGCGGATCCGGACACCATGAGACGCATGCGGCGACACGCGTCTGACATGGTTTTGCGGCGCTCTGGAGCCGCTTTTTCCCAAGCTACGATCAACCTGTGATAGATGGTGGGCACCGCCATGAACAAGGTGATTGGGCTGGCGACGAAGCGCCTCCAGACCTCCTCTGCATCGAACCTAGGCAGCATCTCGCACCGCGCTCCAGCCCACAGCGCACACGTCAAGACATTGATGATGCCATGGACGTGGTGCAGTGGAAGCGTGAGGAGAATGTGATCGTCGCCATTCCATTCCCAAGCCGTGATGAGCGATGTCACCTGAGCGCGCACGTTGGTGTGGGTGGTGACCACGCCCTTGGGTTTTCCGGTAGTTCCGCTGGTGTGGACCATCAGGGCCCGCCGCCACTCGGCCACGTCGGGAAGAGCGGTTGCTGGTGCGTTGCGGAAGTGTCGCGTGGACACCAAGAGCCGCCGTGCTGGGCCGACTGCCCCTCGGACGGTTTCCTCGAGTTCGGGATCGGCGATGACAATCGACGCGTCGGCGTTCTCGATGACGTGGCGCAGTTCCGCCACCGGATGAGAGACGGCCAGCGGCACGGCGATCCCACCTGCGCGCCAGATCCCCCACTGCACGGCCACGTAGTCGAAACTCGGTGGGACGAGAAACGCCACGCGAGCCTCCTCGAGATCCGACCGGTCGGCCAGGATGTGCGAAGCGACCCGTCCCGATGCCTCGAGCAGCTCCCGGTAGGTGAAGCTGCCGTCCGTCGTGATCACGGCCGTTCGATCTGCGTGCGATCGGGCCCGCTGAACCAATGGTAGCTCTGCCATGTGGCGTACATATTCATCTCGTCGCGCTACCGCAAGGGTGTCACCCATTGCTGCGGGCCCTCGCGTCCCAGGCTGTCTCGGGTCATCTTTTGTCTCATGCCAGACTTTCTTGACGACATCAAGGATGCCCTCGCAGATCGCTACGTCATCGAACGGGAGATCGGTTACGGTGGGATGGCGACCGTGTATCTGGCTCTGGACTTGAAGCACAACCGGAAGGTGGCTGTAAAGGTCCTACTACCGGAACTCGCCAGGTCTGTAACCGCCACCCGGTTCCTCCGGGAGATCGAGATGGCGGCTGGGCTCACCCACCCCAACATCGTTGCGGTCTACGACTCGGGCGAAGCGAATGGGCCCGACATCTCGAGTCCATACCTCTACTACGTGATGCCGTTTATCGACGGCGAGAGTTTGCACTACCGGCTGCATGACGAGAAAAGACTCTCCATCGAGGACGCGATTCGCGTTGCACGAGAAGTTGCGGAGGCGCTGTCATACGCGCACAAGCAGAACATCGTGCACCGCGACATAAAGCCCGGGAACATCCTGTTCGTAGAGGGGCACGCGATGGTAACCGATTTCGGCATCGGGAAGGCCATGTGCGACGCATGTGGCGACGACATCACGTTGATTGGCGGCCTCGTAGGGACCCCCAACTACATGAGTCCGGAACAGGCGGGTGGAGAGGAAGTCGATCCGCGCACCGATATCTATAGCCTGGGGTGCGTGTTGTTTGAGATGCTGGCAGGAGATCTGCCCTATCCCGCCGAAAATGCGCAGGCCGCGATGGCGCGCCATGCCATCGATCCGATCCCGTCGGTTCGAGCGGTTCGTCGGGACGTTCCGGCCCAGCTGGATGCGGTGGTCGTCAAAGCGTTGGCGAAGAAGGCCGACGATCGCTACGCGACTGCTGCTGAGTTTGCCGAAGCCCTGGGGCGCGGAGGCAAGCTGCAGGATACGGGCATGTGGCCGGCACGTACCTCGGATGCTGTACCGCAACCGCCACGTAGCAACGTCAAAGCAATGGTTGGCGCAGTGGTAGCGGCGGCGGCGGTCGCGATTGGCGTAGGCTGGTGGGCCTTGGGGTCGGGTGGAGGCGGGGGGCCTATCGAGAGAGTGGCGGTGCTGCCCTTCGTTAATCTCTCTGGCGACCCGGAACAGGAATACTTCGTCGATGGCATGCACGATCTGCTGATCTCCGAGTTGGCCCAGATCGGTGCGTTGGCGGTGATCTCGCGAACATCGGTGATGCAATTCAAAGGTACGGACCGATCTGCGCCGGACATCGCCCGCGAGTTGAATGTCGACGCCGTGGTGGAAGGATCTGTCTTCCGTTTGGGCGACAGTGTCAGAATCAACGCACAGCTCATTGCGGTACGGCCCGAGCGCCACCTGTGGGCGGCGAGCTATGCGGGAGCCGTCGACGACATGTTTGCACTCCAGGCTGAGGTGGCCCGTGCCGTCGCCAGGGAAATCGAAGCCGAGCTGACACCACAGGATGAGGCTCGCCTCGCCGCTGTCCCGGCGGTCCGTCGCGACGTGCACGATGCGTATCTCCAGGCGCGATACCACCATTCGAAGGCTACCGTCGCGGGGTTCCAGGAGGCGATCCGCTACTACAACGAAGTGATCGAGAAAGCTCCCGACTTCGCGCCGGCGCATGCGGGCCTGGCACTGTCGCTACACCTGCTCGGTGTCTACGGCGGCTCGCCCGCCGTTGAAACCGAGCCCCAGGCGAAGATGCACGCGGAAGTGGCTTTGAACCTCGATCGCGAGCTGGCGGAAGCGCATGCCGTGCTCGCCGGCGTTAGATCGATGTTCGAATGGGATTGGGTTGGGGCGGACCGTGCCTATCGCCGAGCCATTGAGGTGGACCGCAGCTCGGCGAGCACGCGACAGTGGTACGCATATCACTTGTCCTCGGTGGGGAGACACGAAGAGGCTATCGCGCAAGCCAGCCGCGGCCTCGAGCTGGATCCGCTGAATCCCATGAGTCGCGTTATCCTCGCCGATCAGCTCATCAATGCCCGGCAGTACGACGACGCCATCTCGGCGTTGAATCGGGTACTGGAGATGCAACCTGATTTCGATCGCGCCCATGAACTTATGGAATGGATCTACACCCAGCTCGACCGCTATGACGACGCCGTACGCTTGCGGCTGGAACGGCTTGTGCGTCGTGGTGACGGCGGAGCGGTAGTGGCGGGTATGTTGGCCCAGACATACGCGTCCAATGGTGCAGAGGGGTACTGGCAATGGCGGCTGCAACAGCTCCAGCGTGCAGCCGTCACGGGCTACGTCGGGCCGAGTGAATTTGCGAAAATCTATGCGGCCTTGGGCGACACGGACGCCGCAGTAGAGTGGCTGGAGAAAGCTTACCAAGAACGCGACGGTGTGGAAATGCTCAACGTGTGGCCCGGGTACGATTCCCTCCGACCCGACCCGCGGTTTGCGGATCTCCTAGGACGCATGAAGTTTCCCGCCACGGATTAGTGCTGGAGTGAGCTGAGAGGAGGGCGCAGATCCGCCGCCGCCTACCCGTTGTGTGCCTTAGGACACAGCGGGTTTTCCCAGGCCCACGTATTCTAGCGAATGGAATGCTTCATATGTGGCACGGCGGCGGTGGTACACATCGTCCGGGGACTGAAGACTGCGAGCGGTCCGGATGGGTGGGGACGGATCTGCATACCCTGCGCCTGGGAATACGGTTTAGATGGACAGTTCTTGTCGTCTTTCCGCGATCCGCCAGAGGATTCCCAAGCGAATCAAAAAGACACCTGATGAACTGCTTCGTGTGTCGCGAGCCGGTCACCGCCCATATCATCAGGGCACTGAAGAACAGAGACGGTGCGGTCGGCTGGGGGCGGGTTTGCCTGCCCTGTGCTCTGAAGCACAACCTCGGCGGCGTGTTGTACCTGCCTAGTAATATCGCAGACGAGTGGTTCACCCCGCAAAGACCCGAGCGCGACGAATCGAGCCGCTAATTCGTCTCGGGTCGCTTTGTGACCTAGGACACGCTCGATTTGAGTCACGGTGTTGCTGAAAGCCAGTAAGTGCTGTCAAAAGCGATACACAACAGTGCGGCCCAGGTCGTTCTTTTCCAATAACTGCTTGTGCTGAAACCACCTGAGTTTGTGGCACCGGTATTGCTCTAGAATAAGGACGGTAAAGAAAGTCGAGCAGTCAGATGAAAAACTTGCCGCTCCTAATTGTGCTCACGATCACAGTCGCCACGCGCGCTGTAGCACAGGAGCAGCTTGTTGCCACAGTTAGTAACGATGTCTCAGTCGCGCCAAGCCATACCCTGCGACTAGAGATTGCCCCCCACATCTTCGACGAACTCGACGCGTTGGCGGATACACTTCACGTGGAGACAGTTCGCTGCCTCATCGGCACCGTGAACGGCAACCGCGCCGCGATCGATCTCGCGTGGCAACCGCCCATCCGATTCAGCGAGTCCACCAGGGTCGGGTACCGGTCGTGCCCCAGAGCCACAATCGCCCTCTGGCACAATCACCCAGAGTTATCGGGCGTCGACGCCGAATACGCCTGTTACCTCTCGCACATCGACCTTCAGGAAGCGAGTAACCCCTTGGCGCCGATCGTCCAGATCGTTCAAGTCAACTCCCGAGTGGCTTGCTGGTGGAGCAAGCGCCAGGTGTTACGGGCCGTGGGCCAGCCTATCCTGTGGCCTCTCGAGACGCAGCGTCGGGGTGTACACGTAACCCTGACCGACGCCTGCAACCGGTGGGTGGCGCTGCCGCCTTGCATCCTGGATCGACGCCTCATTGCACACGGCATGATTGGCGCTGTCCGTGCTCAACAAAATCGATATCGATAGCTAGTACTGAATGGCGTGACCGGGTAAGATCGCCCAGCGCCGGGCCTCCGTCCTTCCGTCCTTCCGTCCTTCCGCTACCCGCAGTGCCGGCACCGCACGTACTTGAAAATCTGGTCCCGATCTCCCTCCTGCATGGCGTAGGTTACCAGGACGCGTAGCACCTTTTGCTCGTCCTGTAGCTTGTATGTTGCGGCCATTTCTTGGAGAAATTTGCGGTGTTCGGCGTACAAAGCGGATTGTTCCGTGGTGCTGTCGCTCATTTGGTCTTCCCCGGATGCTGATTGGGAGACATCCTATCTCCTCGGGCCCCACCGCGCAACGCTCGAACGACCGGAGACGTATCGTGCAGAGACGCCATAGGGCCGCAGATACGGCGGATTGTTGCGAATCATCACGGATCCGGCAAATTAGCGCCGCGGATACCAGGAGGCAGAATTGCAGCGTGAGGTATCAGAAGGCAGTGACAAGCAGCGGGAGGCATGCCGAAGCATGAGGTTTTCTCTCATTGTATTGGCGGTCCTCGCGATGCCGGGTGCCGCGGAGGGTCAGCGCAGCACGGCTGCCGATTCGACCCAGGATTCAACCGTCGTCCTCCGCCCGATCGAGATCTCGGTTACGAGGCAGACGATCTCGTTGTACAAGATTCCGTTTGCGGTGAGCACATTGGATCGCGATGAGCTTCTGCGCGGCCGGGCTACCCTCGGTCTGGACGAAGCTTTGGCACAGGTGCCCGGTTTGTTCGTGGCAAATCGGTATAACCCGTCCCTCGGCCAGCGGATTTCGATTCGCGGGTTTGGTTCACGTTCCGCGTTTGGCGCGCGCGGCGTCAAGATCCTGCTCGATGGAATACCCCAGACTCTGCCCGACGGGCAGAGCCAGCTCACCAACGTGGAGATCGCCTCGTTGGGCTCCATCGAAGTGTTGCGCGGCTCTTCGTCCAGCTTGTACGGCAATGCCTCCGGCGGGGTGATCTCGCTGCGTACCGCCAGCCCTTCTCTCATCAAACGGGAAGCCTCAGCCAGGACGGTGGCTGGCGCCTACGGGTTGGTAAAGCTTCAGGGCCGCGTGTCCACGCCTGCCGGAAAAGGAACCATCGCCATCAACGGTGCCCGCACCACCTCAGACGGTTTTCGCGAGCACAGCGCTGCGGAGATCAACAACGTCAGTATTCGAGTGGAGCAGGAGTTGGCACCCGGCACGACACTCTTGATGACCGTCCACCTGGCGGACAACCCCATGCTCGACAACCCGGGGTCACTGAATCAAACCGAGGTCGATTCAGTTCCGTCTAATGCCAACCCGCGCAACGTGGATGCCAACGCCGGCAAATCGGTCACCCAGGGGCAGCTAGGTGTCAATCTCAAGAAGCGGTTCGATGGTGGAGGCTCCGTTAGCATTACGGGGTTCGGTCTCTTCCGCGATCTCGACAATCCGCTGTCCTTTAGGTTCATACAGATCGATCGCCGTGCTTACGGTGTCCGGGCGTTGGCGGAGATCCCCTTGACAGTCGGATCGACACGCCCGCGATGGTTAGTGGGAGTGGACCTGCAAAGGCAGCGGGACGATCGGGTGGAGCGCAGCCCAGACCTTGCGACTGTGACCCGAGATCAACTGGAGCGGGTCACGGAGATCGGGCCGTTTACCCAGCTGGGATTTGATCTCGGAGAGCGGGTTTCAGGGACGCTCGGGGTGCGCTACGATCGCGTGTCGTTTACGGCAGATGATCGTTTGCTGGTCGATGGAGACGATTCCGGTGACCGTGTGATGTCCTCGACGTCTGCATCGCTGGGTTTCGTGTGGCGGCTGCGCGACGCGTTCCAGCCTTATGCCAATGTCAGCTCGTCGTTCGAGACACCGACCACCACAGAACTCTCCAACCGGCCGTCGGGCGCCGGCGGGTTCAACGAAGATCTCGAGCCGCAGCGTGCGGTGAACTTCGAGGTAGGTGTCCGAGGTGGCGGGGGCCTGTTTACCTATTCCGCAAGCGCCTTCCACGTCAATGTGAAAGACGCGTTGATACCGTTCGAAGTTCCTTCCGTGCCCTCCAGGCGGTTTTTCAGAAATGCCGGTAAGACAAGACATCGGGGGTTGGAACTCGCCGCCACCGTTCGGCCGATTGATCTGTTGACGGTTGTAACTGCCTACACGTTGGCGGATTACGAGTTCAAGGACTTTCGAACAGCTGACGGGAACTTCGACGGTAACGATATTCCCGGAGTCCCCGGCCACAGGTTTTACGGTTCTGTTCGAGTCACGATGCAGTCGGGGTTGTGGTTTGCTACTGACTACAACGTGGCGTCTTCATACTATGTCGACGACGCGAACACGGCTGAAAACAAGGGCTGGTTCACGGCCGACCTGCGCGGCGGATGGGAGGGTGTGGTCGCCGGTTGGCGGCTGGCGCCGTTCGTCGGGGTGTTGAACGCTTTCAACAAACGGTATGTGGGTTCCATCACCGTGAACGCGGGCTTCGGCCGTTTCTTCGAGCCGGCGCCGCCTCGGAACGTCTATCTGGGGCTAGAGATATCGCCGAGCCTCTGAGGCTAATGCCTGAACTGCCTGTGCCCGGTCAACACCATCGCCAAATTGTGCTCGTCGGCGGCGGCGATCACCTCTTCATCCCGCTTCGACCCGCCCGGCTGGGCGATCGCCGTCACACCCGCCTTGGCGGCTTCCTCGACTCCGTCGGCGAACGGGAAGAACGCATCCGATGCCAGCACCGAGCCCCTCGGGTCGTGTCCTTCCTTTCTCGCCTTGTGGACGGCGAGGAAAGATGCATCCACTCGGCTCATCTGACCCGCACCGATGCCTATTGCCGCTTCGTTCTTCGCCAGCAGGATCGCGTTTGATTTTACGCTGGCTACGGCTGTCCAGGCGAAATAGAGGTCGCGCCATTCGTCGCTCGTGGGTTCTCGTTTGGTCGCGACCTTCCAGCTGGATTGGTCGTGGTGGAAACTGAACCGTTGCTGGGCCAGAAAGCCGCCACGCACCCTCTTGAAATCCAGCACTGCGGAGTCTCCCGCTGCCACGGGCTGCATCTCGACGACTCGCAGATTCTTCTTGCGCCGGAATACTTCGACCGCGTCGTCGCGGAACCGCGGCGCGACTACTACTTCAACGAAGAGATCGGCCATCGCCTCTGCAGTCTTGCCGTCGACGACGGTGTTGAAGGCGACCACCGAGCCGAACGCCGAGGTAGGGTCGGTAGCGAGGGCGCGCCGGTACGCTTCTTCCGCTGTCGTGCCGAGTGCGAGCCCACAGGGAGTGGTGTGTTTGATGACGGCACACGCAACCCGGTCACTCCACCCCGAGACCGCGAGCATGGCTCCGTCGATATCGATCAGGTTGTTGAAGGACAGTTCCTTGCCGTGCTGCTGCCACATCTCGCCCACTCCCTCCGGCTCACCAGTGGTGTACAGCGCTGCCGCTTGGTGGGGGTTTTCTCCGTAACGCAATGTTTGAGTGCGGGTCAGGGTGAGATTGACGAATGGCGGCAGTGCCGATTCCGGTTTGGTCAAGTACGCGGCGATCGCCGCATCGTATGCCGACGTGTGCACGAATACTTTCGACGCGAGTTCGCGTCTCAGTGCATCGTCGACAGCATCTTCGCGAAGCGCGCGGAGTATTCGCTCGTAATCTGCAGGATCAACCAACGGTAGGACTGCAGAGTGGTTCTTTGCGGCCGAGCGCAGCATCGAGGGGCCGCCAATATCGATCTGCTCGATCGCGTCCTCAAAGAGCACGTTGGGATCGTCGATGGTCTCACGGAACGGATAGAGATTGACGGCTACCAGGTCGATCGGGACGATGCCGTGTTCCTGAAGCGCCTCCATGTGGGGGGGCAGGTCGCGCCGGGCGAGGAGTCCGCCGTGAATCGCCGGATGCAGCGTCTTTACCCGTCCGTCCAACATCTCCGGAAAACCGGTGATTTCTTCGACCCTTGTTACCGTCAGGCCCGCCTCTTCGAGGGCTCGCGCCGTGCCGCCCGTAGACACGATCTCCCATCCGAGTTGGGACAACCCTTCGGCCAATTTTTGGATTCCCTGTTTGTTGGATACAGAAATCAATGCGCGCGCCACGTGTCCCCCCACTTTGTCGTTAGGCTCATGTCGAAACGGCCGTGTTGGTCACCGCCGGCGCATCGGCCGCTGAAAACGCGGCTCGAGGAAACGGCAGCCGGACCACTTTTCCGTTGCGGGCCGCGGCCAGGACCACGGCCGGCAGTAGTTGATGTTCGACTTCGAGCACCCTCGCCGCAAGCGTTTCCGGCGTATCGGCTGCCTTAACCGGCACCGGCCACTGGGCGACGATCTTCCCCCGGTCGAACTCCTCATTGACGAGGTGTACTGTCACACCCGACACCGTTGCGCCCGATTCGATGACAGCCCGGTGAACGTGCGCCCCGTACATCCCCTTGCCGCCGAACGCCGGAAGCAGCGCTGGATGGATGTTGATTATCCGTCCCTCGAACGCCCGCACGACTCCCAACGGCACGAGCTTCAGGTACCCGGCAAGCACTACGAGATCGGTCTCTACGTCTCGCAGCACTTCGACGATAGCGTCGCCGTCGCCGGGATCGGGGATCACATGGGTGGCAACGCCTGCCGTGCGGGCCCGGTCGAGGGCACCTGCGGCAGGCTCGTCGCTGGCGACGAGCACGACGTGGGCTGCCTCGGGTGGCCGACAGCTGTCGAGCAGAGTCTGTAGGTTGGTCCCACCGCCCGAAGCGAAGACGGCTACTCGCACGGGTGACGTCTCACTCTCCTCGCCGCAGCCACGGCGCTCACCACGTGCTCGTCCTCTCCATCCCGCACGGTTCTGGGGTCGAGCAACACCCGACCCTTGTCCGCCCGGGCGATCACCGGTGGGTCATGTTGACGCAGTGCGGCGAGGAATGCATCCGGATGCTCGGTGGGGAAGGCCACCAGTGTCGTGGGAAGATCGGCGTCTGGAAACGATCCTCCGCCCACCGACGATGAGCCTGGTTCGGTCGTGGCGCCGTCGATCCGCTGGGCGATTGCAGCGGCCTGGCGTGCCAAAGTGTCCTGCCGAGCCGTGAGCATGGCCAAGGTGGGAATCTGGGTGAGGGCGGACACTCGGTCCTGGTACAACCGCAATGTTGCTTCCAGCGCGGCGATCACCGTCTTGCCGGGTCTCATGGCCCGGGTGAATGGGTTGATCGCGGCTTCCTGTATGACGTCCCGCGGGCCCACGATGATCCCGGCTTGCGGTCCCCCGAGCAATTTGTCACCCGAAAACACGGCCGTGGCTCCGGTGCTGACCACGTCCCTTACCAACGGCTCATCCGTCAGCCCGTATTCGGTGAGATCCAGCAACAACCCGCTTCCGACGTCATGAATGACGTGAATGCTCCGGGGTGTCATCGTCTCGACAAGCTCTCCCGTCTCCACGTCGGTGACGAAACCTGACAATCGGAAGTTGGATCGGTGCACCTTCAACGCGCACTTGGTTCGGGGGCTGATGGCGGCAACGTAGTCTCTGAGCTTGGTACGGTTGGTTGTCCCCACCTCAATGAGTATCGTTCCGCTCTTCTCGAGAATGGTCGGGATGCGAAACGAGCCGCCGATCTCCACGAGTTCTCCTCGAGAGACGATCGTTTCGCCTCCCGCCGCGACGGCATTCAGGACGAGTACCATGGCTGCTGCGGCGTTGGTCACGACGAGAGCGTCTTCTGCGCCGGTGATCTCGGTGAGTAGATCGCGGACGTGTGTCTGGCGAGAGCCGCGTTCGCCGGTGTTCACGTCGTACTCCAACGTGTTGTAGCCCGCTGTGCTCACGATCGCTTGGCAGGCAACCTCAGCCAGCGGGGCACGGCCCAGATTGGTGTGGAGAATTACGCCGGTGGCGTTGACCACGGGCACGAGAGAGGGTCGCTGCCTCGCCTCCAACGCTCGCTTCACAGCCGGCACCCAGCCCTCCTTGGGCGGCTTGCCGTCTCGGCTCCGGGCGGCGTCCAGGGTTTTCCTGATGGCGTTGACCACGAGTTCCCGCGGAGCCTGGTCGGTCAGGCCCTCTCGTTCGGCGTCTGCCAGCAGCTTGTGAACGGCCGGTAGGCCGGTGCGTGCGTCTGTCACGTGGAATCCGGTTCTGCTACGGCTGGGACAGTGAGGAATCTGCCTGATTGGAGCGTGGCTCCCAGGAGATTGGAGACGGTGGCTTCCACCCAATAACGCATTCCCGGCTTGAGCGGCTCGACGGTGGCGATGACAATCTCCGAGAACAACGTCGGGCGTTGAGCCAGGAGGAGAGCTGTGCGCGCGCTGTCCGCTTCGGCCGCTGCGGCGAGGGAGTCGGCTGGTACGGCGCCTAGCGTCGTGTCGGCCACGACCGTGTCAGGCGGGGCTGGTGGTGCCGAGTCTATCGGGGCTCCCGCCGAGTCAGGGGCGACGCCCAGCGAATCGGCTAGCGCGGCCCGCACCGAGTCCGCCGCCGCCGCGTCCACTGCCGCCGCGGAATCGGCTGCCGCTTGTCGCAGCGAGTCGAATTCCGCTCGCAGCAGAACCCGGTTCACCGGTACGCGGTTGGAGTCGGGAAGTTCCCACACGGCGAACGCGTCGGCGCCGGGAAGCGTTAGCCCCAACATTTGACTGAACTCGATCGCCACGCTCTGGCTGTCGACGAGGATGAGATCGCTTACGCGTGGGCCAACGGTATCATGACGAAACGTCCAGAAATCTCGAGTCAAGAGAGAGTCCGAGAACACCACCGTAACCGAATCGTAGGGCTCGCGCCTGTCGAGCCGTTGGTTGTTGTTTCCGTCGATGCCGGCTCGTAGCAGGTACGTTCCCGACGGCAAGAAAAACAGCTCAAACATGCCGAGTGAATCTGTCAAACCGACATAGGTGAGCGAGTCCGGCAAACGGATGGCTTCCACCAGCGCGTTGCGCGCAATCCGTCCAGCTTCCCAGTCCACTACCGATCCTGTGATGCGGGTATTTGGAATGTCGCCGCCCGTGGAAAACACGATGGTCGTTCTTTCCTCGGTTCGGTTGTTTTGCAGGTCGGACACGCCCGGCAGCAGGGTGACCTGGTAGACGGCGTTGGAATGCCAACCATCTCGGGGTTTGACGGTGAATCGTCGCCGCTTCCACGACACGCGAAGCTCGTCATGACGCGGAGAGATGGTCACCAGGCGTTCCAGGCCTCGCTCCGCAATGACCTCGTCGAACTGAAACTCGACGACATCGTCGAACCCGGTAACGACGGTGCCGGAATCGGGGGTGGCTGAGAGAAGGATCGGTGGGTCGGGATCAAAGGGTGCGCCAGGCGGCGCCTGCATGCTTGCGCAGGCACCCGCAAGGCCGATGACAGCGCCGCCCAGGAACGGTCCTAGCAGCCGAGTGAGCGCCGCTTGACCGCCAGCGTATCGCGCTGATCCCGCCACGTTTGCTCCTTCCGGCGTTCACGCTCGACCACCTCGGCGGGCGCGCGTGTGGTGAAGTTTTCGTTTGCGAGCTTGGCCGTAACCGCATGGAGCTGCTTGCCGAGACGCTCCATCTCTCCAGCCAAGCGGCCGCACTCGGCGGCAACGTCGATGGCGTCCCCCAACGGGACGAAGACCGCCGTACCGTCGGGCAACACAGCATGGGCACCCACGGTCTCATCGAAGCCGTCCAACGTTAGCTCCTCCACTTTGGCCAGTCGCTCCACGGTTCCCAGCTGCGCCTCGATCGCCTCCCGAGCAAGGTTGGAAGCCGTCTCGACCGCCGCCCTAACCCCCTTGCCGGGCTTCACGCCGTATTCCGCGCGGATCGTACGGATAGCGCTCACCAGCGACTTCACCAGCTCGAACCGCTCCTCGGAATCGACATCGACGAGATCGGCCTGCGGTACGGGCCACGCCGCGCCGGCCAACAGCGGCTCGCGCTCGCCGGGCATACAGCTCCACAATTCCTCAGTGATGAACGGCATGATCGGGTGCAACAGCCGCAGCGTCGTTTCAAAGGTGGCGATGAGTGTCGCGCGCGCCGCGTCGCCACCCGGTGCCTTACCTTGTAATCGCGGCTTCGCCTGCTCGACGTACCAGTCAGCCAACTCGTCCCACAGAAAATGGTACACCGCGCCGGCGGCCTCGTTCAATCGAAATGCGTCGAGGTGGTCTGTCACCTCCCGGGTAGCGTGTTGCAGCCGCGACAGAATCCAGCGGTCGGCCAGTTCCAGTTGGGAGGTATCGAGGTCGCTCAGCGACGGCGGCGTACCGTCGAGATTGGACAGGATGAAACGCGCTACGTTCCAGAGCTTATTTCCGAGGTTTCGCCCCGCCGCGAACGTGGCGTCCATGTCGTCCCGGTCCATGACCACGTCGGCACCGGCCGCAGCACCCGCCACCGCAGTGTAGCGCAACGCGTCCGCGCCGTACCGTTCCACGACTTCCAGCGGATCGATGCCGTTTCCCAGGGACTTGGACATTTTGCGATGTAGCGAATCGCGCACGATGCCGTTCAAGTACACCGTCTCGAACGGACGCTCCCCCAGACAGTAGTAACCTCCCATGATCATGCGGGCGACCCAGAAGAAAATGATATCGGGTCCCGTAACGAGGGTGTGTCCCGGGTAGAAATGTTTCAGGTCCTCGGTTTCCTTTGGCCAACCCAGCGTTGCAAACGGCCACAGCCAAGAGGAGAACCAGGTGTCCAACACGTCTTCGTCCCTGCGCAGCGCAGCCCCGCAGTCACACGTTTCCGGTTCGTCCTCGGAAACGATGATCTTCCCACAACCCTCCGCCTCGCAGTACCAGGCGGGAATGCGATGTCCCCACCAGAGCTGGCGGGAGATGTTCCAGTCGCGGATCTCGGTGAGCCACTTTTCATACACCTTGCCCCAACGCTCGGGAATGAATCGTACTCTCCCTTCCCGGTGTGCCTTTAGCGCCGGCTCGGCTAGGCCCTTCATGTCGACGAACCATTGGTCGGAGAGGCGAGGCTCCACGACCGTTCCGCAACGATAGCATTGCCGGACCGCGTGTTGATACGGCTCCTCCTTCGCCAGCAGGCCGTCGGCCTTCAACAACTCGACCAGCTTCTTGCGTGCCTCGTCGCGATCGAGGCCGCGCAACACATCGGGCACTCGGTCAGTGTCGACCATGCGTGCGTGTTCATCGATGACCACCGGACGGTCCAGTTCCCGATCCATTCCGTTTGCGATGTCGAAGTCATTTGCGTCGTGGGCCGGCGTGACCTTGAGTATGCCCGTGCCAAATCCCCGCTCGACGGCTGAACTCACGTCGATGGGAATGCCGACGTCGGTCAAAGGGATGTGCACGGTCTTGCCGGTGACCGCTCGATGCTGTTCGTCGTCTGGGTGGTGCACCAGACATACATCGCCGAACATCGTCTCGGGCCGCGTGGTAGCCACCGTTACGTGTCCCTGACCGGAGCCGTCTGTGAGGGGGTAGCGGATGTACCACAGCCGGCCTTCCCGATCGTGAAACTCGGCTTCTTCGTCGGATAACGATGTCAAACACCGTGGGCACCAGTGGATCACTCGATGACCGCGATACACGAGGCCGTCCTCGTAGAGTTGCACGAAAACCCGCTTGACGGCGGCAGAATAATCTTCGTCCAGCGTGAACCGCGTGCGAGACCAGTCGCACGACGCGCCGATCGCCTTGAGCTGATCTAGGATAGTGCCGCCGGCCCACTCGACGTGTTTCCACACCCGCTCCACGAACGCCTCTCGTCCCAACTCCTGTCGCGTCTTACCTTCCTTCGCCAGCGCGCGCTCCACCACGTTCTGGGTGGCGATGCCTGCGTGGTCGGTGCCGGGAAGCCACAGCACCTCCCGCCCGCGCATCCTTTCGAATCGGATGATTACGTCCTGGAGCGTATTGTTGAGTCCTTGCCCCATATGCAGCACCGCGGTGACATTCGGCGGCGGGATGACTATGACGTATGGATCTTTACCCGACGTTCGGTCGGCCGTGAAGATGTCGGCGTCGATCCATCGTTGATAGATGGCCGATTCAATCGCCGCAGGATCGTATCGTGGAGCGAGCTCACGTTCTGGCATTGGTAGAGGCTATTCGGCCGCGGATAGCCGCGGATTGAGGGTCAGAGGCTCCTAGGAGACTACCGCAGACTGCTGGCTGGTGTCCGTACCCTCGACGAGGATGCGGTTGACGATCACATCCCCACCCAGCACGCCGCGCGCCAGGCGCGCAGCCAGCTCCCGTGTCGTCTCGTCAGGCACGGTGCCGGTCAGCTCGACGAGGCCGCCGCCCAGCGCTAGGACAGTGAGGCTCAGGTGCCGGGTCGCCGGGTTGCGCTTGAGAACGTCGAGCAGCTCGTGCTCGACCCGCTCGGCATCCTCGCCCGCCGACTCTTCGTCGTCGCTGGGACCCAGTCGCCGCACCGCGCGCCCTAGGCGACCCGAACCCACGTCGCCCACCAGCCCTCCGGCGATGAGTCCGAACAGCAGCCCGGCACCAAAGCCGACCGCGCCTGTGAGTGCGATGCCAAGCCCGCTACCGGATTCTCGTCCGCTCCCTTGCAATGCCCCTCCCATGGCCCAGGGGTACATGCTAAACTTAACTCTCCTAACAATAGTACGAACCCTGCAGCTTTATCAACGGATGACTTCCGAGCAACCAGCTTTCTTGAGCCGAAAGGCCCTGACCCAATCAGTGATCGTGGCCGTACTGGTGCTTGCGGGGCTCGCACTCTTCTTCGTATTTGGGAGTACTCCGCAGCCGCTACTGGAGTCGTCCATCCCGGGCCTCGGATGACGAACTCCATCTCGATCAACCTGCCAGATGGCTCGGTCCACGAGTTTCCGGCCGGTACGACAGCGCTGCAGGTGGCCGAGAACATAGGCGCCGGTCTCGCCCGCGCCGCTCTCGCTGCCAAGGTTGATGGTGAGGTATGGGACCTAGAACGGCCGATCTCCGAAACCGTTTCGCTCGAAATCCTGACGGAACGCCAGCCGGAAGCTCTCGATGTGTTGCGGCACTCGGCCGCGCACATCCTGGCTACGGCGGTGCGACAGCTCTATCCGGAGGCGAACATCGGCTTCGGACCCGCTATCGAAGATGGCTTCTACTACGACTTCGAGGTCGAGCGTCCCTTCACCCCTGAAGATCTCGCAACGATCGAAGACCGGATGCGCGAAGTGGTGAAGGAGAACTTTCCCTTCGTGCGCGAAGAGGTCGATCGGGACGAAGCGGAAAGACGATTCAAGGACGACCCGCTCAAGCTGGAGCGGATCGAAGAGTTGGGCGACGATGAGGTCATCTCTGTGTATGCCGACGGCCCGTTTGTCGACCTCTGCCGCGGACCGCACCTGCCGGCGACGGGTCGCCTCAAGCACTTCAAGTTGCTGCACGCCGCAGGGGCGTATTGGCGGGGCGACGAGCGCCGCCAGATGCTCCAGCGGATTTATGGGACAGCCTGGTTCAACAAGAAGGACCTCGACCAATACCTCACGCGCCTCGAAGAAGCCCGCAAGCGCGACCACCGTGTCATCGGTAAGCAACTCGATCTGTTCAGCATCCAGGAGGACGTGGGGCCCGGGCAGATCTTGTGGCACCCGCGGGGGGCTACCATCCAGTTCGAGTTGCGCCGCTTCATTGAAGATGAGGTCTTGCGCCGTGGCTACGACTTGGTGTACACGCCTCATATCACGAAGGAACAACTCTTTTTTCGATCCGGGCACCTGCCCATGTACGAAGACGACCAGTTTCCGGCAATGGCGGCGGCGGCGGGTGACGCGGAAGGCGTGCGCTATCGAGTGAAGCCGATGAATTGCCCGATGCATGCCTTGGTGTATGCATCGCGGCAGCGGTCGTACCGGGAGTTACCCATCAGGCTGGCGGAAGTGGCCAACGTGTACCGCAACGAGCGCTCGGGAACCCTGCACGGTATGCTGCGCGTTCGGGGCCTCACGATGGACGACGCGCACATCTTTTGCACCGAGGACCAGATCGAAGAGGAAATATATGGCATCCTCGATCTGGCTGACTTTGTGCTCAACAAGACGTTCGGCCTGGAGTATCGCCTGGACTTCTCCACCAGGCCGGAGAAAAAAATCGGGTCCGACGACGTGTGGGACATCGCCGAGAAGGCGTTGCTAGGGGCACTAGAGCGGAAGAACATCACGTATGGGGTCGACGAGGGGGGAGGCGCGTTCTACGGGCCCAAGATCGACATCAAGATACGCGATGCCATCGGCCGGGAGTGGCAGGGTGCGACGATTCAGCTCGACTACCAGCTTCCCGAGAGATTCGGGTTGGAGTACGTCGGCCGCGACAACAAACCGCATCGCCCCGTGATGATCCACCGAGCTATCTACGGCACCATGGAGCGCTTCGTGGGGATGCTCATCGAGCATTTTGCCGGGGCATTCCCGGTGTGGATATCACCGGAGCAGGTCCGGGTCATTCCCATCACGGACGATCTGGCGAGTGCAGCCTCCGATATCCACGGGCGTTTGCGTACGGTGGGGATTCGATCGAGTGTCGATGACCGGAGCGAGACGCTGAATTATCGCGTGCGTGACGGCGAGATCATGAAGGTTCCCTACATGGCGGTGGTAGGCAAGCGCGAGGTGGAAAACGGCACGGTAGCCGTTCGGGTACGGGGAACCGGTAAGAAACAGGAGATCATGCCTGTGGACGCGTTCGTCGAGCGCGTCCTGAGGCAAATCCGGGAACGTTCACTCTCACCCACCGGTTGAGAGTGCAGGTACCGTCCGAGTAACTTTCGTCTCGGGCTCTACGCTTGTCCCTCCCAGACCACGCTGGTGCCGGACCCGGATTGGGGCTTTTCAGCGAAACGATCAGGTGAATTGTGTCGAATAGTGAGAGAACTGCGGTCCTTCTGAGTGCCACGCGGACACCCATTGGCCGCTATTTGGGCGGTTTGGCCAAACTCCAGGCCACCGATCTAGGGGCGATCGTCATCCGCGAAGCGGTGGACCGTGCTGGTATTGAGCCTGCGGCGGTGGACGAAGTCATCATGGGAAACGCATTGCAGGGAGGGGAGGGGCAGGCGCCCGCTCGACAGGCGGCGGTGCGCGGGGGGATTCCGGGAACTGCGCCCTCGGTGACGATCAACAAGGTATGCGGCTCGGGGCTCAAGGCCGTGATGCTGGCGGCTCAGGCGATCAAGGCCGGCGATGCCCGGTGCGTCATCGCAGGCGGCATGGAATCGATGTCAAACACCCCTCACTACCTGTGGGGCATGCGTGATGGGGTCAAGTTCGGCAATCAGGAGTTGAAGGACGGGCTGATCCACGACGGACTCTGGTGCTCTTTCGGCGACTGCCACATGGGAGGACATGCAGAGTACACGGCCGAGAAGGCTCAGATCTCGCGGCGGGAACAGGACGAGTTTGCCCTCAGAAGTCACCGGAAGGCGACTGACGCCATAGAGAATTGCCGTTTTGCTTCCGAGATAGTGGCGGTGGAAATCCAGGGTCGTAAGGGGACGACAGTCGTCGATACCGACGAGTCTCCCAGGAAGGATACGACACTAGAGGCGCTCGGCAAGCTAAGGGCTGCCTTCCAGAAGGACGGCACGGTTACGGCAGGTAACGCTCCGGGGTTGAACGACGGCGCCAGCGCGCTGGTCGTGGCGTCCGAGGCGTTTGCCGTAGCGCACGGTTTGGAGATCTTGGCGCGTGTCACCAATTATGCGACGGGCGGTGGCGAGCCGCGAGACCTGTTCTTCGCGCCGATCGTTGCAGTGCAGAATCTTATGGAGAAGGACGAAGCGGAAATCGGTGATTACGATCTCATCGAGGCGAACGAGGCCTTCGCCGTCCAGGCCCTGGCGAACGGGAAGGCCCTCGGTTGGGATTGGGACCGCGTGAACGTGAACGGTGGTGCGGTTGCGCTCGGGCATCCGATCGGGGCCAGCGGCGCCCGCGTGCTCACGACGCTGCTGTACGCTATGCAGCAGCGCAATGTCGTGCGTGGCTTGGCTACCCTGTGCCTGGGTGGTGGGAACGCCGTCGCCCTCAGTGTGGAGCGAGTGTAACTATGGCAACAGTACATGTCCCGACGGTCACAGCGGCGCACTCGTTGCCGCTGTGGCGGGTGATTTCCCTTGTCCTGGGCGCTTTGTTGGTCGCGCTGGGAGCCCAGATGGCGATCCCGCTGCCCGGTACTCCGGTGCCGGTCACGCTTCAGGTGCCCGCGGTGTTGCTGGTGGGTGGGTTGCTGGGTCCACGCGTGGGTGCGGCGAGCTTGGTATTGTATCTGGCGTTGGGAGCGGCGGGCCTTCCGGTATTCGCTCCAATGGGCGCACCCGGTGTCGCCCGTTTGTTCGGTCCGACAGGAGGGTATCTGCTGGCATATCCCGTGGCGGCGGGTCTCACGGGACTCCTGGCCGCGGGCGGCCGGTCGTGGGGTCGCGTAGCGATTGCAGTCGTTGTCGGCTTGGTTGTGATACACGCCGGCGGGGTCGCACAGCTGGCCGCGTTGGGTGGCGACATGGCGACCGCGGTCCGCCTAGGGTCGTTGCCGTTCTTGGCCAACGACCTCATCAAGTTGTTCCTCGCAGCCCTGCTTATTCGCAGATTTGGCGACAAGACGAAGGCGCTCAGATGAGCGCCTTTTTAGTGAGAGGGCTTTGGAGGTGGATTTGAACAGAGTGGCCGTAGTGGGTGCGGGAACCATGGGCAACGGCATCGCGCACGTCTTTGCGCAGTCGGGCTGCGACGTGCGACTGATCGATGTGTCGCAAGAAATCATCGAGCGCGGGCTGGCGACGATTCGCAGGAATATGGACCGTCAGATCAAGAAGGAAAAGCTCACAACCGACGGGCGCGACGCTGCGCTGGACCGGATCGATACGTCGACGGACGTCGGTGCCATAGACGGAGCGGAGTTGATCGTCGAAGCGATTGCGGAAAAGCCGGATTTGAAGTTCGATCTCTTTCGCGAGATGGATGCAGTGGCAGGCCAAGGTGTGATTCTCGCCACCAACACGTCGTCGATTTCAATAACTGAAATCGCCGCGCAGACAAAGCGGCCCGAGTCGGTGATAGGCATGCACTTCATGAATCCCGTGCCGGTCATGCCACTCGTCGAGATCGTTCGTGCTCTCCAGACGTCGGACGAAACCGTGGCTACCGTGGTGGCAGCCACTAAGTCGCTGGGGAAGACTCCGGTCGAAGTGAATGATTCTCCGGGATTTGTTTCCAACAGGGTGCTCATGCCGATGATCAACGAAGCGTGTTTCTGTGTGATGGAGGGCGTAGCCGAGCCGGAAGCTGTCGATGACGTGATGAAGCTTGGCATGAACCATCCGATAGGTCCGCTTGCGCTAGCCGATCTCATCGGCCTGGACGTGTGCCTCGACATTCTCGAGGTGCTGCATCGAGGGTTCGGCGACGACAAGTATCGTCCCTGCCCACTGCTTCGGAAGATGGTTGCTGCTGGACGGCTGGGGAACAAGAGCGGGCAAGGGTTCTATGCCTACTCCTGATGTCGCCGAGGGCTTCGTGGGCGAAGACCGTCGTAGGGAACTCGTTGAGGCGGCCCGCGATTTCGCGCAGCGCGAGATTGCCCCGTACGCACGAGAGTGGGACGAGAACAGGGAATACCCGGCGCACACCATCAAGCGATTGGGCGAGTTGGGGTTTCTGGGTCTTCTCGTTTCGGAGGACATGGACGGGTTGGGGCTCGACACGCTCACCTACTTGATGATGGTCGAGGAGATCGCCGCCGCAGACGCGAGTGTCTCCATTGCATTGAGCGTCCACAACTCGCTCCCCTGTTGCATCCTCGAGTTGCACGGCACGACCGAACAGCAGGAGCGGTGGCTCAAGCCGATGGCGCGAGGAGAGCTGCTGGCGGCGTTCTGCGTATCGGAGGCGGACGCCGGGTCCGATCTGGCGAATGTGAGGGCGCGTGGGGAGTGGAACGGTTCCAACTGGGTGCTCAACGGCACTAAGGCATGGGTGACCAACGGAGATGTGGCAGATGTCCTCTTGGTGATGGTGCGTACGTCGGACGACGCGAGTTCGCGGGCGCGAGGGCTGTCGTTCTTCATCGTGCCGTCGGACACGCCTGGTGTAGCAGCGGGAAAGGCCGAAGACAAGATGGGGTTGCGCGCGTCCCGAACGACACAGATCGCGCTGACCGACGTGCAACTCACCGCCGAGCATTTGATTGGAGAAGAGGGGAAGGGGTTCGGTTACGCGATGGAGGGATTGGACGCGGGCCGCCTGAGCGTAGCCGCGCAGGCGATCGGCATAGCGCGCTCGGCGCTCGAGCATGCTGTAAAGTACGCGGGCGAGCGTAAACAGTTCGAACAACCGATCAAAGATTTTCAAGGGGTGAGCTTCATGTTGGCAGACATGGCGACACGGTTGTCCGCCGCACGTGCACTGCTACATGAGGCTGCCCGCGCCAAGCAGCGAGGCGAAGGCATCACGATGCGGGCGAGCATGGCCAAGCTGTTTGCGTCAGAGATGGCGATGTTCGTTACGACTCGCGCCGTTCAGGTTTTTGGTGGGTACGGATATATGCGTGACTATCCCGTTGAACGACTGTTCCGCGATGCGAAGGTGACTGAGATTTACGAGGGCACGAGTGAAGTGCAACGTATCGTCATCGCGCGTGAGCTATACTCCAACCACGACTACCGAAGGGACTGGACGTGATTTTTGAAGCGATCGGCCGATTCGCGCATGAGCAAGTGAGCTACATGTATGATCCGGATAGTGGGTACCGTGGCATCATAGCAATCCATAGCACCACCCTAGGCCCCGCTCTTGGCGGGACCCGTTTCTGGAATTACGAGAATGAACAAGAGGCACTCATCGACGTATTGCGTCTCTCGAAGGGCATGACGTTCAAGGCGGCGGTAGCGGGCCTCGATCTGGGCGGTGGAAAGAGCGTGATCCTGGGCGACAACAAGAAGGAGGAGAGGGAAAGCCTCTTTCGGGCCCACGGGCGGCACGTGGAGCTGATGGGTGGACGATACATCACGGCGGAAGACGTCGGCACGTCGCCGCAAGACATGGCATATGTTCGGCAGGAGACTTCATACGTAGGTGGCCTGCAGGAACGCTCCGGCGATCCTTCCCCTGTGACAGCCTTCGGGGTGTATCGCGGAATGAAAGCTTGCGCCCTCTTCAAGTATGATGACGAGTCACTTTGCGACAAGACGATCGCGGTTCAGGGCCTCGGCCATGTGGGATACTATCTCTGCAAGGCGCTCCACGAAGAGGGTGCCCACCTGATCGTGACTGACATCGATCAGGAAAAAGTTGACCGGGTCGTTCGCGAGTTTGGGGCCAGGTCGGTTGGTGCGGACGAGATCTATGCGGTAGATGCCGACATCTTTGCCCCGTGCGCCCTCGGGGCGGTGATCAACGATGAGACGATCGACGTTCTGAACGTGGATATCATCGCGGGCTGTGCCAACAATCAGTTGGCGGAAGACCGCCACGGCAACGCCTTGGACGCGCGCGGGATCATCTATGCACCCGACTACGTCGTGAATAGTGGTGGGTTGATCAACGTGAATGCGGAATTGGCTGGTTGGACAATGGAGCAAGCGCACGCCAAGGCGGGAGAAATCCACGGCACCATCCTGGGCATCCTTGAGATTGCGCGCGACGAGGGTATTCCTTCTTATAGAGCCGCCCGCCGGCTCGCCGAGCGCAGGATCGAAGAGGTCAAGCGGGCCGCGGTTGCGAAGTAACGGAATGACGGAAAGACGGAATGACGGAAGGCTTGATCGCACCGCCCGCCGACGACTGATCGACATCAACCGGAGGCCCATTGGCTGAGAAAATCCCCATTGGGGCCGACCATGCAGGGTTCGCGCTCAAAGAGCGACTGAAGGCGGAACTCGAGGCATTGGGCTTCGAGCCCGTAGACGTGGGAACCCATAGCACAGAGTCGGTCGACTATCCCGACTACGCGAAGGCAGTGGCCTCGCAGGTAGGCGAAGGGGCCGTCACCCGTGGTGTGTTGACGTGCGGAACGGGGTTGGGTATGTCATATGCCGCGAATCGCTTTGCAGGTGTGCGGGCCGCTGTGGCGTGGACCCCGGAGATCGCCGAGCTGGCCCGGCGGCACAACGATGCCAACGTATTGATATTGCCGGCGCGTTTCGTCAAAGAAGAACAGGGCGTGGAGATCCTTCGTCGCTGGCTCGAATCACCGTTTGAGGGAGGGCGCCACGAACGGCGCGTCGCCAAGATCGAGGTTGACGAATGACATTGACAGCTCGTCTCGAGGATCTCGACCCTATCGTTTTTCGATTGGTTCAACGAGAAACCCAGCGTCAAGAAGACGGGTTGGAGCTGATCGCGAGCGAGAATTTCACGTCCCAAGCAGTGATGGACGCCATGGGGTCGCCACTCACCAACAAATACGCGGAAGGCTATCCCCGGAAGCGGTATTACGGAGGGTGTGAGATTGTCGACGAAATCGAGCAGCTGGCAATCGACCGGGCCAAACAGCTGTTCGGTGCCGATCACGCCAACGTGCAGCCCCACGCAGGTTCGCAGGCGAACCTCACCGCCTACATGGCTGTACTGAAGCCCGGCGAGAAACTCATGGGCATGTCCCTGCCACACGGCGGACACCTCACCCACGGTCACAAGGTCAACCATAGTGGACAGATTTTCCATTCGGTTCAGTATGGCGTCGATGAGTCGACGGGTTTGATCGACATGGACCCAGTGCGCGAGTTGGCATTGGGGGAACGCCCGAAGCTCATCATCGCGGGCTCCAGTGCCTATCCCCGTATCATCGACTTCGCGGCCTTCGCGGATGTCGCTCGGGAGGTCGACGCCGTATTCCTGGTCGATATGGCGCACTTCGCCGGTTTGGTGGCCGGCGGGCACTATCCGAACCCTGTGGAGCACGCCCAGATAGTCACGAGCACGACGCACAAGACGCTTCGCGGCCCGCGTGGGGGCTTCATTCTGTGTCGTAATGAGTTTGCGAAGGCGGTGGACAAGAGCGTCTTTCCGGGTGGGCAGGGAGGACCCCTGGAGCACGTAATAGCCGCTAAGGCGGTCGCGTTCGGTCAGGCACTCCAGCCGGCTTTCAAGGAATACGGGGCACAGGTAATCCGCAACGCCAAGAAACTCGGCGAAGTGTTGGCCCAGCGAGGATACGACCTTGTCTCCGGCGGGACGGACACACACCTGATTCTGGTGGACCTGCGTCACAAAGACTTCTCGGGCAAGGACGCCGAAGAAGCCCTGGGGCGTGCCGGAATCCACGTCAACAAGAACACCGTCCCCGGCGATCCTCTCTCGCCATTCGTCACGAGCGGCCTGCGGATCGGGACGCCGGCCCTGACAACCCGAGGCATGTGTGAGGAGGAGATGGCGCTGATAGGCGACTTCATTGCGCGGGTCCTCGCCTCCCGCGACGAAGAAACGATCGATGCGGTGGCAACCGAGGTGCGGGAGCTGGCCGAGAGCTTTCCGCTGTATATATCGGCGGCGACGACGTGAGCCCCTCTTGCTCCCCTCCGTCCACCATACCAACTTTGGGGTATGACTGAGTTGCAGCTCGCCGACGAGATTCTGGACCGCATCCGCGAGGCGGATGGTCAATATCACGAGCGGGCCTATCTGTTCGTCCTGGCGGCCCTGGAATACGGCCAGCAGCAACGCCCGGTGCGAGGCCATGTAACAGGCCCTGAGTTGGCCTGGGCGTGCCGGGATTTTGCCGTAGAGCAGTTTGGCCTGACGGCTCGAACCGTGTTGAACCACTGGGGGCTCGAGAGCACCGAAGACATCGGCCGGATCGTGTTCACGCTGATCGAAGTCGGCCTGTTCATGAAGGAAGAATCAGACCAAGTCTCGGACTTCGAGAACGTCTATGGTTTCGCTGCGGAATTTGAGCGAGACTATCCCTGGACGGGTGTGCGGTGCGTAGAGTGTTAGCATGAGGCCGGCCGGCGAGGTGTTCCTCAGTCCTTAAGGGTGAAGGGGGTGGAAAGATGGAAGGCAGGGATTGGCCGAAGTGCATGAAGTGTGGGAAAGGGCAGTTGATACCACTTTCCGATTACGGACGGGATGGCGCGTCGATCATGTTCAAAGCATGGGTTTGCTCGGATCAAGAGTGCGGCTATAACCTCCGCATCGACAACGGCGAGATCTCTCTCGGGCGGACCATCGGGCAGAGCTTCAAATAGGGGAAATCCGACGTCCCGCAGTTGCGGGGTTGTTTTATCCCGGAGAGCCACAGGAACTCCGGAACCTCGTTGAGGACCTGCTCGCCGAGGTCCACGCGACTGCGGCGCCCGCCGTGGCGGCAATCGTTCCCCATGCAGGTTTGATCTACTCCGGTTCCTGCGCCGCCGAGGTCTTCAAACGCCTGCAACTCTCCTCGACCGTCGTCATCCTGGCACCGAACCACACCGGGGTGCTCGGCGCCAGCAGTGGAGCCAGCACGTGGAGAAGCGGGACATTCCAGACGCCCCTCGGCGACATCTCCATTGCGGATGAGTTCGTGTCCGCGTTGTGTGACGCGTGTCCGCTGGTGGTGCACGACCCCATGGCTCACGCACGAGAGCACGCCATTGAAGTCGAACTTCCATTTCTCTCCCTGTTGGCTCCCGACTCCGATCTGGTCCCGATCGTTCTTGCATGGGATGACTGGGACCGGTGCCGCCAGCTCGGTGAAGCGCTCGCCGGTGTCGTCCGCGAGTGGCACGAGCCGGTTAGTCTGGTCGCGTCGTCCGACATGACCCATTACGAAACCGCCGAGTCGGCCGCACGGAAAGATCGAATCGCTCTGGACCGTGTCGTCCAGCTCGATGGTGAGGGACTTCTGAAAGCGTGTCGCCAACACAACATCACGATGTGTGGGCGTGGGCCTGCGGCGGTAGTCCTCGAGGCCGCGCGGCTGCTCGGCGCAGAGCAGGCGGAGGTCGTGGATTACCGCAACAGTGGCTGGGTGACCGGAGACGACAGCCAAGTGGTGGCGTATGCCGGGGTGGTGATTAGATGATGAGTCGGGACTC
>JADFIT010000118.1 GCA_022566515.1 Gemmatimonadota bacterium
CTCTTCGTCGCAGCAGCAGCGTTTGTGGTGGTAAGCTCGATCGCGTCCAATCCTGAAAACGCGCTACTCGGGTCAGGGTTGATTGCACTCGGTGTTCCGGTGTATCTGTTTTGGAGAGGGAGGAAGTAGGAAGTACTTCCTACTTCCCACCAAACACTATTGCCCACCAGTGGCGATTTCCCCGAGCTGCACCTCGTTGGCGCCAGCCAAATAGATTCCGTTAAAGAAAAACTTGAACGTCCCGTGGGGCTGGCCGCGGAACAGCACCAGCGGTCCGAGCATGAACAAGTTGCCCCGGCCGATCTTTGCCTCTGCGATGGCGACGCCGCCGTCGAGGTAGTGCTGGCCCCACGCCCATCCACTCCTCAATGGCGTGTCGCTGTCGAACCACGCCACGGGGCGCACGCCGGCGAGCTGTGCCTCGGGCCGCGCGCGGAATACCGGGCTGTTGTTGAAGAAGACATCTACCCGGTTCTTGACGCCATAGGCCAGCGGCCGCGTGTTATCGACCTTCACCTGGAGCACGGAACTCGGGACATAGTACTCGCTGCGGGCCAGCGGCTCTCCCTTGCCGTCAACCAGATGGTTGGTCAGCGGAAGATCGGCGTACCGTGCCAGGCTGTTGGAACTGCCGATCGTGATGACCGTCCCACCTTGCTCCATGAATTCCATGAGCTGAGGCACCGTCTTGCCGGCGGTGATGCTTCCGAGCTGGCTGCGGTATTCCTGCGGAATGGTTGACGGGTCGGGACCCGCTCCCCCACGGCGAAACCCTTGTCTCCCTCTCCCCGCCCCCCCGGGACTCGGAATAGCGCCATTCACAAACACCAGCACGTCGAACTTCTGCCTCAGGTTGCCACCGTCGAGCTCCTGTGGGTACACCCGCTGGAACGGAAACTCGAACTGCTCGAACAGCCAGCGCGTCCACCCCGAGGGCATGGAGCCCCCGTACCGGTCCCACAAGCCTATTCGGACCGGGCGCACCTGCAACGCATTGCCCGTCGGCGCGGTGCCCACACCGTCAAAACTCAAACCAAGCTCTGTCGCCATGGCCTCCAGCATGCCGCGTGTCGACGATCTCGCCGGGATGTAGATCGTGCCGGCGGGATACGTCCTTCCGTTCGCGGAGAGCGGTGCCGTTAGCCAATACACTTCCTGGTTGTCGGCGAGCAGGCGGTTCGTCGCTATTACCGCATCGTTCAACTCGTGGCTCAACAAGAAGCCCGCGGCGCCTTGTGCGTTCGTGACACTTCCCGCAAGCGGTGTCGCAAAGCCGTCGATTCTTTCGAACGGCCCGTCGAAGCTCTCGAGGATGCGATCGAACTCGATTCCCATCGTGAAGGCCAGTGTGTAGCCGGCGTTGTCGTACGGCGGAATCGGAGGACCACCCTCGTACTCGAAGTCGTTGGGGTGATCCTGGGGCTCGAACATGTCGAGGATGTGCGGCCGGAACGCCTGAGCCGGCTTAACCACGTAGGAGCCGGCGGGGTAGTGCTTCCCGGCGACCTCGAAATCGCGCGTGGCCCGGTGAACGGTGACACCGTTCTTGACCAACGTGTTCAGGAACTTGACCGCCGTGGGGAAATCCGGCTGGTCCGCCGAAAGGATGTATCCCCGCGGGTCCCGATTTTCAGGCTTTCGCAGCATGGCGAAGTACTCATCAGGCACACCGCGGGAGCGGCGGAAAGTTTGTGCCTGCCCTTGCCGAGCCCCGCTCCCACTCGCCGCAACCGCGGCGTTGACCTCGTCGATCAGCGTTGGATGAATCGTCCAGCTGTCACGGCTTCCCCGCTCGATGGAGTTCCTGCCCATCAGGTAGCGGTTGTACAGCATCGTTTCCCGGTTCCGCGACGCGTAGTCCATCACGGCCCAGTTGGCTGTTATCGAATAATCGACCGACTGGCGGAAGTGCCACTCCTGGGGCTCGATGGGTGAGGGCAAGTCACCGTGCGGGAGCTGTTTCTCAGGTAGAAATGGAATCCGCACCGGCGTCGGATTGCCGATAGTCTCGGTAAGTATCCCAATCTGATTGTGGAAGTATCCGACGGTTCTGACGTTACCGTTGAACCACGTCGAGTAACTTGCACCAGAGCGCATCGTAGAGCCGGCTTTCCCCTCCGCCACCAGCCTACTGTGGATCGCCGTGCCCACTGCCTCTATGCCCAGGGGAATCAGCGGATCGTAGACGTAGTTGAACGGATCGCGGAATGGCGGAGCGAACATCACGGTGCCGGCCGGTCCGGTCTGGTGATGGTTGTACATCACCTGCGGATACCAATTCCGGTACATGACCCGGGACATATTCTCGGTTTCCGGCTGGGTCACCATATAGGAATCGCGGTTGTTGTCGTGACCGATGTACTTCTGGTACAGTCGCGGAATCCCGCCGCTCCTGCGTTTCGTCGGCTCCGGTTCCCGCATGTACCAGTTCGATACGAGTTCCATGCCGTCCGGATTGGCGTGCGCCGCGAGGAGGATGTTGTCGTCGAGGAACCGCATGGTCTCACGGTCGTTGCGGCTCACCATCTGATAGACCGTCTCCATGAGCTGATGGGCTCCCAGCACCTCGGTGGCATGCAGTCCGCCGTCGATCCACACTATAGACTTGCCTTCCCTGGCAAGCTCTCGCGCCTGGTCGTCCGTCAACCCTTCGGCCAGCGCCAGCCTGCGGGAGATCTCCTTGTACCTGGTCAGCTCCCGGTGGTTTTCCGGAGAGGTGATGATCGCCATCAAATGCGACCGTCCTTCCGCGGTCTTGCCGATCTCCACCAGAACCATTCTGGGGGACTCACGTTCGAGCTTCCGCCAGTACTCGGTTAGCTGGGTGTAATTGGCCAGATGGTAGTCGTCGCCTATGTTGAAGCCGAACTGCTCCTTGGGCGTCGTGATCCGGATCTGAGCCTGAACAGCGACGGATGGAGCGATGGCGAGGACTGTCGCTACTGCCAGTCCGGTCAGGGTGCGACGTGATGCGGGGCATGAGATCCTGATCATGGGTCTGTCTCGGCCGTGAGTGATTGGGTGCGGCCGGGCCAATGCCGGCCACTTCGGGTCACCATAACCGAAAGAACGTTTCACCGCTAGCCGCCACGGCTGGGTTGAGCGACGGAGCCGACCAATGTCGAATATCGAGTATATCGAATATTGAATATTGAATGGATATTGGATATTGGACATTCAATATTCGATATTCATCAGCCGTCACCGGAAGGCCTGGAACAAGGCGAACTCCAGGTTCAGCGCGAGCAGCGACAGCAGCATTGCCGCCAACGTGATCGGCACGCCGAGTTTGATGTACTGCCAATACGAGATCTCGACGCCCTTGCTTCGCAGAATCCGGAACCACATGAGCGCCGCAAGCGAGCCGATGGGGAGCATCTTGGGACCGAGGTCGCCCCCGATCAGTGCGGAGAAGGCCAGCATCCGTGCGGGCAGATCCATGAGGGACAGATCGCCGATCGCCAGCGCCATGATGCCTGCGGTGGGATGGTTGTTCATCACCGCCGAGGAGCCGGCGGCGATGACTCCTGTCACTAGGGTCCCGATGTACTGGCCCTCGTCGGCCGCGCGGAGAATGAGTGTGCCGATTGCATCGGTGAGTCCGGCGGTCCGGAGGCCGTTGGCGACGAGAAAGATCCCGATCACGAAAATGATCGCGTCCCACCCGACTCCGCTCACCACCGCTACCAGCGAACCACGGGCAAAGATACGGTACGCGACCGCCAACGCCGTCGCGCCTATGGCAGCGACATAACCGGTTGGAATCCCCGTCAAGTGCTCCGTGAAGAACCCGACCAGTGTGGCCGACAGCACTGCCCCGCTGGTGAACATGAAGCTGGGGTTGTCGACCATGGACTCGTGATGCTCGGGCACCCGATACGTCGCCGGGATCGTGTGTCGGAAGAACAGTCGCAGCCCGAAGTATGTCACGATCATGCTTACGACGGCGGGAATGACCATCCACAAGGCATATTCCATGAACCCGATACCAAACCAGCTCGCCACCACGATGTTGATCGGGTTGCTGATGACAAATGCGCCCACGAGGTTCGCCACGTAGAGCACAGCGAAATAATACGGAATCTTGTTTGCGGTGGTCCACGATTCCTCTTTGACCTCTTCGATCAGCTTATACACCATGGGGGTGAAGATCAGGACCGCCGCGTCGTTGGTGAACAGCGTACCCGTCAACGTTCCCGCGAGGAAGAGATATGTGAACAGTTTCACGCCATCGCCGCCCGCCGCCCTCGCCATGCGCCACGCAAGGAACCGGAAAAACCCTGCCTGCTCGGCGATGAGCGTGATGATCATGAGGCTGACGATTGTGAGAACCGGCAGCGCGAGAAAGGTGAGCGACGCGAGGACGGCTGCTAGAGGGAGAAGGCCGGCAGCCATGGTGAGCAGAGCACCGAGAATGGCGGCTCCCGCCGGCTGGATTCGGAAGGGTCCAATGGCCGGTCGAGCGAGCGAAAGCCCTATCGTCAGGGCGAGAACGGAAACCGCCGCAGCATGGCCCACCCTGGATTCACTCCTCTCTTATTCTGCTTGGACCGCCAGCCTGAGCGCTTCTTCGAGCGTTCGGCCCATCCGTGCCTTTCCACGGAAAACCACGAGCACACGCTTGAGCTGGGTCACCGGATTTTGCTGCGATCGGAGAAAGAGTGGTTCCACGTAGATGACTTCTCCGTCCACCACGAGTGTTGTCGTATGGCCGCGAATGACCTCCGACCCGCGACGGTTCCACCAGGTGATCTGTTGAGAGATGATGGGATCCTGATCGATGGCGGCATCGGCCTGTTCGGGCCCCAGGTAGTAATGCCCCTTTGGAATCTGCAAGACGACGATTCGCCCATAGTCTTCGCCGTCCTGGTAGACGATAGGAATGGCGCGCAGGTTTAGGGCCTTCTCGGGGGTAAAGGCCATGCCGAGTGCGAACTGGGCCCCTCGCTCCGACTGCGGAAGGATCCCGCCTGTCTGCGCTATCCAGTGGAACGGCTCCACCGAAAAAGTGATGGCCTTCCCAAAGTCCATGATCGGGCCCAGCACCTCGTCGGCGTCGTCCCAAACGTCCTCCATGTTGAAGAACGTCATCGGGTCCCTCATATGGTAGAGCTTGTAGATGTCGTCGAACTGGATGTGGAACAGTTGAACGGAGTACTGCATGTGCTCCCGGGTTTCCGCCGGCATCGAGGATTCCGGTGTGAAGAGGTCGGGGTAAATACGCGCCCACGTTTCCGTGATCGGATCGTTTGAGATCTTGTAAAATCTGACGTCACCGGTATAGGCATCCACGGTCGCCTTCACGGCATCTCGCACGTAGTTAGTGAGCCTGTGCGGACGGGGAAACGCGGAACGCTCATCGGACTTGTCACCCAACCATTCCTGCTTGCTATAGGGATATCGATCGGTGCTCGTGAACGCATTGACCATCCACTGGATGCCGCCGTTCACGGCCACGGCGTACGGATCGGTGTCGTAGAAGAGAAACGGTGCGATGCGTGCGAGGCGAGTTATCGGCGTCCGATAGTAGTGAACTCGTGTCTCAGGGCCGATGAGTCTGCTGAACACGATCTCAAGCAACTGTCTGCTCCGCCACCCAAATACGATCCGCCGCAGCAAGGAGTTGAGATAAACGCCTGCTTCGACGTTCGACGGGAGAACGGTCTCGGCGCGCCCCTCATCGGTGGGATAGTCGAACTCCCGCATCTGCCGCACGTTGGTGTACGCCATGGACGCGGCGCCCTCTCCGTAGTAGACGCTCTGGTTCGCGACTTGGAGGATCGGTAATTCGGCGGTCGTGGGGATCCCGCTCGATGCGTAAACCGGTTCTCCTTCGGAGTTGAGGCCGTTCACTTCGGCCATCACGAGTCCGTATCCGTGCGTGAACAGGACGAACTTTTGGCCCCACCAGGCCAGCCATTCCTGTGGTTCGATGAGGGGGATCTCCCGCACGGCGCTTACGAACATTCGGGGTTCACCGTTGACCTGATAGCGGACGGCATCTACGTCGATGAATCCGTAATAGGTCCGTAGCTTTTGCTGTTGCTGCAAGATCTCCAGCATCGGGCCGTACACGGTCTTGTCGCCGCCGGTCTGCTCGACACGTCCGGCGTGCTGCGGATCGATGAGTCGCTCGAGATGGCTCACGAAACCGGGCCAGAGCGGCGCATTCCGCAGCGTAACGTTCTGCAGCAGGTCGTCGACGTCGGGCAGTGGATCCCCGTCACCTTTTGGTATGAAGCTTACGGTTTCGACGTCGTTGAGATCGTAGGCGGCGAGCGTGGCGTTGATGTGCCGCTCGATGTATGGCAACTGGATGACAGGTTCGTTGGGCGTGACCATCGTAAGATCTCGCAACGTGACCAGCCCCTTGAACGCGAAGTCCAGCGCCACAGGCGTCAGTATCAGTAACGCGGCGCGATTGATGAAAGGTCTCCATTCGTGGGCCGGCGGCCCTTTGGGCAGCGAACGCCGCAGTCGGTTCAACACATAAACGATCCCGCCGGTCAGGCCGAGGACACCAAAGGAACTCACGTGGATGTAGTTGAGTGTAGAAAAAAGGCCCGTTACGTCAACGTAGGAGGCTCCGTTGTATACCGCCGAATCTCCGTTGTCCCTGATGAGCAAGTTATACCGGCTGAGCCGCGCGCCGACCGCCAGCACGACGCCGACCGCAATCAACACGCCAACCGTGAATCGCGTGGAGATGACCTCGAACAAGCCGGCGAACTGATGGGCAGTGGGTTGCCGTGGCTTCGCGCGGGCGGCGGCATACGCCGAACTGACAGACGACACAAGGGCAAGCAACAAGCAGCTGAGGCCGGCCGCCCAAGTCGTCCATAAGCTGGGCAAAGTGAATACGTAGAAGCCGATATCGCGACCGAAGACGGCGTCGGTCTCGCCGAAATCCTGTCCTTCGAAGAAAAGGAGGTAGTCGGCGAACTGCTTGGCGAGGACGTATCCTGCGATGACGCCCACCAGCATACCGGTTCGGAGAAAGAGGCGCCGACCGGTGGCACCGACGGCGTGCGCGTATGCCGGCGCGGCGATCGCGAGTGTGAACACAACGAATGCCACAGCAAAGAGTGCTGCTCCCGTCCCAAAGTTGGTCCGGAAGACGCTTTCGAATCCCACGCTTCGGAAGAACCAAAAGTCCGCGAGCAGGATTGTGAGCCGATCCAACAGATAAAGCCCGGTCAAGATGCTGGCCACGGTCAACGCTCGGCTCCAAAGGACGATTGCCGAGTGGACAACTGGTAGCGTACTCGCCGAAATGCTCGGAACGTCTCGGCTGCCGTAATCGTTCACGCGGCTGCCTCCTGAGAGTGGCTTCGTGTGAATTTTTCCAACACCGTGCGCAGGTTGGTCTCGATCCCATGCCAAAGCATGACTGGGCCCAGCACCAGCGTTCCAGTGAGGTACCGGATCAGGTTGTCGAGGATCGCCACCGTGACCGCATCCTCTATCCCCACTCCACCCAACCACAACGCCATGGCGAACCCCCACTCGAACTGGCCAACGCCCCCTGGGGTGAGCGGAATGAGTCTTGCAACGTAGCCACCCACTAACCCCATGATGAGAACACGGAACTGAATGCCGATGCCGAACGCGTTCGCGATCACGTACACAATGATGTCTTCCAACAGGAAAGCCATCAGCGCGAGCAAGCAAAGTTTGACGAGCACGCGTGGAACGGTGGCGAGAGAGCGAACAACCGCTGCTGCATCTCCTGTTCGGGCGTATTGGCGCACGCCGCGCGTTCCACGTAACCACAGCGCGAGGACAACGAGAATCACGACTGACCAAAAGACCTGTGCTAACCACGGCGTCCATCCTCGAGCGAGGAGGCCAATGAGCCCGAAGACACCAATTTGAAAGAGGACCAAGAGCTTGCCGGTAAACACTACGGCGGTCGCGCGATCCTCGTCCTGCCCCTGGCCGCGTAACGCGTCAACCGTGGCGACATCGCCCAAGTCGTAGGGAAAGAACCTGCTGAGGCCGAGTCCGTATAAGTACGCGCGAATATGTTGCCCAAACGAGCCCTTCACTCCGAAGAAGCGGGCCGTACCGTGGAACTCGAGCGCTTTGACGAACCAAAAGACGATAAAGAGACCAGCCGCAACTCCGACGAGCAGCCAATCGACGGGAAGTTGGCTCTTGAGATAGTACTTGTGGTCGGGGACGCCCTCCACGAATCCGAGGTTCTTGTCGTGATACTTGATGATGCCGACGCGGATCAAGAAATCGAGGAAGCGACTGTTGGCCAGGACCTCCCACACGTTCCCGAAATACACGAGGGATGCGAGCAACAAAACGGCAACCAGATAAGACAGAGCAAACGAACCAATCAAATCTCCGGTTCGTGAGCGCTCAGTACGAAGTCCACCGGCAAGCGGATTTGCCACTAACGGTCCCCCACACAGAAGAAAGGCTACCCATCCCGCGGGCAACGGCTCGCAAGCTATGCTACACTAGCACCTACGGTTCAAGGAGTGGTGTCGCCGACAAGGCCATGCCCGGAGCAACTCGGCCCCCCGTGCGGTTTGTGTCACAACACAGCGCCCACGGAGGGCCGGAACTTCAAGTAAGTCGTTCGAGGTCGAAAAGTATATTCGACAAACGCCCGACTGGATTCTGCTATAGCAACCCCTTGAACCGCCTCGGGTCGACCGAGTAATCCGGGAATACGACATCGGGATTCTTGCACTCGAGATGCTGAACCAACACCTCGGCAAATACGTCCCGGAAGTCCGTCGTCATAGCCAAATCGCGATCTTCGTTGAGTTGCTCGCGCGCCAAACCGGGCCAGTCCGCGTAGACCTTACCGCCCTTCACGGACCCACCCAGCAGGAACATCACGTTGGCTTTTCCGTGATCGGTGCCGGCATTCCCGTTCTCCCGCGCCGTCCGGCCGAACTCCGACATAGTCAGTATCACCACGTCTTCCATCCGGTCGCCCAGGTCGCGATAGAAGGCCGCGATGGCCGCGCCATACTGGTTTAGCAGTTGGGGGAGTCTACCTTGTTGGACCGATCCCTGGTTTTGATGTGTGTCCCATCCACCCACGTCCACAAAGGCAATCTCGAGTCCGAGGTCCGCCTTGATGATCTGTGCGATTTGCCTCAAGCGGCGAGCGAACGGCTGGTTGTTGGCGTACTGCACTCCGGGTGCCGGCTCGTATTGCGCCGGATTGGCCTCCTTCAGCTGCTTCATCGCGTCGAACATCTCGTTGGAGGCGCCGGACAGCAGCGAGTTGCTCTCCTCATCATACAGTGATTTGTACATCGATCGAGCCGCGTCGGCCGTTTCCGAGTCTAGACTCCCCAACGCCAAAACGGGGGCCGGCCCGGCGAGCGTGCGCGGCAATACCGGACCCAACGCCACGCCGCGGAAGGTGGACGCCGCCGGATCGGGGTTGTTAGCGATATATCGGTTGAGCCATCCGTCCCTCACACGCTTGGCACCCGGCGCCGCCGACTCCATGTAATCCTGTGCCGCGAAGTGCGAGCGCGTCTCATGAGGCGATCCGCTCGCATGAACGATCGCCATGTTTCCTTCCTTATAGAGCGGAAGGAGTGGTCGCAGGGAGGGGTGCAAGCCGAAAAACCCATCCAGATCGAGAGCCGAGACGCTGTCTTTCGAGGGCGCCGGCACGGCAATCGTGGGCCGGTACTTGTAGTAGTCCTTCTCCCCGAAGGGCACCACGACGTTCAGGCCGTCGACACCGCCCCGCTGGAAAATCACAATAAGCTTCTTCCCGCCAAGGCGGGGTGAAGCAGCCATCGCCGTCCTCAAGACGAACCCCGGTACCATGCTCAGCCCGAGCACGGCGAGCCCACCTTCCTTCACGAATATGCGTCGAGAAACCATTGCTACCTCCTTCGTTGCGCCGCTGCAGCAGCGTTCGACGATTTACCTCTTCTGAAACCGAGGCGATCCTAGCACAAACGCCGCGGCAATAACTCGGTCATCCAGCTCATTCTTGGCTTCATCACCGGCGCCGGCCCCACCCATCATCCCTTCGACCATCATCTGTTGATCCATCCCATCCCCCTCCGCCTTCCCCGCGTTCGCCGCGATCGCACGCACTTGGGCGATCTGGTCGGGCGTCGCCTCGGGGAACCCCAGCTGTTGGAACAACGAGTGGGCCGCGTCCAAATCGATCGTCACATTGGGAACCTTGCCGCTCGTGAGGGCGATCGCGAATTCCATGCGCCGGTATACGCTGCTGGTACTGATCCACGCAGAGGCAATGTCGGGGAAGCCGTCGGGATCCTCATGTCCGTAAATCGGCTC
>JADFIT010000014.1 GCA_022566515.1 Gemmatimonadota bacterium
CTGCGCGAGTTGGTGCAGCGATGCGAGCGCGGCGAAGTGGGGCACGTTGTGGTGGTGAAGCTCGACAGACTGACCAGGCGCACGCGCGACCTGCTGGCCCTGGTCGATGACCTCTTCCTCGCCCGCCACATCGAGCTGCACTCCGTCAGCGAGTCGCTCGACACCTCGACGCCGCACGGTCGTTTCGTCTTGACGTTATTCGGCGGCTTGGCGCAGATGGAGCGGGAGCTGATCGGCGAACGCACCCGGAGTGCCCTGGCCTTCAAGCGCGAGAACGGGCAGCCAACTTCACACCCGCCCTTGGGGTTCAGGGCAAACGGCTCCCGCGAGACCATGGTGCCGGTACCCCGAGAGCTGGTGATTGTGCGGAGGATTCTCCGGGCCTGGCGACTGGGTCAGAGCTACCGAACGATCGCAGGCAAGCTCACTGCGGACGGTGTTCCCACCAAGCAGGGCGGCCACTGGCATCACTCGACTATCGCCAAGGTGGTGAGACGGCGGGAATACTACGAGACGACTCTGGGGCCATTCTAGGAGCTGGGTGGCGACGCCCCACCGGGCGTGTCCACTCCTCTTTGCGCGCTGCCGCCGCGCGCCTTGGGATATTGGACTCCCCGCAGCGACTAGCGTCTCTCCGACTTCACCAACTCGTACATCCGCACATGCTCCACATCGTCCGCATCACGCCACAGGCCCAGCACATAGTCCGTGCCGATGTCCATTGGGGTGAACCCAGAGGGCAACGTGACAACACCCAGCCAGACACCGTCTGCGTCGAACACGCTCCACGACGGGTCGGCGGCGGAGTCATTCAACTCCAATACCCAAAGATGGCGGTTTGCATCGACTTTGATTTGGTCGCCGAACGCCGGTTTGGTCTCCGGAATCGGGAGGTCGCGAAACTCCGGTGCAAGGCTTGTGGATCCTTCATCCCGGGTGTGTCCAAGCTCAGGCTGAGCGACGTCCTGGCGGTCATCCGGGAGTTACGGGCCGTTCTCCCGGCGCAGCTCGAGCACGAGGGGTTGCCGCCGATCACGGTTCAGGTGGTGGCGGGGGGCCCGATCATACCCTACAGGCCCGACGAACAATGACACAGGACGAGTTGACGACAGGACGCCCCGCCCTTCAGGAAGCACCCATTTCATCCACCCAAACCTGGAGACTACCCGTGTTTGAAAACATCAGCGAACTCGATACTTACGAAGGCTTCTCTTGGGGTGGGCGATCCCAGGAGCGCACCGACCTATTGGATGCCATCTACCTTGGGATCGCACAATGGGTATGCGACTCGCAAGCGGCAGCGCGGGCTCCTGGCGATCATGGTTCAGCAAGATGCGTGGGACTCCCCTGCGAAGAATGCGAAGCCCTAGCCATTGCGCTACTCGCAGGGTCGCTCGGTGCGCTTCTTAGCCACTTCGGTCATGCAGCCTATCACGCCGGTCGTGGCGGTATCCGCTGCGAAGACGCGGCCATCCGCGTACTCCGCGCTGTAGGCCAGCCAATCGAGGATAGGTTGGGTGCGGAACAGCTTCTCCGTGACATCCACCGTCTTCCACCCGAAGAAACGTAAATGACCGACGTAGCTTGCGCCGGCGCATGAAAGAGGCCCGAACGCCGCTAGGACGCTCGGGGAGGCCTGCAGGAACGAAGCCCTTCGTAAATGAGCGGACGGGGGATTATGTTTTAACTAACCTTTGACCGAGCGTTTCAGAATGAGCAGATTGAGCCCCCATCTAGTCTCGGCTATCGCGGTCGCATTTCTTGCGGTAGACGCCGCAGCACAGGATCCCCTCCCTACCGACGCGCGCTATCGGATGCCGCCCAGCAATCTCGCCGCCATCGTCGACGCGCCCCCCACACCGGGCATCAGCCTGTCGCCCCGCCGCAAGTGGATGCTTCTCATGCACCGGCCGAGCCTTCCTCCGATCGCCCAACTGGCCGAACCGGAACTGCGATTGGCGGGTTTGCGAATCAAGCCGGCCACAAACGGCCCCAGCCGCGTTACCGGGTACACCGGCCTGACACTCAAGGAAGTCGAGGGCTCGGCCGAACGCAGCATAACTGGGCTCCCCGAGGACGCGCGAATCACGGACGTCCGCTGGGCGCCCAACGGTGCTCATATCGCGTTTCTCGTGACTGGCCGGGGCGGAATCGAGCTGTGGGTGGCGAACGTGGAGAGCGGCCGGGCGTGGCGTCTCATCGAGGATCACATCAACGATACGTATGGCGTGTCACACCTCTGGCTCTCCGATAGCCGCCGGCTCGTGGCAAAGGTGATTCCCGCGAGACGCGGCGATGCGCCTGCCGACGATCCTGTACCAACCGGCCCGGTCATCCAACAGAACCTCGGCGTCGCAGCGCCGGCGCGGACCTATCAAGACTTGTTGAAGAACAGCCACGACGAGGGTTTGTTCGACTATTACTTCACTTCGCAGCTTGTCGTGATCGACTTCAATGACACACGACACAACCTCAATGAGCCGGGAGTCTTCGCGAGCATCTCCGCGTCTCCGAACGGTGAGTACCTCCTGGTACAGCAACTACACCGACCCTACTCCTATCAGGTGCCCGCATCACGTTTCCCGCGGCGGATCGAAGTGTGGAACCTCGACGGCCAGCCTGTACACCTGGTGGCCGACGTTCCGTTGGCTGACAACATACCCGTGGCGTTTGGCTCGGTGAGGACGGGGCCACGGTCGGTCGCGTGGCGCGCGGACGTTCCTGCCACCCTCGCTTGGACCGAGGCGCGCGACGGCGGTGACGCTGCAGCCGAGGCCGAGGTACGTGACGAGCTGTTCACGTTGGAGGCGCCGTTTACCGGGGAGCCGGTCTCGTTGGCCGAACTGGACCAGCGATACGCGGGGGTCATGTGGGGTGATGGGGAAAGAGCGATCCTCTACAGCTCATGGTGGAGAACGCGCAACCGAAAGGGCGTCCTGATCCAGCCTGACAACCCCACGGCGGAACAGCGCGTCCTGTTCGACTTCTCGTTCCAAGATCGTTACAACAATCCCGGCTTCCCTCTCGCCAAACAGACGCGGTGGGGAACCCGCGTGCTCCGCACCTCGGATAACGGCCGGTTCATTTACTTGTCGGGTCCGGGCGGATCTGAAGAGGGGGATCGCCCCTTCCTCGACAAAATGGACCTGACCACCGGTGACACGGAGCGACTGTTCCGGTCGTCAGCGCCGTATTACGAGTTTCCGTTTGACATCATCGACGACGAAAAGATGACGGTGTTGACGAGCCGCGAGTCCAAAACCGAGTTTCCTAACTTCTTCATCAGAACGATTTCGACCGGAGAGCTCCACCAGATCACCGAATTCCCGCACCCCTACCCCGCCATGCTCGAGGTAAGCAAGGAACTCATCAAGTACGAGCGAGATGACGGCGTCAGCCTCTCCGGCACGCTGTACCTGCCGCCCGGATACGAACCGGAGGACGGTCCATTGCCGACATTGTTCTGGGCGTACCCCACCGAGTACAAGAGCGCCGCCACCGCCGGACAGGTGCAGACGTCGCCGTACCGGTTCACGTACGTTGGACGGTCTTCACCAATCATGTGGGTGCTCGATGGGTACGCCGTTTTCGACAATCCGCAGCTTCCGATCATCGGCGAAGGTGACGAGGAGCCGAACGACACGTATGTCGAGCAGTTGGTGTCGGGAGCCCAAGCTGCCGTCAGCGTGTTGGTGGCACGTGGCGTGACGGATCCCAACCGAACGGCAATCGGCGGGCACTCATACGGCGCATTCATGACAGGGAATCTGCTGGCACATTCCGATCTGTTCCGCGCTGGCATAGCCCGGAGCGGCGCGTACAACCGGACGTTGACACCGTTCGGGTTCCAGGCGGAAGAACGGAAGTTCTGGGAGGCACCAGAGGTCTATTTCGCGATGTCGCCGTTCATGCACGCGAATAAGATCGATGAGCCGTTGTTGATGACGCACGGCGAGATGGACAACAACTCGGGCACGTTCCCAATGCAGAGCGAGCGGATGTACGCCGCGATGAAGGGGCTTGGCGGCACGGTACGCTTGGTGATGCTGCCCTATGAGAGCCACGGCTACCAGGCCCGCGAATCGGTGATGCACGTGATCTGGGAAATGACAGAATGGCTGGATCGCTATGTGAAGAACGCCAAGCCCAGAACTGGGATCATTCAGTGACCTCGTTGCCGATACGAGTCCCGGCTCAGGCCGGGACTCGGTAACTGAGACGCAGCGCCAGGAATTCCACGGCCAAAAAGAAACGCGGGCGGTCCGGGTTACGTGACCTTCCGCGTTTTGCAGTTCTAGAGCCAGGTGCTCGGTGGCAAGGTACTCAATGGACGCGCCAACCCTGCGCTTGAATCTCCTCCGCAACGCGCTGCACTTCATCTAAGACCCTGAGCAAGTTCCCGCTCCAGAGCTTGCCGACTTCCTCCTCTGTATCCCCTCTTCTCACCAGTTCCAACGTCACGTTGAACGTCTCCGACGCATCGTTCCAACCCTCCACGCCGCCGCCACCGTCAAAATCCGAGTTGATGCCGACATACTCGAGACCAATGAGGTTCACCAGGTAATCGATGTGATCGACGAAATCGGCTACGTCCACGGGCCGGCGCCACTGCATTAACCTCGGATGCTATTTTGGACGAACCCACGGCCGCACGCGCGCCTACTCCGGTGGAGACAGCGCTGCGGTCAATACCGCCGATTGAGCCTCGCCCAACACTTCACTCTCGACGGTCGGCCCACCGTAGCAGCCCGCTCGGCGAACGTCGCTCTACCCCGATGAGCTAGAACGGATTCGTCGCGAAAACGGAGAACTCGGGGATGAACCCACGGCTGTCCACCTTGAGGGCGCCCACGATTGCATCGGCTATCTCCTCGGGCCGCAGCTTCTTGGCGGAAGCCTGTTGCTCACGGCCAGCCTTTGATGCGAATTGGGTCATCACTTCGCTGGGGTTGACTAGCATGACACGCACGTCGTGCCGTCGTAGCTCGTCGCGCCAGCACTCGGTCATGCCCCTCAGGGCGAACTTGGACGAGCCGTACGCCGTACTCCCCCGCCCACCCCTGAGACCCGACGTGGATGATATGTTGATCAGCTCGCCGCTTCCCTGCTTGACGAACTGTCGCGCCGCCTCACGCGCCATCAGGAAAGCCCCGAACACGTTGGTGCGAAAGACACCCTCCAACTCTGCCAGCTCCATGTCGACCAGCGGCTTGAAGATCCCATAACCCGCGTTGTTGACGAGGATGTCTAAGCGGCCGTGCTTCTCGATCACGGCGGCCACGGTCCGCACAGCGTCGGCTTCGCGGCCAACGTCGCCGGCGATGAAGTCCACGCCCATCTCCTCGGCGGCGGCGCGCAGCGCATCCTCGCGCCGTCCGGTGATGGTGACATTACTCCCTTCGGCTTTCAGTGCCTCGGAGATGCCACGGCCGATGCCTTCGCCGCCACCGGTAACTAGCGCGATCGCGTCCTTGAGTTCCATCGTGTCTCCCACGGTATCGTTGGGCAGAGAAATATGGCCGATGTGCGCGCTCGTGGTCGCTCCGCCACGTTCGGGCGTCGTGACTCGTCATTATAAGGGGAGCGTTTTGCCCGCTCGAGGCGGCGGTGGGCCTTTCCTTAATTCCACAGCCTCATGGCGGTGCCCTGCTTTCGGGTGGGAAAACAGGCACGCGCGGGCCGAATCAGAACGCCAGGCAGCGGGCGGCGGCGGTTCGGGCCGGGCTGGTCTCCGAGTCGGAAGGAGCGGCGAAGGACCTGTCGGCGCTCCTCGAGACGGCGCGGGAGAGCGACGGGGATCGGCTCCGGTGCAAGGCGTGCGGCTCGTTCATTCCGGGCGTGTCCAAGCTCAAGCTCGGGGACATCCTGGCAGTGATCCGGGAGCACGAGGTGGCCGCGTACCTCGAGAGTGACGCCGACCTACTACGCGAGTACCTGGGCGAACAGCGGGGTGGCTTGAAGGTCGTGAAGGCGTGAAAGTTCCTTACGTTAAGGAACTTTGGTCCCACGATATGTCCCACGACAGGGGGTAAGTGAAGGAGACTTAGGGGTTGTTTGGATAGGCCTTAGGCAGGGGCGCACAAACTAACTGCAAGTTATCTTCCGTTGGCCCAATGGTCGACCGTGCGGGGAGGGGGAGACCTTACCGAATTGAGGAATCGATGACAGTCAGTCTCAAATCCCTGATCGAGGAGTGGGAAGGCATCGGTGTGGTGATGCGGTACGATAGACAGACCGGCACCTGGATCTTCATCGCACTGCACGACGATACGCTGGGTCCACCGACAGGTGGGACCCGCATGAAGGTCTATCCGAGCCCCGCCTTGGCGTTGCGAGATGCGATGCGCCTAGGCGCGGGCATGACGCGCAAGTGGGCGGCAGTGGACTTGCACTATGGGGGAGGGAAGGCGGTCTTGGCCGTGCCACGCATTCTCCAGGGGGAAGAGCGCGTGGGGCTGCTCACTCGATACGGGAGACTGATAGAGTCGTTGCGGGGCACGTTTGGCACGGGGGTAGACATGGGGACGACCCCGGATGACATGCTCGTCATCAGCCAGGTGACGTCTTACGTTCATGGCGTCGACAGGGAGACCGGACAGACGATCGATCCAGGACCCTTCACCGCCCGCGGTGTGTTTGCGGGAATTCGTGCGGCGGTCAAGTTCGCGTACGGGAGTGAAGACATGCGCGACAGGGTGGTGCACGTCCAAGGGCTGGGTGATGTTGGGGGACCGTTGGCGCGGATGCTCAAGGAAGGTGGTGCCCACTTGGTCCTCAGCGACCTCGACACGCGGCGGGCCGAGTCACTGGCTGAGGAACTGGGCGACACCGAGGCGTTCGAACCCCACACGGCATATGCGGCGCCTTGTGATGTCTATGCCCCGTGTGCGGTGGGCGCCACTCTCAACGCCGAGTCGATTCCGGAACTGAAGTGTCGTGTGGTCGTGGGATCGGCCAACAACCAGTTGCAGGAGCCCGAGGACGCCGGCCGGCTGTTCGAGCGCGGAATCTTGTACGCGCCCGATTACATCGTGAATGCCGGCGGTGCCATAGCGTTGGGTCTACGCAGCCGGGGCGTTACGTCCCAGTCGGAAATCCACGAGCGGGTCGATGCTATCGGGGCCTCACTCGCCGAGATCCTGATCGAGGCGAGTGCGGCGAACGAATCGCCGGTGTACACGGCCGAACGGGTCGTGGAGAGAAGGTTGAAGCGGTAGATGTGAGTGTCGCAGGTCGGCGGGAATTTCAAGACAAGGAAAAGAGGACATCCAGATTGGACGTCCCCTTTTCCGTTCGGTTCCAGGGTGGAGTTTAGAATCCCGGTTGGAAGCTGAACTGCCAGAAGGGGCCCTTTCGCCCGATCTCATTACCTAGCTGATCGAACACAGGCCGTTGGAAAGCTTTCACGTAATCGATCTCGGCGAGCAGGAACCCGAAGAGGTTGATCCTGAAGCCTACGCCGGTACTGAACAGTGGATCGCGATCGCCGCCGAGGAAGAAGGCCTTGGTGCGGTCGGACCGGGAATCCCATGCGATGCCGGCGTCTCCGAATACGGCGAATTCGACCGGGAACGCGCCGTACATTCCGGGACCCAATCCCAGCACCCCCAGCAGCGGGAACCGCAGCTCCATGCTGGCGACGATGAACTTCGATCCGAAGAGCCGGTCGATGGTATCGCAAGACCCCTGTAACGGGCATTCATCGAAGTTGAACGAGTTGAAGTCATAGCCGCGTATTAGGCTTGGGGACCCAATGTACAGCGGGTTGAGCACCGTGTCGTCGGCGTCCCTTCCATACCGACCGAAGTGCGTGACGCGACCTGCCAGAGTGAAGGGGTGCTTCACCATCACGTATTTCCGGACATCCACAAGCACGCCCATGTAATTCAACGACCCCAGCGTTGGCGACACTTCGAGTCGGTAGCGTTGGCCCATGATAGGGCTCGTGGCACCGAAGAAGGAGTTGTCGTACACCAGGGCCGCGCTGCTGGTCATGAGGTTGAGCGTGCGTCCAAAAGGTATCGTCCGACTATTCTTGGTCTGTTGTCCGGTCAACCGGTCAGTTCTTATCTCTTTGATCTCGCGCTCGAACGTGATGTTTTGAATGCCGGCGCTGAACTCGACACGGCGAGTCCGATCAAACGGGTACGACACGACGCCGGTGACCTGCCGGTTGAACTGGCGAATCAAGTCGCGCGTCTCTACGAACGTTCGTCCGCCGTCTTCGAAGCTCCCAAACAATCCTCCGAAAACCTGCGGCACTTGTCCTACCACGAGTCCCCAGTTCCAGCGGTAGCGTTTGTTCGTGTACCCAACGAGTGCCGCAATGTCCTTGAGCCCGCCGTTGATCTGGAACATGGTGGCGAGATTGTGGCGGCCGAGCATGTCGCTCCAAAACGCGGATGCTCCACCGCCGATAAACGTACCAAACCGGTCGGTGCCTGCGGTCAGGTAGGGTTGCGAAATGAAGTCCAAAGAGAGGCCCGGCTTGTAAGGCGTTTCTGCAAACTCGCTTGGATCGGCAAGTCCGTATTCCGTGTCGTCGAGGAACGATACGATCTCACCACGTTCCCGGTTGTTCGGTGGCAGCACGCCTGCACCGGAAAGCCCACCAATATCCTCTTCCTCGTCTACCAAGGTGCTCGTGCCGAGTTGCTGGAGAACCGCTGTAACCAGCTCTCCTCGGAGCACGTCTGGATCGTCGACTCGATAGAGGTTGTAATTACCGTTCTCAAAGGCGGTGAAGACGATCCTGTTGGACGATAAGGCGGAGGAGAGAGCCGGGCTGAGATCCGTGATGCCGCTCACGCCGGTGTAGAGGTTTGTGATCTGGTACAGCAAGCCCGTGGCCAACTCGAGGCGGAAGACGTTGCTGATGCCCTTGCGGTCGGCGATGAAATACAGACTCTCCCCGTTGCTAGACCATTGTGGGTTGATATTCTTGGCGCTGGGGAAACTCGGCGCGGGCTCGATCCGGCCGCTTTCGGGATAGTAGAACGCCAGCCGGTAGTTCCCCATCCGTAATTCACTGAGGTCGGAAGAGAACCGGTCTGTGACGAACGCGATTCGGTTTCCTATTGGTGACCACGACGGTTGCAGGTCGGCGTACGGGTCGTCGGTCACACGCTGCAGGTTGTCCGTCTCCAGATCATAGATGAACAGATCGGAGAGACCGCCGACGATGGCGGAGAACGCCACATATCTCCCGTCCGGGGACCATGTTGGGTTGATGACTTCGCCGAGGTCCTCGAAAACGACTTCTCGGATTTTCTTCCCCTGCGCATCGATGATCGAAATAGTCGGTTGTCCCTTTGACACGGCACCAAAAACGAATTGGCTGCCGTCCGGACTCCACGCCCCTGCGGAGTTGAGGAACTGGAGGCTTTCATAATGACCGTCCAAGGCCGTCTTGACGATCTTCCGCTTGATCTTTCCGGTTGAGGCATCCGCCAAGAACATCTCGATCGCGAAGAGGTCCTTTTCCGACAGGAATACCACTTGCTCGCCATCGGGACTCAGCGCCGGCGCGGTGTTGATCCTACCTGAATTTTCTTTGGTGAGGATCGCTGTGCCGAAATCAGAAGCGACACCGGTTCCTTCGCGTACCGGGTCGTAGGCTCGGCGGATCGACTCGTGCCATTCGCTGACCAAAGAATCAACCGGGATTCTCAATACCATCCTTAGCGCCGCTTCGGCGCTGCCGGTGCGGCCCGCTGCGTTGAGCACCCGCCCCACGACATCGTCGCCCCAGCGGCCGGCCACATACGCCCAGAACGCCTGGCCGAAGCGATACGGGAAGTAGCTGGGATCGTAGAGTTGACTAATGCTGGGCAGCCGGTCGTTCGCCAAGGCATCGCGAATCCACATGGCTGTGTGTGGGTCCACCGGACCGACCGAGAGGTACTCGGCCATGCCTTCGATGAACCAAAGCGGCAACCGCAGCGCCGTCGGGATGGTCGCCTCGCTGAGTGCCTTGCCTTGACCCGTCATGTCGAACTGAAACGCGTGGACCATCTCGTGACCCAGCACGTGGTCGGTCTCAGCCAACGGACCAGCGAACGGCAGCACCATGCGCCGCTTGAAGACCTCGGTCACACCCCCAGTGGATTCGCCAGGAGCGCCGCCAATGGCGTTGGTCTGCCTGAAATGCGGATGGCTGGCGTAATAAATGATCGTCTGCCGACCGCGGAGCTTATGGTTCAAGAGGCGCGAAAGCCGCGCATACCAGCGCTCGGCAAGGATGCCGGCCTGTTGCACCGCCTCGCGTTCCTCGGGATAGAAATGGATGTTGAAATGTTCCGTCTGGAGAACCTCGAAATCGAAGCTCTCGTATTGAACCTGGTTGCGACCGAAATACTGCGCGCTGGCAGTTTGCACGCCGGGTCCGCTGAAGGCCGTGAGAAGGCCGAAAAAAGCCGTCAAACCAATGCGGGATCTGCAATCCATAAGAGCGATCCTTTAGAACAAGAGTTGCCCAGGCACAGGCCGCTGCTGAGACGGGAATATCCCTCTGCCTGATGCCTTGTGTAACCTCAAACTGACAGCACCGGTTCCGCCCTGTTTTCGGCCGATTCGAGTGCGACAGTCGTTTCCTCCGCAAACCCAATCAAGCAAGTTCTGAACCACAAAGACATCAGTAGACAAAATCGCTAGGTGGGTCACCGTAAGTCTATGGTTCTAGGTAGTTTACGGGCCGTGCGAAGTGAGAAAAAAGCTGTCACCGCCCGGGGAAAATTCAGTGCCGCCGTCTCACTGGGTGGACGCTCGTTGGGGAGGTCCGTTAACCCAGCTGATTTGGGGTGCTTCAAGAAGCGGCGGCTGCTGTCGAACACCCTTCGAATTTGTGGTGAATCCCCGGGCAGCGCCAGTAATCTTCCTCACAATTCTTGCGATCAAGGCGCAACGACCGAACCAAGCGAAGAGAAAAAAAGGCCGGACCGCAACGCGATCCGGCCTCACTGTACTGGAGTTGTGCCTACCCGACCGGCTCGAATTGTCCGGCCGCCACCCGAATTTCGTTCCACGGGAGCTTGGCCCGTCGGTTGTGACGCCGCACCGCATCTCTCGCGGCGGTGACTCCGGCAACGACGCCGCGAACGAAGTCGTTGGGAATCGTATCTTGCCCGACATCGAGCGCTACTGACGCCACGAAATCGTTGAGATAACACCGACGTTCTGACGGGCTGCCATCCGCCATCGCGAACACGCGATTGTGCTCGAGGTGCAGATCCAGACGCACCGCGTTGCGATATACGAACAGTTCCGCGGCGATCTCACCTTCGCCAATACCGTCGGGGAACGACAACTCACTCGAGAACTTCACATCCGTCCCCACTGCGTAGGTAACGGTTGGCTTGACGGAGGTAATGCGCTGGAGCAGACTCACCACTGCCGGGACGAGACTCTCCAAGCGACCGTCGATTTCGACGACGGATAGTGTCGCATTTGAATCTTGACATCCAGTCATTGTTCCCTCCCCTGCTGCTGGCCGAGGCCAGGCGTTGGTTTCCCCACCCACACTAATACTAGCAGCCAAAACCGTGCCGTGGTTCCCAATCAATGGGAGATGATAACGTAACCTCTTTGTTCCCATCCGGTTGTACGGGTATCAACACATCTTGGACGGTTCCCATTAGTACTGCTTGATGCGTTGAATTGCAATTCCAGTTGGACACTGACCGTCGCTATTCACGACAGGCTGCCAACATCACACATTTTAGGTGATACTTGTCAGAACGGCTGTGATGCCCGTCGCTTTGGCAGCCATCTACATTTTGGCAACCGTCTACTCAGAGTATCGGCAGCCTCTGTCGTGTCTTTACCGCCGTGGGCGATGTTGCCCTCACAGTTCAACAATTCGCAAGAGGTCGCTCGTGCAACCCTGTCATCGGTCGTCTCGTGCCACGTTCTCGGTCGTGAGAATCGCTGGGCTCATCGCGCTTAACACTGTGGCTGCCGCTCCAACAGCTTCGGCGCGCCAGGCGGAAGGGCTCACGGCGATCCCCGGCATCAGAGTCGGGCACTTCACACTCTCCGAGCGACCCACCGGCTGCACTGTGGTGCTGGTGGAGAGGGGTGCCGTTGGAGGAGTGGATGTGCGGGGGGCTGCTCCGGGAACCCGGGAGACCGACTTGCTCGCGCCGATGAACACCGTTCAGCAGGTCCATGCGGTGGTGTTGTCCGGAGGGAGCGCCTTCGGTCTGGCGGCCGCTGACGGCGTCATGCGGTATCTCGAGGCGCGCCAGATCGGATTCGACGTGGGGGTGGCACGGGTTCCGATTGTGCCTGCGGCCATCCTGTTCGACTTGGATGTGGGGGGAAGGCCCGATGTGCGCCCCACGGCGGAGTGCGGCTACCGAGCGGCCGAAGCTGCCACGACCGGGCCCGTCGCAGAGGGCAACGTCGGGGCCGGTGCGGGGGCCACGGTTGGAAAGCTGTTGGGTGGTGGCAGGGCCATGAAGGCGGGGATCGGGTCTGCGGCAAGGGAGCTGGCGAGCGGCTTGATAGTGGCGGCGCTGGTGGCAGTGAACGCGATCGGCGACGTGATCGATCCCAGTAGCGGCGAGGTTGTCGCAGGTGCCCGCACGGAAGACGGGCAGGGGTTGGTGGACGTGCGGAACGTAATTCGCGGTGGATTTACCAGTAGCGGTGGATTTCCCAGTAACAATGAGAGTGGCCGGAACACCACGCTGGCAGTTGTGGCGACCAACGCCCTGTTGGACAAGGCTCAAATCAACAAGGTCGCGCAGATGGCTCATGATGGTCTGGCGCGGGCCATCTTCCCTGCACACACGCCGTGGGACGGAGACGTGATCTTCTCCCTGGCAACCGGAGACTATGAGGGCGAGGGCGGGGTGCTCCTGATCGGCGCCCTGGCAGCGGATCTGGTTGCCGAGGCCGTCGTTCGTGCCGTGCGTGCCGCCGAAGGGATTCCCGGCTACCCGGCGGTTCGCGACCTCACTAGCCGCTGATCGATGAACCTCCATTTGGTCGTTCTCATCGCCTACTCGGTGGTGTTGATAGCGGGTGGTCTGTGGGTAGGACGTTTGGTGCGGGGCAGCGCCGACTTCTTCGTCGCCGGTCGGTCACTGGGCCCCGGTCTCCTGTTCGCGACCGTCATGGCCGCCAATATCGGTGCCGGCTCTACGGTCGGTGCCGCCAGCCTGGGATATCAGTACGGCTTGAGTGCGTGGTGGTGGGTTGGGTCGGCCGCGATCGGGACGTTGGTCCTCGCGTTTTTTGTGGGCCCACGCATACATCGCTTGGCTGCGAAACACGGGTTCTACACGGTTGGGGATTTCCTCGAGCACCGGTACGGCACCGCCGTGCGCGGAGTGATGACGGCGCTGTTGTGGATGGCCACACCGGCCATTCTCGCCGGCCAGCTGATAGCGCTTTCGGTGGTGCTGGAGGTCGTCGTCGGATTCCCCCGTGTTCCGGCATTGCTGCTGGGTGGGCTCGTTACCACCACGTATTTCACGGCAGGGGGGCTACGGGGGGCGGCATGGATAAACTTGGCGCAATTGGTGGTGTTGATCATCGGCTTCGCGGCGGCACTGGTTATGGCTCTCCACTTGGTGGGAGGGTGGTCGGGGATGGCCGTGGGGATGGCCGCCGTGGAGCCATCGGTAGGCGACGACTACTTCAACTTCTGGCACGGCGGCGATGCGGGTTGGACGCTGTTGGCCTTGGTCGCACCGAATTTCATCGTGTCCCCTGGATTGTTGCAGAAGGTCTACGGGGCCCGTGACACCAGATCGATAAGACTCGGCGTCGGCCTGTGCGGCCTGGCACTTCTGGTGTTCGCTTTTGCACCGGTCGTCTTGGGGATGGTGGCACGGATGCACCATCCCGACCTGATCAACCCGGACCACGCCCTTCCGATGCTGTTGCGCTCGGACCTGCCCGTGTGGGTGGGGGCTGTGGGGCTCGGAGCGCTGTTCGTGGCCGATATCAGCTCGGCGGACGCCATTCTGTTCATGCTGGCGACATCGATGTCACAGGACCTCTACCGTCGGTTCATCAACCCTCAGGCATCCGACCGGCGGGTGTTGTTCGTGGCGCGAGTGGCGGCGGTCTTGGGTGGAGTGGTGGCTGTGGGCATGGCGATCGTCTCCACGTCGGTGGTGGCTTCGCTGCGCATCTTCTATTCGCTCGTCGGCCTCAGCTTCTTCGTGCCGGTCGTTGCCGGGCTGTATAGGAGACGGGGCGGAGCGCCTGAAGTGTTCGCATCCATCGCGGCCGGGATAGCGACGGACCTGACAGTGCGCTTGGCGACGGATGGCGCCGGTTTCGGTGTGGTGACACCTAACCTGGCAGGCCTCATTGCCGCCGGGGCCGGCTTCACGTGCGTCGCAGTCGCCCGCTCCCTTCGAGGCAGGGCGACGGCAGCCAAGACGGACGAAACGCGGTAAGTTTGATCCATGCCAACCAACGGACCGGTACTGGACACATTTGAACGCCCGCTCAGGAGCCTGCGGGTGTCAGTCACCGATCGGTGCAATCTGCGCTGTCGGTACTGCATGCCCGAAGAGGAGTACGTCTGGCTGCCGCGGTCATCTATTCTGAGCTTTGAGGAAATAGCTCGCCTCGTGGAGGTTTTTTCGACGTTGGGCGTCGACAAGGTACGACTCACTGGCGGCGAGCCGTTGCTGCGTCATGACCTGTCCCATCTGATCGAACTGATCGCGGCGAACGAGCGGATTCGCGATATCGCGCTCACGACGAACGGCGTGCTACTCGCTCGCCAGGTGGATGCCCTGAAGGCGGCGGGCCTCAGTCGGGTTACGGTGAGCCTCGACACGACTCGGCCGGATCGTTTCCAGGCGTTCAACCGCAGCGCCAAATTTGCGTCTGTGACCGAGGGAATCGCACGCGCGTGCTCGGTGGGGTTGGGGAAACTGAAGATCAATTCGGTGGTGATTCGCGGATTCAACGATGACGAGCTGGTAGATCTCCTCGAGTTTGCCGGCGAGCATGGCGCGGAGTTGCGATACATCGAGTACATGGACGTCGGTGGGGCGACAGGCTGGTCCATGGACCAGGTCGTCTCGCGCGACGAGATCCTGGAGACGCTCTCGGCCTGCTACGGCGAGATCGCCCCTCTTATCGACCAGAATTCTGCCAGTGCCCCGGCCCAACGGTTTTCCCTCCCAGATGGTCGGACCTTCGGGATCGTGGCGTCTACTACGCTGCCGTTTTGCAGGTCGTGTGACCGCAGCCGCGTGACGGCAGACGGCATGTTCTATATGTGCCTTTATTCGGATACCGGCTTGGACTTGCGCGAGCTGGTGCGCTCGAGTGCCTCCGACGAGGAACTTGCAGCCCAGATCGCGAACGCGTGGCGGGGTCGCACCGATCGTGGAGCCGAAGAGCGAGCGTCGATGCGTGGCCGCGGTGCTTTGTACCAGGTCGAAGGCTTGAGGTCCGATCCGCACCGCGAGATGCACACGCGCGGTGGTTGAGTGCAGTGGAGGCAGGAGAGGCAGAGGTTGCCGCCCTACCGCCCTTGGTTACTCCGGCTTCTTGGCCAGCAGTTCCTCTTCTCCGGCCCGCTTGCATTTCTTGCCTTGTCGGGGCCGTAGGGCCGGGTAGCCGACGGCACTGCAGGACGGACAGCGTTCGACCATCAGAGCCATGGGTGTGCCGCACACCCCACACTGCGGGTCGTCGGGATCTGAGCGTAGATCACGTGATTCGGGGAAAACGAATCCGCACCTGCAGCCCGCCGCCAAGGGCGGAATAGGGGCACGGCATTTGGGGCACGATCGGCTCACAGGGCACGCTCTCCAGTTATCAGATTGTACTTGCCTATCAATCTTCCGCTCCCTAGCTTCACTTCGGCCAGTGTGGTATCCCAGCAAACCGCCGGCGTTTCAAACAGGACTACGCGGTTTCAAGAATCGCGTCCGCCTCACACACCGATCCTTCCATGCTCGGAGGCTCAATGAACGTACCCATAAGTATGGTAGTTCGCATGCTGACGCAGGGGGCATGGAACGCGGTTCGTAAGAGGCCTCTGACGGTGTCTTTCGAGGTGACGCATGCCTGTACGGCGAATTGCTGGCACTGCAACTGGGGTGGCCCTATCAAGGAAACCCGACTTGATCCAGAGGGGTATGCGAAAATCTGGCGTACCATGCGTGCACCGGTCGTGAACATATCGGGTGGGGAGCCTCTGGCCCGCGGTGATTTGGACGACATCATCGCGGCATTGGCCAATCCGGGGCGATTGCCGTGGGTGGTGGTAGTCAGCAATGCCTCGCAGCTTACGCCGGAGCGGTTTCTGCGGTTGAAGCGGGCGGGTATGCACCAGCTCTCTCTCTCGATCGATTTCCCCGACAAAAGGCATGACGAGTTCCGCCGCATACCCGGACTATTCGAGCGTATGGACCGGGTGGTTCCCGAGTGCGTGAAGATCGGCGACGAGGGCGATGTCTCGATCAATTGCTGTATCACGGCGTGGAATTATCAGAGTCTTCCCGACGTAGTAAGACTGGCTGATCGCTGGGGCGTGCAGGTGAATTTTTCATCGTACTCGCTGTTGCGGGTGGACGAGCCGGGCGGCCTCGCCCAGCAGAAGGGCACCAAGGAGGGTCTGAGAAAGGCCATCGAGGAAGTGATCGATCTCAAGAAGCGGGGCAGCGCCGTTTTCACGTCCGAGCAATCGTTGTGGAAGTTCTATGACTTCCTGTGTTCCGGATATACCGGAGGGTGTAGAGCGGGCGAGCGGTTTCTCGTCGTCAATCCCGACGGCCGCCTCACTCCCTGCGCCATGGTAATGGCGTATTTCGACGACCAACGCTCGATGTTGCGGGAATTCACATGCAAGAACAAGTGCGGCGCGTGTTATATCAGCACCCGTGCCCATGCGGAGAAGACCCCCGGCGAGATGTTTGCGGCCAACTTCTCCGTCTTGAAGGACATGTTACCGTGGAATGGGCGGTCGGTCAGCTCCAAACGGCCGGCCCTGAGCCGTCAAGCCTAGGAGTCTTCCGACAATGCCGGTGAAGCAGGGTTGCTTGGCTTCAGAGCCCGATCTATCACTACGTCGCCGAGGATAGCCTGGCCCCGGGCGACACGCGCACCGATCGCCACCATCGCGCCGAGGACGATCACCGCGATGATCAGGTAGGTGGGAATCGACAGGGCCGACCCCAGCCAGGCGTAGACGAAGAACCGGGGGAACCTGCCCACGGCGGTGGCCAGCATGAACCGCCTCAGCGGATAACGATGAAGGATTGCCAGTGAGCGAGCCACCCAGAAGGGGAGCGGCGTTGCGGCAAAGAGGATGATGGTCGTGATCGGCGCCCTGGCGAATCGGTCCACCCCCCAACCCACCCATCGGTTTTCCTTGAAACCGTCCAAGCGCTCCAAGCTGAGCACCCAAACGTAAATGTGCCAGTTCAGGAATTCCGTGTACATGTAAATCCCCGTGGCAACGCAGGTGACGGTGAAGGCAGGGGCGTACTTTCCGATCTCGACGATCAGGGGGTCGAATGCCGTGGGCAGGATGGGGCTCAGAGGGCTGTTGGCCGGAATCCCGACGATGGCGAGCCACACCAGCGGTGCCGTGCTGGGGAACAACAGCGGAATCGGGATCAGGACCAGAGCCGCCAATCCGGTGGCTCTCAGGAAGAGATCCCAGCGGCGGTCTCCACGAGGTTTGGTGAGGAAGTACCAGGCCTTCAATAAGTCTCCGATGGAACGGAATGGAGTTGCGGCAATCCACTACAACCGTTAACCAAGCTACCGCTTGAGAAGTTGCCGAGGCTAGGTCAGATTGCTTGCGGTCGAGCGCGGTATAGCTAACCGGATTGGTCGGTTTCCGCCAGACGCGGCCCGATCGGCGAATGCCGGGTTGAGATCTAAACCAGGAGATTCCATTCGAGTGAACATTGCCATTCCCAAAGAGACCACGGACGGGGAGCGCCGGGTAGCGCTCGTGCCGGACATGGCGAAGCGGCTTACCGGCAAGGGCATCACCGTACGCCTGGAACAGGGGGCGGGAGAGCAGGCTGGGTATCCCGACGATCGGTACGTCGAGGTTGGTGCCGAAGTAGTCAGTGACACGGCTTCGCTGTGGGGAGGTGCGGACGTGGTGCTCAAGATCCACATGCCCGGGGAGCCCGAGGGCACGGACGGGGGCGGGGGCCGCCATGAGGTGGACATGCTGCGGGAGGGAGCGGTACTGGTGGGGTTGCTCTATCCCCTCACGAACGGTGATGCGGTCAAGAGGATGGTTCGGCGCAAGGTGACTTCCTTCAGTTTGGACCAGTTGCCACGAATCACCCGTGCTCAGTCGATGGACGTGCTGTCCTCGATGTCTACGGTGGCCGGATACAAGGCCGTCCTGCTGGCGGCGGCGGCCGTCGGAAAGTTCTTCCCGATGCTCGTGACGGCGGCGGGGACCATTGCGCCGAGCAAGGCCCTGGTGCTGGGTGCGGGCGTCGCCGGTCTCCAGGCAATAGCAACCGCCAGGCGGCTGGGTGCTGTCGTTCAAGCCTTCGACGTCCGTCCGGCCGTCAAGGAGCAGGTGGAGAGTTTGGGGGCGAAGTTTCTGGAGATCGAGACCGTCGCAGAGGCGGAGACCGCCGGAGGTTACGCCAAGGAGTTGTCGGAGGAGCAGAGCCGGAGGAACCGCGAGGTGATTCACGGCGCGGCGGTCCGAGCCGATGTCGTGATCACCACCGCCTTGATCCCGGGCAAGCCGGCGCCGCTGCTGATTGGTGGGGAGACTGTTCGGGATATGAAGCCGGGGTCGGTCATCGTGGACCTGGCCGCCGAGGCGGGAGGAAACTGCGCGCTCACCAAGGCGGGAGAGGAAGTGACTGCACACGGCGTCACGATTCTCGGCCCTGTCAATCTTCCCTCCACGATGCCTCACGATGCGAGCCGAATGTACTCCAAGAACATCACGACCTTTCTCGATCTGCTGCTCGAGGAAGGCAACCTGAAATTGGATTTCGAAGACGAGATCACATCCGCCACGTGCATTACGCACGAAGGGACTATTAGGCACGAAGGCACGCGGAGCGTGATTGAGGGAGGAAGTGGGTCATGACCGAAGCATTAGTCGTAATGCTAGTGATATTCGTGTTGGCCATGTTCGTGGGATTTGAGGTGATCACCAAGGTCCCTCCCACATTGCATACGCCACTGATGTCGGGTGCGAACGCCATCTCCGGCATCGCGATCATCGGCGCGATTCTCGCAGTGGGTCGGGGCGGCACTGAATTGCCGACCATACTCGGATTCGTCGCCGTGGTGTTCGCGATGATCAATGTGATCGGCGGGTTCATGGTCACCGATCGCATGCTGGCGATGTTCAAGCGCAAACCGGAGGAGCGAGAGTAATGTCTCCTCTAGTCAAACTTCTCTATCTCTTAGCCGCAGTTCTCTTCATCCTAGGTCTCCGGGGTTTGAGTTCTCCGGCTACCGCCCGGGGAGGTAACAGGCTGGCGGCGATCGGCATGCTGATCGCCATCGTGGCCACGCTGGTTTTCGGCGAGATCTTGTCCTTCACCGGGATCGTCGCCGCGATGATCATCGGCTCCATCATCGGCGGCATTTTTGCCAAGACCGTCAAGATGACGGGGATGCCGCAGATGGTTGCGTTGCTCAACGGCTTCGGTGGTGGCGCATCGGCGCTGGTGGCGTCGGCGGAATTCCTCCGCTACTCGGCCGGCAACGAGGCCCTCCCGCTGAGCACCAACATATCCATTCAACTGGGCGTGTTGATCGGTGCAGTGACGTTTTCCGGCAGCCTGATTGCGTTCGGCAAGCTTCAGGAACTGGTGACAGGTCGCGCGGTGACGTATCCGCTGCAAAAGACGTTCAACGCGTTCATGTTCTTGGGGACAGTGGCGCTGATGGTGCTGTTGGTGGTGTCGCCCGGACAAGTGACGGTGTTCTACGCGCTCGTGGCCGTTGCCCTCGTCCTTGGTGTGCTCTCGGTCGTCCCGATCGGCGGGGCCGACATGCCGGTGGTGATCTCGCTGCTGAACTCGTATTCCGGTCTCGCCGCGGCCATGACCGGGTTCGCAATCAACAACCACGCACTGATCATCTCGGGTGCCTTGGTGGGGGCGGCGGGCCTCATCCTCACCAATATCATGTGCAAGGCGATGAACCGGTCGCTTGCCAACGTGCTGTTTGGCGCGTTCGGCGCCAGCCCGCAGGTGATTACGGCGGGTGGTGGAGGGGCGGACGGGGACCGCACGGTGCGTCAGGTGACTGCCGAGGACGCGGCCACGATGTTGGCGTACGCCCGCAGCGTCATCGTGGTGCCGGGATACGGCTTGGCGGTGGCCCAGGCACAGCACGATGTCCGGAAGCTGGCGGATCTCATTGAGGAGCGTGGGGGCACGGTCAAGTATGGTATCCACCCCGTCGCTGGCCGTATGCCCGGACACATGAACGTGCTGCTCGCCGAGGCGAACGTGCCGTACGACCAGCTCAAGGACATGGAGGAGATCAACCCCGAGTTCGAACGGTGCGACGTGGTGCTGGTCATCGGTGCCAACGACGTGGTGAATCCAGACGCCCGCACCAACCAGAGCAGTCCGCTCTACGGCATGCCGATCCTCGATGTCGACAAAGCCCATCACGTGATCGTGATGAAACGCAGTCTGAACCCGGGCTTCGCCGGCGTCGACAACCCGCTGTTCTATATGGAGAACACGTCGATGTTCTTCGGCAGCGCCAAAGACTCAGTGGTGAAGCTGATAGCGGCGATAAGGGAGGTGTGAGACGAGGGGAGAGGGGAGAGGGGAGAGGGCCGCCGCCTCCCAACCGCCTCCCCTACCATCGCAGTTACAACCTGGCTGGCAACGATCTGATCCCCCACCATCCCGCCGACGATCACCAGGCGATCGCCGGCCAACGCCATGCCCCTGTGGTCCATCGACGGTGTCGCCAGCGACGGTAGGCGCCGCCAGGTGCCGGTCTTGACGTTGAAACCGAAGACGTCGTCCCTGGGTCTGGAGGGGGTGCCGTCGTATCCGATACCGTCGTAGTTGTACGGGTTGTCAGTGCCCCCGGCGAACAGCACCTCGTCACCGACGGCAACGGCGGCCGCTCGGTAGAGCGCGGGAGCGGGATGCGTGGGTAGCCCCGTCCAGGTGATGCGTGCGGGATCCGTAGGGTCGATCTCACCGCGCCAGGAAGTCGGCTCGATCTCGTAGCGCGGTGTGCCGGCGTTGCGCCGGACGCCGTCGATGTACACGATGGTGTTTCCGGCGATCGCGCCCGTGTGGCCGAACACCGGCCGGCCGGGAATGGGTGTGGCTTGTCGCCACGTGTCACTAAAGGGGTCGTACACCTGTACGTTGGTCACGTTGTCTCGATCGTGCCAGCCGGAGATCAGGAAGATGAGCGAATCGGCCCAAACACCCGAGACGGCGTCGTCAACGGGGATGGGCATCGGGGCCCCGCGGCTCCATCGGCCGGAGCGTGGATCGTATACGTCTACGTGGGGCAGGGACCGTTCGCTGCCGTCCTCTGCCACCGTGTAGCCGCCGAACACAAACACGCGTCCTCCCACCGCCTGGGCGGTGGCGGCGAGCCGGCCGGGTCCCGGCACCGGTTCGATTTCCTCCCACGTCTGTCGGCCGATGGCCCACTCGAAGGCGCGATTCGTCACGCCGCTCCAGGCCTTTGTCGAATCCAGTCCCAGGAAGGAATACACCGTCGTCCGAGCACCATCGGACCATGCGGCCACGGCGTTGTTCGTCACGGGGACCGGGAGCGGTGGGGCGGAGATCCAGATCTGGGCTAGAGCGTAGAGACACAGGTTGTTAAGGGTACGCATACCCACCGCCAACTACGTTACAATGCTTACAGCCTACACCCTTTCACCTAAATTGCCAGGAGGCAGACATGTCAGATGTTACCTACAGATCTCGAGTCGAAATACGACGTCTGGGCGGCCCCACGCGCTCGGCCACGCTGCCCGCGGAGAGCGAGCCCGTCATTTTCGGTGTTCACGGGGCGATTGCGGAGCACTACGGTGTCGACATGACGACGATCGAGCCCCATGCGACGACCATCGACTACGTCGTTGCGGCGACAGGTGGTTGACTCACGGGCACATTTGCCGGCGCGCTGGGTGCGCGCGAGATAACCGTTGAGCCCGACGATCTCATCGCAGAGGTGGTTGGTGATGTTGAGAAGGACGGCGATGTGCTCGTCTTGCGGCGGGTGCATGTGAAATACAAACTGCGCGTGCCGAAAGAGGTGCGCGATACGGTGGCCCGGGTGCTGGAAATGCACGCAGACAAGTGTCCGGTAGCCAGGAGCATCAAGGGAGCGATCGAGGTCACTACGGAGGTGGAATTCCAGTAAGAAGTCTACTCGTCAGCATCCACCGGCTTGCGCTTCTCTTTCGTCGCCGAGCGGCGTTTTTTTGTCGCCAGTCGTTGTTCGATCGAGCGCTTCGGTGGTCTGGTCTTCTTGCGGGGTTTGGGAACCCGAAGCGCGTCTCGTACGATTTGATTGATGCGGCGGATAGCCATCTCACGGTTTTGGAGTTGGCTGCGGCGTTCTGCAGCCGCGACGCGCAGCACGCCCGTCGTGTCGATGCGGTTTGCCAAGCGGTTCATGAGACGCCGTCGCTGAGCGTGGGAGAGACTCGTGCTGTTGGCCACGTCCCACATTACGGTGACCTTGGTCGCGGTCCTGTTGACGTGTTGTCCGCCGGGTCCGCCGGAGCTGGATGCCCGAAAGCTCAACTCGTCTTGGGGAATTGTGAAGAGCATTTCTGGGAAGGTAGATTGATTGCACGTGAAAACCACATCCAACTCCGATCTCGCCCTCGTGTTGTCGGGCGGCGGTGCCAGGGCGGCATATCAGGTGGGTGTGCTTTGTGCCATCGGCGAGCGCAGACCCCATCTCGAGATCCCCATTCACACCGGCGTTTCGGCCGGTGCGATCAATACGGTCACGCTTGCCGCCCATCCGGGCAGCTTCGGCGCGGCAGTTCGGGCGGTCAGGAAGGAGTGGTCGCGCCTCACAGTGGAGGATGTGTACCGAGTGCGGGTGAGTGGCTTGGTACGGAGCGGGTTTCGCTGGGTGGGCCAGCGCTTCCTTCATCGCAAGGGGTCCACGGTTGTGCGAGGCCTGTTCGATATGGAACCGCTGAGGGCGTTTCTGGCACAAAGGGTGGATTTCGAGCGGATCGAATCCAATGTGGCTTCAGGCAAGCTCCGGGCGGTGACGCTGAGCGCGGCGTGCTATACGTCGGGCGAGACCGTCACATTCATACACGGCGCCCCAGACGTACCCACATGGAAGCGGTCACAGCGTCGCGGTGTCCGTGGGCAACTCACGGTCGATCATGTCATTGCGTCTGCAGCGATTCCCATCCTGTTTCCCGCCGTGCGTATCGGGAATGGGTTTTACGGGGACGGATCGGTGCGGCAGGCGGCGCCTCTGGCGCCCGCGGTGCACCTTGGTGCGGACCGCATTCTGGCCATCAGCATGAGGGCGAAGTGGCAGGTCAAGCAGTCACGTCGTGAAGTAGTGACCCACTATCCCTCTGCCGCTCAAGTGATGGGGTTGCTGTTCCACTCCATCTTCTTGGACTCGCTGGACTCGGACGCCGAGCGTCTCGAACGAATCAACAATATTTTGAGGGGCGTGCCGGCCGGGACCCAACTGGTGGAGCAGCTACGGCCCATCAAGATACTCGTGCTCCGTCCCTCGCTCGACCTCGGCGCGTTGGCGCGTCCCCACTGGCGGCGCCTGCCGCCTATCATACGCTCGCTGGTGGAATCGATCGGCGGGCAGCGCGAGGGAGCATCGGATTTCATCAGCTACTTGCTGTTCGATCCGGCCTACACGGTGCCGTTGATGGAATTGGGGTATGACGACGCAACCGAACGGTGGGATGAGATCGAGGAGTTCTTGGACGGCGAACCCTAGTTGGTAGGCCGGCTACCCGAGGTGGCCCGGGCGTCGCTCGTCAAATTTTCTCACGCCAGATACATCCATCATCTTGGTTTCACCCGCCGCCGCCTCGCATCGGCTTCATGATAAGGAGTAGCGATGTCATCAGCCTCGTTGTTCGAAGCTCCGCTCGACCGCGCCCGGAAGCATGCCTTGGAATATCTCCACAGTCTCGAGGACTCGTCCGTCGCGGCAACGCTGACGTGGGAGGAACTCCGTCAACGTCTGTCTTACCCGTTGCAGGACGGTGGAATGGACGCGTCCGAGGTCATCGACCAGCTCGTGGCGGACGTTGACGGCGGCCTGACCGGAAGCGCGGGCGGGCGGTTCTTTGCCTGGGTGATAGGTGGCTCGGTGCCGGCGGCGTTGGCGGCCGATTGGCTCACGTCTACCTGGGATCAGAACGCGGGGCTCTACGTGTGCTCTCCGGCTACCGCTGTCGTCGAGGAGATTGCGGGCGCGTGGCTCAAGGACCTGCTGGGGTTACCGGAAGCAGCAAGCTTCGCTCTGGTCACCGGGTGTCAGATGGCGCACGCGACTGCTCTCGCGGCAGCGCGCAACGCGCTGCTGGCCGACCGCGATTGGGATGTGGAGAAGCGCGGACTGTTCGGCGCACCTCCGCTGCGTGTCCTGTGTGGCGACCGCCACGGGACGGTGACACGCGCCGTTCGTCTGCTGGGGTTCGGAACCGATTGTCTGGTGGACCTGCCGGTTGACGATGACGGTCGCTTGAGGGGCGATGTCCTCAGGCAAGCGTTGGTCGAATCGGCCGGTGCGCCAACGGTGGTGCTACTGCAGGCCGGCAACATCGACACGGGGATCTTCGATCCGTTCGAGGAACTCATCACCATCGCGCACGAGCACAATGCGTGGGTGCACGTCGATGGTGCGTTTGGCATGTGGGTCGCGGCGAGTCCTTCGTACCGCCACCTCGTCGCGGGTGTAGAGCGGGCGGATTCCTGGGCGACCGACGGACACAAGTGGCTCAACGTGCCGTACGATTCCGGTTACGCGTTCGTAGCGAATCCCGAGGCCCATCGCGCGTCGATGAGCCAGCGCGCCGGTTATCTCACGCACAGCGACGCCGCCCGCGACCAGATGGATTGGAATCCCGAGCACTCGCGTCGCGCGCGCGGCGTGGCGACCTATGCGGCGATTCGCCAACTCGGCCGTCGCGGCATCGCCGATCTGGTAGACCGGTGCTGCGGCTATGCGGCAGACATCGTGACCGCTATCGGTGCACTACCCGGTGTGGAGGTCTTGTGCCAGCCGCTGATCAATCAGGGTGTCGTACGGTTCCTCGACACGCATCCGGGCGCGACCTTGGACGATCACAACAGGCGGACCGACGCTGTGATCGCGTCTCTAATCGAGGACGGGGAGGCATACTTCAGCGGCACGTCGTGGGGAGACATGCGTTGCATGCGCGTCTCCGTGAGCAGTTGGCAGACGACTGAATCGGATGTCGAACGCACCATCCGCGCCGTGGAGCGCTGCATATGAGCAACGTCCTGGCCGTCGATCACCAGCTTGCTCCCCACAACGGTGACCGCGCCAGTTCTGACCCCGGTCAAGAAGTGTCTGGAAGCGCGGGCAATCGCCCGCTCGAGCAACACGACTCTGGCAGCTCGGAGGCCTTCATTGGCAGTCTCCAGTCTTGATGCCCATGGACGCGGGAACTACTCGCTAGAACCCGACCTACGCTCCGAGCCCGAACCGCCCATCACGTTGCGGCCCGACGCTCACGCGGAGTGCGTCGCGCGGGACTTCTTTCCAGCGGTCGGTTTGATGAGTGCGCTGATCACGGCTCCCAACAGCAGTCCAGCAACGGCTCCAGTAGCTGCGACGGGTCCCCTACCGATACAAGGACCTTCCGCGCAATTGAGACCCGAGTCGTCTCCGAGAGCAAATCCAACAGCAGGCACGTCAGCGGTAGGGAACCCGGGCGCTGGTCGGTGGTTAGTCGCTGTTCCTGGCGACGGTTCGAGCGAATCGTCCTTTAAGAATGGTGGGAACGGCGATTTCACATTTCAAATTGACGAACGCAAATTGCAGATTTGAGAAAACGTCAATCTGCAATCACCAATCTGAAATTGGCAATCGCCTCAGTGCCCCTGCCCGCCTGTCGCCACGTCGTCTGAATCTGTCCCGCCACTCATCAGTGCGTTAAACACGAGCTTGAACGTGCCGTGCGTTTGCGCCCGGTGCTGCACCCGGAAGCCGATGAGCACGACCTTCCCCCGTCCGTGCCGCACCGACACCATGGCCGCTTTCTTGGCGATCACATCCTCACCCAGGAGCCAGCCGCTCTGAAGGAGGTCGCGATCTACGAATGTCACGATCCGCTCGACGCGCTCGTTCCGGTCGCTGGGGACCACCTGGTAAACCTGGTTGTTGGCCAGGACCGTCGCCAACGCATTCCTGGGCATTCCGTACGCCAACGGATTCGTGTTGTCCACGGTCACCTTCAGCGTCGATCCCGGCGACCAAAATTCCGTTGACGACAGGCCGTCTACTACGTTGCGTATCGGCAAATCGAACTTCTCGATGGGGAGCGCACCCGCCTGGGCGAAGGTCAGCAGAGTGCCACCGTCTTCTACGAAGGCTTCCAGCGCGTCGACGCCTTCCTGCCCGAACCCGCTTCGGTATTCCGGTGGATAAGCGCTCGGCCCGCGGCCGCCGTCGCCGTTGCCTTGCTCGCCGGTCATCCGGGCCACACCGTCTGCCGGGAGGATGATCACGTCGTAGTCGTCGTTGAGGTCGCCGTCCTTGATCCTGTCGTCCATCAGGGTGTCGTACGGGAAGGCGAAGTCCTCGAGCATGAGGCGCGTCCACCCCTCGTCCATGTTGCCGCCGAAGTATCGCTGGTACAACCCGATCCTGGGTTTCGACAGTGCATGACTCCCGGCCGTCGCGTCCGTGTCGAGGGCGCCGAAGTCAACGCCCGTCTCGTGCGCGATCCGAGTCAGGAGGTCGTCGGGTGTGTTGTGGGCAACGAGGAAGTCTCCCGGTCGGAGGTCACCGCTTGCACGATCCACGCGGCGCACGTTGGCGTTTCTGTCGAGGAGCAGGTTCACCGCCTTGAAGCTGTCGTTCAGGCGCCCGTCGAGGACGTAGCCGAACCGACCCTGCGTCACCTGGCCGGCACGGTTGATCACTGCCGAGATGGTCGTGAGTGCGATGGAGACTCCCTCGTCCACCGGGTCCACGCGGACGCCCATGAACTCTGCCATGTTGTCGGTGGACATGTCGTAAGGACGGATCGGTGTTCCGTCACGATTCCGGGTGTAGGAGTTGTCAGGATAGTAGGTCTGCCCCAGGAGCCAGCGAATGACCCCCCGCTTCGGTTGAGCCATCGACACCACGTATGTGCCGGCGCCGTACACTCGTCCTTCGTGGGTGAAGTCGCGGGTGGCCCGCTGCACCTCGATCCCCTGGCCGAGGAGCTTGTTCACCATCTTCGTTGCGGTGAGGGCGTCGTGTTGCTCCGCCGGGATCAGAAACGCCACCGGCGATCCTTCCGCCCCGCGCTCCGTTTGCCGTTTGGCCTTTAGGTACGCGTTCCGGAGGACGGTTGTCCTGTTGCGTGCCGCGATGTCCAACGCCGCGATGGCGGCTATCTTCTGCTGCTCGACGATATCGCGGACGCGCCACCAGCCGCCGGGCCACGGATTGGGAAACGTGGTCTGGGCCTCGTATTCCGGCATGCCCCGTCGCGAGCCCTGCAACTGATCCGGGTGCAGGAAGAGAGGCGTCGCGAGCCGCGCGCTGGCGGACTCCGTGAGCATCCCCGCGATGTTGTGGAAGGGGGTGATCCAGTGAAAGCCGAAGTGTCCCCAGCCTGAGTAGATCGCGGCGTTCACAACGCCCGACTTGCCGGCTTCTTCCTCCTTGTAGGCTATGTGTGCGCCGTACCAGCTCATCTCCCGCCATACCAGCGGATCGGCCTCGGGGCGGATCGGCTCAGCGTACGGCGGCACGTAGAGTCTGGCTCCATAGGCTCCCATCTGATGGTGGTCGATATAGGCCTGGGGAATCCAATCACGGAACAGGATCTTCGCCCCGTATTGCGACTCCACCGTGTTCGTCATGAACGCGTCCCGGTTGTTGTCGTGGCCGATGTAGGGGTGATACAGCCACGGCATGCCTGAGGCTTCGTACTCCGTCCCTACCCAGCGGTTGTACCAGTCGGTGACCATGATCTCGCCGTCGGGATTGAAGCAGGGGATCATGATGGCGATCGTGTTGTCGAGGATGCGCGTGATTTCTTCGTCGGTACGGGTGACCAGATCGTAGATCAACTCCGCCGCCATCTGGCTCGCGCCCACCTCCGTCGAGTGGAGGCCCATCGACTGGACCACCACCGCCTTCCCCTGGGCGATGGCCCGCTCGATCTCGGCGTCCGGCACGCCCCGGGGGTCGCTCAAGGTCGCATTGATTTGCCTCAGCTCCTCGAGTCTCGCCAAGTTGGCCGGGGAGGAGATGAACAACACCAGGAAGGGATTTCCCCAGGTGGTCGGCCCCATGTTCACGACATGAAGCTTGGGGCTCTGCTCGCCAAGCAGGTTGTAATACTCGACCAGCTTATCCCAGCGGGCGAGCTTGCGATCGGCACCCATCTGAAAGCCGAAGAATTCTTCGGGGGAGGGGATCTGTTGCCCGTGAGCCAGGCCGGATCGGAGCCCCAGGCTTGGGAGGCCGATGGTGAGAGCGACCAGGACGAGAGCGAGTCGGATGGGGAGGCGGGTCTTCATGGGATATTCCTCAAAAGGGACAACCGGTTGAACTTGGCGGCTAAGCTACGGGATGGTAACACGCGGGGCGAGAGGTGGCGCCGGAAGCTAGGGTGGCGGATTGCAGAGGGCTGATGGTTTCAACGAGCAGCAGCCATGCGGTCGATCTCGTCGGCTTGGCCGGTCAACTCCCAGCGAATGAGCGAGACGGGAATCACTCCAGCCGCGCTGAACTCGTCCATGAAGCCCTTCAGGGTGAACTCGTCGCCCAGTTGGCGGGCGCGTTCGGCCAAGAGCTTCTCGATTTCGATCTTGCCCATTATGTAGCTCGTGCCATAACCCGGTTGTTGCAGGTAGAGATGCTGCTCGCCCCAAACCGTGTTGCCGTCTTCCGGTAGCCATCCGCGCGGCGTCCACTCCGAGGCGAACTGCACGGCCTCCTCCATCGTCCACTCGTTGGCGTGCATCATCAGACCGCCCAAGGCCCGGGCGGCGCGCTGAGCGAGGAGAATGTAGATGAGTTCCCGGGCGCGGGGGTTGGAGTCGAAAAGCCCGGCGTGCATCATCATCTCTTCCATGCCTGTGGCCAGTCCTTCCGAGCGGGCGTCGAAGATGTTGTAGAGCGACGGCACGCGCCTGATCGGGCTGGGGTGCGGCTCGAATTCCATCCTGGCCAGTTCGATCCAGTGATGGCTGTGGGTCCGCATCGTTACGGGGTCGCGGTAGCTCACCTCGGAGAAAAACCCACGGAGTCCGTCTGCGGGACTGAACCGCCCGATCTTGGCTCGCAGGGCGGGGTCCATGTAATCGCGGATCGACACAATCTCCCTGTCTTTGAGAAACGCCATGTACTCGGTAACTGCCGCGTTGAAGCCGCGGTCGTATTCTTCGGCGCTGGCGATGCGCCTGAGGGGCGGGAGATCTCGATTGCGGTGCTCTTCGAGCCTGAGCACTGCGTGGGCCCGGGCCAGCTCGCGACGCATGATCGTCACCTCTTCCTCCCAGGTATAGGGGACGAGGTGCACGTTGTTGAGATACCAGGTGTAGTTCTCGATTCCGACCCCCGACGGCCGGCTTTTGGACGGAGCCTCCCGTTCGAGCCAGGTGCGGAACTCGTCGGTGGCCTCACGGGCGCCTTGAATGTCGCGCTCCAGCTCGGCGCTGGAGCCCGCCACCCGTGTGGCCAGGGCGCTCAGGTCCGCGCTCTGCCTGTCCATGGACCGGATTCCCATCATCCACAGATCTCTGGCGTCCTCGATCAGGTTGCCCTTGGCTTGCTCGAGCAGCGGCGGGATAGTTCTGATCCGTGCGCCGAGTTCGGCGGTGGCGTCCGGCGTGAGGGGGTACTCGTAGGCCCAGAGATCTATCCAGCCGTGGATGACCGGGCCTTCGTGGGCCGGTACGTCGCTCCGAGCGGGGAAGATCATGGTGTAGAAGGCAGGGTTGCGGGCCCACGGCCGGCGCACCCGGTGGTCGAAGTCGAGGCCGTTCATCTCGGCCCGTACCAGACGGTAGTCCACCTGCTGCGCCACCGGCCACCCGGTCGTGTCGATGGCACTGAGACGACGCTGATAGGTGGCCAACTCGCGGTACTGGTCTGCCATGGCTCGGCGGGAGTAGTCGGGGATGCCTTCGACTGGCCCGGGTTCCTCGAAGGCCCGCCAATCGTCGAACAGCGCAACGAGATCCGCGTAATCGGTACTGCGAAGGTCTTCGATTGGGCCACAGCCTGCTGCGAGGACGATGGCAGCGGTCAGGCAGATGGGCATTCGGCAAGCGAACGAGCTGGGCATTGGTTTAGCCTCCGGGAAGGAGTGGTCTATGAGTCACCGCGTGCGCTGGCCGGCCTCGCCGGATGCGGACGGTCCGCGGTCACATTGACCAAGGGGGAACGATTCCATTCATTCGAGCATACGCAACAGACTGCCCCACGTGCTCGTTCATGTGCGCCAAGAGTTGGAATAGAACGGCCCAGCCTGCAATCTGACGGCCGTACAATCTCGTTGGGTGTGTCAACTCCTCTTCTGTCATCCCCGACACGTGCATGCGAACGTGCTCTACCGAGCGCTTTAGCAACCCCGTCACGCGTGCCTTTACGGTAATGCTCTCCAGGTTCGGGACATCGATATCCGCCGGAGCACCGATACCGAGGGCGGTCTCCGGGTAGTAGAAGTTGTAGCGAGCGATATGCATGTAGACCTGCCCGATCGACATGATCCCCTCGCCGGGACTCCAAGTATAGAGCTCTTCCGGCATGGCGTCGGCGAGCGACATGATCTTGCGCGTCGATCTCTCGAAGTGCTCTAGGAACTCGTTGCGGTAGTCCGTCGGCGTGCTTTGGGCCTGAACCGGCTGGGCACCCAACACCACGGCAACTCCGATCAGGTAAATTGATTTCGCTCGGTACATTGGCCCTTCCTCATGTTGCCGTTAACCGTGGCACACCGGCGACCGTCGCTCCTCGCCACCGTTCCACAGATGATGAATCTAGAACCCCCCTCTCCCCTCCCTTACTCCCCCGCCAACTTCCTCAACACATAGGAAAGAATCCCACCGTGCCGGTAATACTCCAACTCCACATCCGTATCCAACCGCACGAGAACCTCAAAACTTTCCGTCCTTCCGTCCTTCCGTCCTTCCGTCTGTCCTTCCGTCTGACAGTTAAACGGCTACCAGGCTTGAGCCCTTCCGCGATGCCGGTTATGGAAAACCGCTCTTCGCCAGTGAGGCCGAGCGCGTCTGCGTTGACCCCATCCTCGAACTGCAACGGCAACACGCCCATCCCTATGAGGTTACTGCGGTGGATGCGCTCGTAACCTGCGGCTATCACGGCACGCACACCTTGCAGAGCGGTACCCTTGGCTGCCCAGTCACGGGAACTTCCGGTGCCATACTCGACGCCCGCGAGCACAACGAGAGGTGTGCCCTCTTCCATGTAGCGCATTGCCGCGTCGTAGATGCTGATGATCTCGCCGGACGGAAAGTGCTTTGTCCAGTTTCCTTCCTTACCATCCGCGAGTCGGTTTTTGATGCGGATGTTGCCGAACGTTCCCCGCATCATGACGTCGTGATGCCCGCGCCTGGATCCAAACGTGTTGAAGTCGATGGCTTTCACACCACGATCGATGAGCCAACGGCCGGCCGGCCCGTCCTTAGGGATAGCCCCTGCTGGAGAAATGTGATCGGTGGTGACGGTGTCACCGAGGAACGCGAGCACGCGCGCCCCCTCGATGTCGCTGAGCGGGGCGGGTTCGTCGCCGAGGTTGGCGAAAAACGGCGGCTCGGCGACGTACGTTGACTCTGGGTCCCAAGCGTAGCGCCCACCTTCGGCCTCGGGGGTCGGCAGCTTCTTCCACGCATCCGTTCCCGTGAACACGTCGGCGTATTGCCGCTTGAACATCTCCGGTTTGAGCGACTTCGATACCGCCTGTGCGATCTCTTCCGATGTCGGCCAGATGTCCTTCAAGAAGACGGGGTCACCGTTCTTGCCCACGCCCAGTGGCTCTTCCGTGAGGTCGATGTCGATGCGACCGGCAAGGGCGTAGGCGACCACCAGCATCGGCGACGCCAGATAGTTGGCGCGCACGTGGGGATGAATCCGAGCCTCGAAGTTCCGGTTGCCCGACAGCACGGCAGCTACCACAAGCTCGTGCTCGACGATCGCCCGGCCAATCGGCTCGGCGAGTGGGCCGCTGTTGCCTATGCACGTGGTGCAGCCGTATCCCACGACGTGGAATCCCAGTGTCTCCAGGTCGCGCATCGTGCCGGATTCCTCGAGGTATTCCGTCACCACCTTCGAACCCGGAGCCATGCTGGTCTTCACCCACGGCCTACGCTCCAGGCCGAGTTCGACCGCTTTCCGGGCGACGAGTCCGGCACCGATCATCACGCTGGGGTTCGACGTGTTGGTGCAACTCGTGATCGCGGCGATGACCACCGTGCCGTCGGTGATCGTGAAGCGATCCCCTTCATACTCCACCTCGGCTTCGGCGCTGATGTCGAAATCCACCGCGGTGGATATAGACGGACTCTGACCGCCCTCTGACGCCCAGTTCGAGCCGTTTTCCTCGGGGATGGCGCGCCCGGCTCCGCTGGGAATCAGATTGGGGAGCACGGTCTTGAAAGAATCCTTGAGTTCGTTGAGCGGCACACGATCTTGCGGACGTCGTGGGCCGGCAACGGACGGCACCACCGTGTTCAGATCCAACTCGATGACGCTCGTGTAGGTGGGATCCGGTGACTCTGCCGTACGGAAGAGGTGTTGCTCTTTGCAGTATCGCTCCACGCGCTCCACGACTTCAGGCGGACGTCCGGTGCGCTCGAGATAGTTCAATGTCTCGCGATCCACCGGGAAGAAACCCATGGTGGCCCCATACTCCGGCGACATGTTCGCGATCGTCGCCCGATCGGCCAACCCCAAGGCCTCGAGTCCGTCGCCAAAGAACTCCACGAACCGTCCCACCACGCCGTGCTTGCGCAACATCTGGGTCACGATCAGTACGAGATCGGTGGCCGTGGCGCCCTCCGGCAAGCGGCCGGTGAGTTTCATCCCCACCACCTCGGGCAGCTGCATGAAATACGGCTGCCCCAACATCACCGCCTCGGCCTCGATGCCGCCCACGCCCCAACCCATCACGCCCACGCCGTTGATCATCGTGGTGTGGGAGTCGGTGCCCACCAGCGTATCCGGATATGCCATCGCTTCGCCGTTACGCCGCTCCAGCAGAACGACACTGGCGAGGTACTCTAGGTTCACCTGGTGGACGATGCCGGTGCCGGGCGGAACGACGGTGAAATTGTCGAATGCCTGCTGCGCCCACCTCAGCAGAGCGTAGCGCTCGGCGTTGCGTTCCATCTCCCGCTCGACGTTCAACTCGAACGCCCGGGATGTTCCAAAGAAATCCACTTGGACCGAGTGGTCGATGACGAGATCGGTTCGAACGAGCGGATTGATCTTGTCGGGGTCTCCACCCATCCGAACCATGGCGTCGCGCATGGCCGCAAGGTCCACCACCGCCGGCACTCCGGTGAAGTCCTGGAGTACGACGCGCCCCGGCATGAACGGCACCTCGCGACTGCGGTCGGGCTGCGGCGTCCAACCCCCTACCAAGGCTACCTCGTCATCCGTGACGATGCCGTTGCCGTGCTGCCGGAGAACGTTTTCCAGCAGAATGCGAATCGAGTACGGCAACTCGTCCAGGTCGGTGATGCCGGCTTTGGCGAGTGCATCCAGGCGGTATATGGTGGCAGGACCTGTGGAGAGGTCGAGGGTGTCGCGCGAATCGAATGGGTTTGTCATGCGTTCTATTTCGTGGTTCAGTTGAAGTTCGCTCAGCGGGTGGTCTCAGGAAAATAGTAGGGTGCAGGCGTGACTGCACCCCGACCGCAGATGGCACTGCTCTCCTCTCTCCCGCAGGGGATTCCCGGCGGTGATGAGCTTCCTCTGCCTTAGTACATCGAGGCAGACGACCCGCCCGGGTACCAGTCCCCTGCGCTCTTCCTTAGCAACCCCGGCCTGGAAACCGGCCCGCCCGCAGGTACCTTATCTCTGAAGAGGCTCCCGGCGGCGACCATGGACGAGAAAAGACCATCCAAGCTGAGTTGGCCATCGGGCGTCTTCCGGCGGTACTTCGGGGACTCGGAGCCAGAGGATGCCAGCCGCCGCACGCTCGAGATCCGGGGCATGGTGCGTCACCAGAAGAAGAAACACCGCAAGGTGTTTTGGTGCAGCATCGGGGTCCTGACCGTGGCGGTTGCCGGCCTCGGCGCGACGCTCTTCGTCCAGGCAAAGCGCCTCGAGCAGCAGCGCGGGGCCGCGGCGGACTTGTTTTATGCGATGAAGGAGATGGAGCTGGAGGTGGGCCGATTGCAGCTCGCGGCGCCGGAACGGGAGGAGTCGCCACAGCATGTAGGTACCTGTAGTCGAACACCGCACACGGTCTGCATCATCTAGCCCGCGCCCTGATAATGTGGCACTTGACATGCGTTTTGACTTGTAGACTGTCTCGGAATCTCTAATGATCGAATTCGTAGAGGTATCCAAGGATTTCAGGAATTTCCTCCCGCCGCGTACGACGCATGCGCTGGAAGGTCTTACCGTGACCATCGAGCGTGGTGAGGTCTTCGGCATTGCGGGACCCAACGGTGCCGGGAAGACGACGATGCTCGCACTTGCGTTGGGTTTCCTCGAGCCAACTCGAGGGACGGTTCGCATAGATGGCGAAAGGCCACGCCGGCATGTTGAGAAAGCCGGGGTGGCATACGTATCCGAGCTGGTCTCCATTCCCAACTGGTGGACGGTAACCGGAGCGCTCATGCGTTACAGTGTACTCGCCGGCGTCGAACAGCGCGATCGGGCCCGTATGGTACGCGAAGCCATCGAACGGTTGGGCTTGGAGGAACATCGATCCAAACGCATCAAGCAGTTGTCCAAGGGGAATCTGCAACGCCTCGGTATAACCCAAGCCCTCTTGAGCGACAGCGACCTCGTCGTATTTGACGAGCCGACGCACGGTCTCGATCCGCTCTGGACGCAGCGGTTTCGGGACATAGTAACCGATCTCAGGCGTGAGGACCGCGCCATCGTGATCGCCTCCCACAATCTCGACGAACTCGAGCGGCTGGCTGACAGGGTAGCTATCCTCGACCGTGGCTCACTGTCGCGCATAGCGGGTTCGCACCACGCGGTATCCGGCGAGATCCTGCGTTACCGGTTGGTGCTTGCCGGCGAGCACGAATCTGTCGCAGCAATGTTTCCCGGAGCGCAACGGATCGACAATGCCAGGCAGGTGGCGTACGATGTGAGCGGCGACATTGAGGATCTCAATGCCCGGCTCGAGCGGTTTCTCGCCGAGGGTGGGAGGGTGCAAGCGTTCTTCCCGGCACAGAGCAGGCTGGAGGTGGCGTTCAGAGAGGCGGTGGGAGAGGAATGACCGCGACGCTTCCGCAATACTTTCCGCGTCAGCTGAGGGATATGTTGCTCACCCGCGGCGCCGCCATGTTGGTGATTGCGGTGGTGTTCACCCTACCGATCTTGATGGTGGCGCTGCGCATTTCGCAAAGCGGTGCAATCCCGCAAAGCGGTGCAGCGGCGCTGTTGGACGGCAGCCTGAGGGGCACGTCTCCGTTCCTAGTCATGGTCGCTACCTATGGTATTATCGGCGAGGACATACGGCGTGGCTACTTCCGTTTCCTGTTTGCCAAGCCCATCAGCCCAGTGTTGTACTACGCGCAAGCATTTCTGGCGGCACTAATAGCGTTCCTCGCCGCGCAGTTGATCGTTGTCGCCGTCTTCGCGCTCGTGGTGGAGCCCGCTTGGCCGGAAAGATGGTTGCTGGAGAGGACAGCCTTCTTCTTGTCGTTTGGTTCCGTCATCTTCGCCCTGTCGCGTGTCTTACCGATTGACTGGCTGATAGGGTGGCTGCTTTTCGGCGTCGGGTCGGAGGTTCGCGACTGGTACCCGGTCTCCGAGTCGTTGAGAGGTAAGATCTTCAACGTGATCTTTCCGCCGAGTCATCTGATGGAATCCGGCCTCTTTCCGGTAGAGGGGATTGAATGGGGCCACGTCGCGTGGGTGGTCGGCTATGCGGCAATGTGCCTTGCGATAGGGCTGAGCTTGGTTCGCTTCATGCCGTTTGGCACCCAGCGCTGAAGTGCTGCCCCGGCGTCCGTGCGCATCCTCCGAGCCCTGGGCATACGTTCCCGGCGCACGATTCGGATAGCACTGTGGAGTGGGGAAGACCAGGGACTCCCGGGCTCCCGTGCGTGGGTGAGGAACCACGAAGATGACCACTGTGCATGCCTGAACCCTACTGCTATGTTTCTGCGGCGCTAAACCGATGGCCGGTGCCCTCGCATCGATCCCCCACCCCGTGAGGAGCAGGTAGGTGGCAGAGCCCATCACCATGACCAGCGTTTCGCTCGACGACCTTTGCATCAACACAATCCGTACCCTCTCCATGGACGCCGTCCAGGCGGCGAACTCCGGGCATCCGGGTGCGCCGATGGCTCTGGCGCCCCTGTGCTACGTCCTGTGGACGAGACACTTGCGGCACAATCCAGCCGACCCCGACTGGGCAGGGCGCGACCGTTTTGTCCTGTCGTGCGGCCACGCGTCGATGCTGCTGTACGGCCTGCTGCACTTGACCGGGTACGAGGTTTCCCTCGACGACATCAAGCGATTCAGGCAGCTCGGCAGCAACACGCCGGGACACCCGGAGTTCGGGAGGACGCCGGGCGTGGAGACCACCACGGGTCCCCTGGGGCAGGGGGTAGGGAACGCCGCCGGAATGGCTATGGCCTCTGCCCACCTGGCGGAGCTGTTCAACCGCCCCGGCCACGACGTCGCCGGCCACCGGACGTACTTCCTCGCGAGCGACGGCGACTTGATGGAGGGGATATCCCACGAGGTTGCGTCCCTCGCCGGGCATCTGCGGTTGGGGAACCTGATCGGGTTCTACGACGACAACCACATCACTATCGACGGCGAAACAAGCCTGACGTGCAGCGACGACGCCGTGGGCCGCTTCGAGTCGTACGGCTGGCACGTTCAGCGGTTGGAAGACGCCAACGACCTCGCAGCCATCGATAGGGCGATCGTCGCAGCAAAGGACGACCCCCGGCCGTCTCTGATCGTGGTGCGCACGCACATTGCCTACGGCAGTCCCAACAAGCAGGATACGGCAGCAGCCCACGGAGCCGCCCTCGGCGAAGAGGAGGTGGTGCTGACGAAGAAGAACCTCGACTGGCCCGAGACGGAGCCGTTCTTCGTGCCGGACGAGGCGGTTGCCGAATGGCGGAAGTGCCTGGAACGGGGTGCCGGGCTGCAAGCCGAGTGGGATGAGGGATTCGCGGCGTATGCCGGCGAGTATCCCCAGGAGGCTGCGGAGCTGCGCCGGCGGTTGGCAGGTAAGCTCCCCGAGGGCTGGGAGAGCGTGTTGCCCACATTTGAGGCCGGCACCCCGGGCAGCATGGCTACCCGCAAGGCGTCTGGAGCGGTTCTCAACGCGCTGGGGGCCGTTCTTCCGGAGTTGATCGGAGGATCGGCAGACCTCACCGGCTCAGTGATGACAAAGCTCGAGGACGGTGGCGACTTCGGCGCCGACAACTATGCCGGCCGGAATCTGTATTTCGGCGTCCGGGAGCATGCGATGGCTGCGGTGTTGAGCGGCATGGCGCTGCATGGGGGTGTGCGGCCCTACGGCGGCACCTTCCTCATTTTCTCTGACTACATGCGACCGGCGATCCGGCTGGCGGCGATGATGGGTGTGTCGCCGATTTATCTGTTCAGTCACGACTCCATCGGGTTGGGGGAGGACGGTCCCACGCATCAACCGATCGGGACACTTGCGGCGCTGCGATCGATTCCCAACATGCGGGGCATTCGTCCTGCCGCTGCCAATCACGTGGTTGAAGCGTGGCGCGAGG
>JADFIT010000119.1 GCA_022566515.1 Gemmatimonadota bacterium
GAAGGGGTTGGTGGAGCGTGGCAACGACGTGAGTGCATTCGCAGCGTGCTCAGATCGTGAGGACGTTGCGGCTGCGTGGGAACTGTTTCCCGCTCCAGACTACAAGCTCAGCGTGTTCCCCTACCCCAAACGCGGAACAGGATTGCGCAGCAAGTGGGAAACGTTGCGACAACCCTACTCCTACATGTTCGGCCCGGACTTGAAGCGGAGCTTGCAGGCCGACCTGGACCGCGGTTTTGACATTCTGCATCTCGAGCAGGTGTGGGCCGGGTGGCTCGGGTTGCGGCACGTTGATCAGGCTCTGCTCAACGTTCACTACCTCGTCGACATCGATCTCGCGAAGGTCAGGCACGGCAACCCTGTCACCGCCCTCAGACGAGCCGTTACGCGACGAGCCGAGCGCCGCATCCTTGGTCATTACCGCACCATCACCGCCCTGACGGACCGGCTCGCCGCACGGGTTGCGACCTTTGCGCCCCGGGCCTCGGTTCACACCGTCCCTCTCGGCATGGACCTCGGCTTCTACCCCCGCCGCCGGATCGACTACGCGGCTCCCGGCAGGCATCCCACGGTGAGTCTCATCGGATCTTTCAACTGGGAGCCTACCCAGTCGGCGGCACGCCGGTTGCTCACCCGATTGTGGCCCGAGATCGTGCGTCGCGTTCCCGCCGCCCGGCTGCAGATAGTGGGGCGCGACGCAAAAAGCACTTTGCGGGAATTCGCCGGCACCGAAGCTGTTTCCATCTTCGAGAACGTTCCGGATATCATGCCTTACTTCTACGACGCCGACGTGATGCTCTACGCCCCCATACGAGGAAGCGGGATGAAGGTGAAAGTACTCGAGGCGTTCGCGTTGGGTGTGCCCGTGGTGACGAACGAAGACGGTGTTGAGGGATTGCCGGTGTTGGACGGTGTACACGCCGACGTCACCGACGAGGACGCCGTACTGATCGACCGCACCGTTACGTTGCTGGAAGACCCGGGACTGCGCGCAAGGCGTGCAGACGCCGCTCGCTCCCTGGTGGAACAACACTGCGACCCCGACCGCGTTATTGACATACTGGAAGCCGTGTATGAAACGGTGAGGAGAGAGAGGCGCTGAGTGCGGGTAGCCTTCGACGGCCGCTCGCTCTCCGCCCGGGCCTTGCGCGGCTGGGACAGATATACTGTGGGCCTGGTCGATGCTTTGACGCGGCTGGGGGTAGAGGTCACACTGTTTCACGAACCGGGTGTCCCGCCACGACACGTCGGTGACATAGATTGTAATCTTGTCGCAGTAGCCGCCCGCAGGAGGTTGTATTGGGAGCAGGTCGCCGTGCCGCGGGCGCTGCGCCGGGGAAAGTTCGACCTGTACCACGCGCCGGCCGAGCACGGCGTGCCGCTGGTTCGTCCATGCCCGGCAATCCTCACAGTACACAGCGTCACCGATCACAGCTACGTCGATTTGGTGCGCAGCGGGCAGCTCAGCGGTCCCGTCGCCAAGTACCTCGGTTATGAGGCGCGGCCGTACCGTTGGACTTGGTCGAATTTGTATTGGCGTTCGCAGGTGCTCCGCGCCAGCCACATCTTCGCTCCCTCGGATTTCGCACGCGAAGAAATAATCAAATTCCTGCATGTTGCGCCCGACCGGGTTACGACCACGCGTCTCGCGGTACACAGCCAGTTCTGCAAACCACCGAGATCGCAACCGGAGCGCGCTGCGGTGCTGCAACGGCTGGGCGTGCGCACGCCGTATATTCTCTACGTCGGAGGATTCGAGCCTCACAAGAACGTATCCGGGTTGCTGGAAACGTTTTCACTCGTTCGCACCAGGCAACCCCACCTGTCGCTCGTCGTGGTGGGAAGCAAGGGAATCCCTCCGGGACTCGCCGATGACTCGGCAGTGCGTTTCCTGGCCGACGTCACGGATGATCTGAACGATCTCTATGACGGTGCGGAGCTGTTCGTCTCCATGTCCTGGCGCGAGACGTTCTGCCTGCCGGCATTGGAGGCGATGACGCGCGGGGTTCCCGCAGTTGTGAGCGGGTGGGGGGCCACGCCGGAAGTTGTAGGAGACGGCGGTTGCCTCGTAGATCCCCGATTCCCAGACCGGGCCGCCGAAGCGATCGACACGTTGTTGAACCGCAGCGACCGCAACCAACTCGCCGCAGCCGCCCGAGCCGCCGCGGCAAGGTTCGACTGGAACCGAACGGCCCGACAGACGCTCCAGGTTTATCGTGATTCCATAGCGGGGACATCGTCGCGTGCGAACTAGAAGATCGGCGCTGAGCTTCACCAGCGAGATCGGGCGAACCGGCATCACCCTCGTCGTCGGGCTAGTGGCCACTCCCTTCTTGCTCGACTGGCTCGGCGAAGCTCGGTTCGGTGCTCACCGCACGGCGGTGGATTGGGTGGGTTATCTCATCCTGCTGGAGCTGGGCATCGGCGGGGCGTTGTTACCCATGCTCGCCCGCGCCTTCGGCGGCAAGGACGCCGGCGAGGTGCGAGCCACGCTCGTGGCAGGCACCCGGGCCCTCGGACGTGTCACGCTGGTGGCGCTGGCCGTCGGCGGCGCACTCGCCTTCTTCATCACCCGGCTCATTCCGGTGGGCGACACCCTCGCCGGCGATTTGCGATGGGGTTTCGTACTCGGCGTGGCCGGCTTGCTGTTTCTGCCCTTCTCTCCGCTGCGAATATTGCAGGAAGCCCGACAGCGGGGCTACGTGGTCAACACGCTCCTGCTGGTGCAGAGCCTGCTCATAACGGGACTCGCTCTGCTCTTCGCATGGAAGGGGTGGGGCATCACCGGTCAGTTCGCCGCCGCCCTCATCGGTGGGATCCCGTTCTTCATGGCTCTGGCATGGATGGCGAAGCGGGCCTACCCCGGCGTCTTGCGTTCCCTGTTCACCGACCGCGCCGACGCCTCGGCATCCCGCAGCCTGCGCCGCCTGAGCCCACCCGCCTTCGTCTTGAACCTGTGCGGTCGGGTGAGCGTGATGACCGACAACATCGTGGTTGCCTTCTTTCTGGGGCCGGCCATCGTGGTGCCGTTCTTCATAACGCAGCGACTCGCGGCACTATTCCAGGGCCAACTGCAATCCTTGGGAAACTCCAGCTGGGCTGGTCTCGCCGAACTGCACGTCCAAGGACAGCGAAACGTGTTCAACGAGCGCGTTATCGACCTCACCCGAATCATCGCCGTGCTGGGCATGGCCGGGCTGATCCCCATCGTCGTGTACAACGAGCACTTCGTGAGGCTGTGGGTGGGCTCGGCACGTTACGCCGGCGACGCGGTGACGCTGTTGGCGGCGTTGAATGCCTATCTGTTGGCCATCGTGTCTCTCTGGGGATGGTGCTTCAACGGTACGGGACACATTCGGGAACTGGTTCCGGCATCGGTCGTCGCCACGGTCATCAATCTCACCGCGAGCCTCGCGTTGGTGGAACCGTTGGGCATGGCCGGCCCGCTGTTGGGAACCACGCTCGGGTTCGTGGCGGTGAGCGTGTGGTACATACCAGTGTTGATGCATCGCGTGTTCGGCACGAACGCGTTACGCCTCGCAAGAACCGTCGTGCTGCCCTTGATCGTGGGATTGCCGTACAGCGCAGGAATTCGCTGGCTAGCCCTGGCTCAGGGTCAACCAGGATGGATAGAACTGGCGCTGAGCATGCTCGCCGCAGCCATGCTATTCGTCTTGCTCTGCTGGTTCCTGATCTTGAACGGATCGGAACGGCGACTGCACATGGAGCAGATCCAGGCGGTGTTTCGACGCTAGCCCCGCACCCTTCACCGCACAAGGAGGAGAGGGGAGAGGGATTTCAGAGGGAGTGGGGAGTGGGGAGTGGGAGGGAAAGACGATTGAAGATTCGATATTCGATATTCGATATTGACGCCTCCCTCCTACTTCCTACTTCCCAGGATCACTTCCAGCAACCGGGCATCCAACCGAGCTGGATCGAGCACCTCCTTGTACCATGCTAGGCGTTCAGATCGCTCACCGGGCTTGGCGGCGGTGCTCCACAAACTCACTGCCTTGTCTATGAAGTCCTCCCGTGACGTGGCGATGTGGAGCGCGCTGGAAGCAAAGGACCCGTCATGAAGGTGTCCGGTGGAACAAAGGACTCTGGCGCCCACACTCGCGGCCGCAAACAAGGAGGTGCGTCTTCCGGTTACGCCGTCGCCGAACGGCGCAAGAACGAGACGTGCGCGGGCCAAGCGGGCCAGAACCTCGGCGGCGGGCAGGTGACCCGTACATTCCCAATCAGCTTGAAACCACTTGCCGACGGAGTGATGCAGCCGAATCTGATTCGCGTCGGCGCCTATGACGGTCAGAGACGGTTGCGCGCCGATCGCCTTCGAGGCCTCGACGATCCACTCCCACCGGAGACCCGCCGCAAAGGGCGAGAACACGACGGGAGCGGGAAGCTGGGGTTCTGCGGCAGCCGCGGTGTTCGAGTCACCCATCGTACTCCCCACGTACACGATCTCCGTATCCTCACGCAGTTGTGCCTTCCAGCGAGGCACCGATGTCACGACGGCGTGTGCGACGGCGAGTATGCCTTTCAACTGGCGCCGCTGCAACGGCGACAGCACGACCCACGGCAGCCTGGTGGGAGGCACCCATGGCTCGTGCACAAAAGTGGTGACGCGGATTCCCGCTCCCGACGCACGGCGAACCAAACGCTCTGGAAAACGAGAGAGGCCTCGCCGGCCGTACAAGAACGGGACATATTGTACCAGCAAGAACTTCGCACGCGCTTCCTGCAATCGCTCCATCGAGGATTTCGGACCCTCACTGAGATTGCCGATCACGGTTACGTCGTGCCCGCTGTCAGACCAGTTGCGAACCAAGCGGTGCGTATGGGCGGTGACGCCACCGGCCGAGTCGGGGAATCCGGGTGACAGGATTGCGATGGAGGTCGCGGGATGTGCCATGAATTCCAATGATAATCAAATGATGCGCGTCGCCTACCTCTTTCCCCGCGGAGACGTGGGCGGGGCCGAAATAGCAACGATCCGTTTCATCGAAGGACACGACCGCTCAAAGGTCACACCTGTTGCGCTCTTCATGGAGAGCGGGCCTGCCGTGGATCGCGTTCGCGCTCTGGAAGTCGTTGCCGACGTGGCGCCGTTCCTGCCGCGGCTCAGCCGTCTCCGTGAACTCAGGCAAGGTCGCGCCTGGATCACGGAGCGGTTACGACATCACTCGATCGACCTGCAACACAGCGTCATGGCGTGGACCCACGCACTCGGCGGTGCGGCAGCCCGCAAGGCCGGCGCCCGCGTGGTTTGGTTTCAACAGAACCGGCCGAACGCGCTGGATCCGCTGGACTGGTACGCGGCGTTGAGCCATGCAGATCTCATCCTCGCCAACTCGCATTTCGTCGCCAAACTCCAGGGCCGCGTGAACCTGCGCCGGTTCCCCATTGAAGTAGTACACCTTCCCGTTCCCCGGGCCGGGAACGTTCAACCATCTCCCGCGATCCGGGCCGAACTCGGCGCCGACGATTCTCATGTGCTCGCCGTGCTCGCCGGCCGGCTGCAGCGCTGGAAAGGACAGGACATCGCGGTTCGCGCCCTGGCCCTCGCCGCCGAGCGGGCGCCCAACCTGCGCTTGGCAATAGTCGGCGGAGCCCTGTTCGGATTGGAAACCGATTACCTGAAAGAGCTGGAACAACTTGCCCGTCGTGCAGGCGTGGCTGATCGCATCCGGTTTGTCGGATTTCGAGAGGACATGAACGGCATCTATGCCAGCGCAGACATCGTGCTTCACACGAGCAGGAAACCTGAGCCTTTCGGGCTCGTGGTAGCCGAGGGACTGGTCCACGGCCGGGCGGTGATTGCGTGCAACGCGGGGGGCATACCGGAACAGATAGAACACGAGCGCACCGGCGTTCTGGTGAAGCCCGAAGACCCCGCGGCCCTCGCCGGCGCACTCGTACGGGTGGCAACCGATCCGGAGTTCAGGCGGCGACTCGGGACGGCGGCGCTGGGTGCCCGCGTTTCCACGCCGCGTTCCGCAGCGGCACGACTCGAATCGCTGTACAGGCGCACGCTCGCGAGCAAGACGTGAAGATCGCACTGGTAGTCCACGACGCGAGGCCCGGTGGCGGGCAAGACCGGTACGTTCTAGAGCTGGCCAACAGGTTGAGCGAGACACACGACGTCACGCTGTTCGCCCGCACCACGGAGAACCTCGCCTCGACGGTCACCTTTCATCCGGTCCGTGCCCCTGCCCGACCGCTGGCGTTGCTGGCGCGGACGTTCGCTCGCCGCGCGCGAAAGGCGTTGTCGCAGCAGCAATGGGATATCGTTCACTGCGTGGGCGGCGCCCTGCCCGGAGCGAGCGTGGTCACGGCGCAATACTGTCACCACGCATGGCGCCAGGCAGCTCGGAAGTGGAGATCGGAACTGATCGGTAAGGGTGAGCGGATCTACCGCGCCGCCGACATTCGCCTCGCCATGCACGACGAGAGAAAAACCGCCCGGCATCCAGCGTTGCGGGGATTGATTGGCGTCTCCCGCCGGACGCTCGACGAATGGCGCAGTGCCTACGGCGCCGCACCACCGGTTCAAGCCGTGGTGCACAACGGAGTCGATCTCAGTCAATTCAATCCCGGAACGCCAGAGGCTCGACGACGGCTTCGCTCGTCGCTCGAGCTGCCGGATGCGAGCAAGGTTGCACTGCTCGTGGGCGCCCTGGTGCGCAAGGGGGTCGAGACCGCCATCTGGGCGCTGGGTCCCCTTCCCGACGACGTCCATCTGGTGGCGGTTGGTGCGGGTCCCAAGGAACGGGTCCTGTCGCTCGCCGTGCGGGCCGGTGTGTCGGGCCGGGTTCACGTCGTCGATCCGGTGGCGGACATCGAGCGCTACTACGCCGGCGCCGACATGTTGGTGTTTCCGACACGGTACGAGCCGTTCGGCATGGTGGTGGCGGAAGCGTGGGCCTGTGGTCTGCCGGTTGTTGCCAGCGGGGTTACCGGGGCAACCGAATGGGCGACCAACGGGGACAGCGTCCTGCTGGTGTCCGATCCCACCAACATTCAAGGCTTCGCCAAGTGCATGATTCGCATTTTGGAGGACGCACCGCTTGCAGAGCGTCTCGCCCGAGGCGGTCGGGACCTCGCGCGGCGGCTTTCCTGGGAACGTGTGGTGGCAGATACAGAAGCGGTGTACGAGAAGGTGTTGGCGGTGTAATGCGGGCAGCCATCGTCTCTCACACGTATGTGGAAGATCAAAACCGGGGCAAGCTGGAGGCGCTGGCACGAAAGGGAGTGCACCTGGCAGCGTTCGTTCCTTCGGTGTGGCAGGAAGGTGCCCTCGGCAAACGATGGACCGTGACACACGAAAGGATCGGGAACCTCGAGATCGTCCCGGTACCGGTGCGCCGCACACTCGAGACGCCGGCGGCCGCACTCTGGGACCTCGGCGAGTTGAAGGAGCGGCTGGCCCGACGGGAGATCGACGTGGTTCAGGTGGAAGAGGAACCATGGAGCTTGGCGGCGCGGTTGGCGCTGCGAGCCGCGCGCCGGCACGGCGTCACGTCGGCGATCTTCACGTGGCAAAACATTGCCGGACGTCCCCGGTGGCCTCTTTCCATCCTCGCGCGCAAGACGCTGCAACTCGCCGACGGCTGGATCGCCGGGAACGAAGCCGGCAAGCAACTGCTGGCTCGGGTCTCCCAATCCCACCCCCTGGTGGTCCTGCCGCAACTCGGCGTCGGCGTGCCGGATACATTCAGCCGGCCGGCAGACGAATCGGGAAGTCTCAGAATCGCGTTCGTCGGCAGGCTCGTCGAGGAAAAGGGAGTTGGGGATCTCATCGAAGCCGTGGCGGGTCTACATAGCGGTTGGTCGCTGGCCGTAGTGGGAGACGGCCCGGCCCGACGGAAGCTCGAAGCTCAAACGCGGCGCCTCGGTGTGGCCGATCGGGTATCGTTCCGCGGTGCGGTGCCGCACGCAGAGGTGGCGTCGCTGTGGCCGTCAATCGACGTGCTGGTACTGCCCTCCCGGACGACTCCCCATTGGGCGGAACAGTTCGGGCACGTGCTGGTAGAGGCGATGGCGCACGGTGTGACTGTGTTAGGGTCGTCGAGCGGGGCGATTCCCGAGGTGATCGGCGACGCCGGCGTGGTCGTGCCGGAGGGGGATGAGGTGGCCCTTCGCGAGGCGCTGGAGCAGCTTGCCACCAACCGCAATGCCCTGCGCGAGTTCGCCGCGCGTGGCAACAAGCGTGTCAGGCAGCTCTATACCGACGACGCAATCGCCGAGCGGACCATCGCATTTTGGAAGAGTTTGAGATGCCCCGAGTCCTGATCGTTCCCGATCTTCCCGTCGAGCGCTGGCCGTCGATGGATCGCTACGCCCTCCGCTTGGTAGACGGGCTGGCCGCCGAGGCTCCGGACGTGGACGTCACGCTGGCCAGCGACATCAACCTGCTGACTGCCGGCACCGGTGAAGAAACCGGAGGCGATCGGTCGGCCGAGAGCGTCGGCTTGGAATCGAAAGCCGGCAAGAACGAAATCCGCCGCTATCTGTCGCGCTATTGGTCTTACCCGCGGCGCCTCAAGCGACATCGTGCGGATCTCGTGCACGTGCTGGATCACTCGTACGCCCACGCGCTTTCCAAGATCAAGACGGTCCCGTCCCTCGTCACGGTTCACGATCTCCTTCCCGTTCTCACCGTGCAGCGCAAGTCAACCGGATTCCGCAACGACATTCGCAATCGCCTGCTCGAGTGGGTGTTGAAAGAGTTGCGCCGGGCAACCGGTTGGATAGTCGCCACCGAATGGCTCCGCACCGAGCTTGCCGAGTGGCTCGGCCACTCCGATCGCATTCACGTCATACCGTACGGGGTGGACGAGGCCTTTCTCGAGCCTCCCACTCAGGACCGTGGAGAGATCCGGCGGCGGTTCAACATTCCCGAGTCTGCATTCGTGGTGTTGCACGTCGGAAGTGTCGGAGCGCGCAAGAACATCGGCGCGGTGATCGCAACCGTGGACGGGCTGCGAAGGTCGGGTATCGACGCATGGCTCCTTCAGGTGGGTGGAACGTTCACCGCCCAGCAGATGGCGGACATCGAATCGCGGGATCTCCGATCGTCGCTGACAGCCGTTGGCGCTGCGGAGGAGTCCGACCTCAGGCTCGCGTACCGGGCGGCCGACGTGTTGCTGTTCCCATCGCATTACGAGGGGTTCGGGTTCCCGGTGTTGGAGGCGATGGCTTCGGAGTTGCCCGCCGTCAACTCGGGCGCCGGCGGGCTCGCCGAAGTTTCGGGCGATGCCGCGGTGATCGTTCGTGGGAGAGAGGTGGAACCGTACGTAGAGGCCGTGAGCGAGATCGCGTCCAACGCGAGCCGGCGCGAGGAACTCATCCGGCGGGGTGTCGAGCAAGCGCGGAAGTTTCGCTGGGCGGAGACGGCGCGGAAAACCGCTGCAGTGTACCGTGACCTCGCGGCACCAGCGGCGAGTCGAGCTTGAGGGAACTGCTGCGGGTCGCCGCCATCGGCGCATCGGGTCAGTTGGGTGGCACCGAACGGGTGCTCCTCGACCTGGCGGCAAATGCCAGCGATTTGGGCATAGACTTGCGCGTGGTAGTTCCGAAGGGCGGCCCGCTGATCGCGGCCCTCGCCGAATGTGGGGTTCCAGCCGCCGTAGTTGAGGCACCGCCGAGGTTGCTGAGGGGTTCGCAACAGCCGGGACACCTGTGGACCGCTGCTCCCGCCCTATTCGGTTTGCTCCAGTGGTCGAAGCGGCTCAGGGATCACGAGTTCATCTCCAACGCGGACTTGATCTACACGATCAGCTTCAAGCCGCACCTAGCCGCGGCGTTCGGGCGGTTACGGCCGGTGGTGTGGCACCTCCACGAATTCCCGCCGGAATCGACTGGAGGCTTCTGGCGATTCCTGGCGCGCCGTATTCCCGACGCACTGATAGCGAACAGCACAGCCGTAGCCGAATCCTGGGGACCACCTACCGCCCTACCGCCCTCCCGCCTTACCGCCATTTGGAATGGTGCCGACGTCGACCGGTTCACTCCCCGGCGTCCCACCAAGTGGATTCACCAGCGCCTAGGAATCCCACACGACAGGCGTCTCATCGGGATGCCCGCCGTTCTCGCCGGGTGGAAGGGGCAGCGCGAGGTGATGGAGGCGTTTCGGCTGATCCAGGACGAGTTCTCCGATGTGCATCTGGTGTTGGTGGGTGGGGCGATTTATGACTCGGTGGCGGAGCGGGA
>JADFIT010000120.1 GCA_022566515.1 Gemmatimonadota bacterium
GGGCATTAACAAGTTAACGTAGCTTTGCCACTTTCTGCCGCAAGTCGTTCCCTCTGCGAGAAGCTGTCTCAACGGGGAAAGGACGTAAATCGGCGTCGTTCTTAGAGAACCGGAGATTTACACCGGCGCATGCACTATCTCGATTAGAACACCGTGGCACTCGAATTCACCGGTGGGCTGGGAAGAGGATGCGTAGAGACGGAGTTGGTTGAGAACGGTGGTGTGTTTGCGGCGGCGGAGCGTGATATGGCCGTTGTCGAGGTGAAACACAGCGGCGTCTTCGCTCTTGTCGGCTTGACTCCGTAGGAACCGTCCATAGCGGTCTACGGCCCTGTCGAAGTCGTCCAAGTGCACTACGATTTCGGAAAGACCGATTACACCGTTTGGGTGGCGAGTCGCTTTGCCGCCGGGCACCCTGAGGTCGCGATTCGTGATGTCTTCAATCAAGAGCGGAAGCTCAGGGTCTCGAGGAAAACCGAGCAGCCACGAGACCTCGGTTCCATCAGGCCGGACGCGACGTCCTGGAAAGGGACCTTCCACCAGCAACCCCGACGCGTTGGCTGAATCGATCGCGTCCCGAAGCCGGATCGTACCCAGCGCAAAATCCCCGAACCCTTCCCCGTCAGCTCCCCGTGGCAGAAAGCGGCGGTCCATTGCCGTCCTCTGCTCCCCCATGAGCTGAGCGCAGTTCTTTGGCGTTACCGGAACCGTGAAGGCAAGAAGCTCCAGGTAAGTGCCGTCAGCCAGTGCTATGAGTGCGTTTTTGGTCAAACCGCCGGCGTGCGTTCCGCCGGGCGTGACTTGAAAGCCGACTCGCTCGAAATCGGCGGTGGCCTCGTTCAGATCTTCGACGAAGATGACAGCGTGATCAATGGAAAATGTCACCGGATAAATAATAGCCACGGAAAACACGAAAAGCACGGAAACCCCACCCAACCACGGACTGATGTTTCCCCTCCCATACCCATTCTTCCGAGTCCATTCCGAATCCGTTGGGGGGTGGGGAAAAACACAATCCTGGGAGGGATGCGGGGGTCCGTGCTTTCCGTGTTTTCCGTGGCCATTCCAGGGTCGGGTTTAAAGACCATGGCCGGAGAATCACAGCGCGAATCCAAAGATCAGAAATAGCACGAGCGCACCGCCGGCCGCCGTCAACGCATACGGTAATTGCGTGCGCACGTGGTCGATGTGGTCCGTTGCAGAGGCCATGGAGGCAACGATCGTGCTGTCGGAGATGGGAGAGCAATGATCTCCGAAAATTCCTCCGCCGAGAGCGGCGGCCAGCGTAAGGCCCGGGTGGAGACCCAGTTGCTGATAGATCGGGATCACTATCGGGATCATGATGGCAAAAGTGCCCCACGATGTTCCCGTGGAGAAGGCAATGAAGCAGGCCAGCACGAAAATTATGGCCGGCACGAAACCGGGGTTCAGAGCGCCCTGCGCAGCCTGGGCCAGGAACACCCCCGTGCCCAACTCGCGCTGTGTAGCGCCGATGGTAAACGCGAGAGAGAGAACGATCACGAGAGGAATCAGGCCCTGGATTCCTCGGATGCCCTGCTCGGTCGCCTCCTTGATAGTCATGATGCCCTGAGCCTTGTAAGACACAATCGCTACCAGAAGACCGATGATCACCCCCCACAACACGGCCTGCGATCCGCTGCCGGCCATGATGTCTCCCTCCCCCGTTATCCAGAGCACCGTGGGCACAGCCGCGACCATCGTCAAGATAGGCGCCACCATATTGATGGCGCGCCGCGGCACTCCGTCTTTGGGCTTGGTCTCGGTCACCTCGGTAGCCACCATCGGCTCGGCGCCGTCCCGCAGAACCTTTCCCTCCTCTTCCACCCTTCGTTCGGCTTCGCGCATCGGGCCGATGTCCCACCCCGTGATGATCACAAAAAACGCCAGGCCGATGGAGAGAATGGCGTAAAAGTTGAGCGGCAAGGCCGACACGACCAAGGCGACGGGGTTGGCCACGTCTTGAGCGGCGAGGAGACCGATTATATAGGCGCCCCAAGCGTTCAAGGGGATCAGGACGCATTTCGGTGCGCAAGTTGCGTCGATGATGTAACTGAGCTTCTCCCGGGAGATGCGGCACTTGTCGAACAGCGGCCGGGCCACCGACCCAGCAACCAACAGGCCGAAGTTGGATTCCAGAAAAATTCCCATGCTGACAAAGGCGGTAAGGAGACCAGCCGAACGCTTGCTGCTGGCGAGTTTGCGGCGTTCGACCCAGTTGATGAATCCTTCCATCCCGCCGGACGCCTGGGTGAACGTGATCATCGCACCGATGAGGGCGGAAAACAGGAGTGTGCGGGCGTTGTCGGGATTCGTGACCGAGGTGACGAATACGTCCACAGATGCGATGAGGCCATCAACGGGGTTCCACCCGTTCATGATGGTCCACCCGAGCCAAACGAAGAGGCCGAGGGACAGGTACACCTGCCTGGTTCGTATGGCGAGCCCAATGGCGACGATGGGCGGTAAGATTGAGACCCAGCCGAAGGACGTCATGCCCCCCCTGCCTTCCACCCCACCCGGCGGAAGGACGGAAGGACGGAATGAGTAAGTTACGTGCGCCGCTCCAATAGGATACCAGCACTCGACAGCTTCGCTAGGCCCTTACCTTCCGTCCTTCCGTCGTTCCGTCATTCCCTCCTTCCGTCTTTCCGCCCTTCCGTCCTACCGTCCTACGGAACCACACTCCCCCCGTGCTGCGCCGCGAACGTGATGAGCAGCCGCACACTGAGCCCATAACTTCCCACTCCGGCCCGCACCCGGTTTGTCCGCAGGTAGCGATCGTTGAGAGCCCTGCCGATCGTGGTGCCCACGCCCTGGAACTGTTCCCAGTACTCGCTCAAGTCATCCAAGTCGCGCCGGATTCCCGGAAAACGATTCGCGACCACCTCCTGCGCCGCTTCCCGGTCGGCTCGGGCCAAGACGCGCAGCAACTGGCCCTGGGCGAACACCAGCGCCGAATACCGTGCGTGCGGGTGAGGAGCCAACGCCCCGGCAACGAACCCCAGGAAGCTCGCTTCTGATTCGGGGCCGATGCCTCGCTGGTGAGCCTTCTCGTGCGCCATTGATTGCGAACGGCTGACCGCTGGAGAATCTCCCAGCACGTTTGCCTCGGCAGTCCACGGAAAGTAGAAACCGGCAATACCAAATCGGGCTACCAGATGGCTGAAGATCAAGCGTTTGGTGGGTCCGTACCGTCGTCGCATGGAAGCCGGCAGATGCAGCAGCTCGCCTGCGCGGTTCCAACCTTCCTCCAGGGCCCGGTCCAGTTCGCCAACATCCCTCAGCATGGCGGTGGGCACGCCGGCGTCCTCCGATTGATGTATCTCGAAGTAGGCTCGATTGGCGGCTTCGACCGCCGTCACGGCGAGCCTCTCGAGTTCGTCGGTGTCAGGCGCGCTCCACTCGGGCCACTCGAGTCGCTCCTCGAGAGGGCGTCGCGCGTAGTTGAACCCCCATAAGAAATAGAAAAGAACCATCATGACGCCTGCATCTCGCGCCATCCGAAGGCTGCCTCCCAACACCGCATTCCTTAGCCGGCGTTGCTTCCGGACCACCAAGGTCACCGTGCGTCCCAACAGCACCAGCATCCATACCACATAGGCAATCACAACGACCTCAACCAGAGAGAACGGAAGGAGACCGGTGACAAAGGACAGCGGCCGCACGATCATCGGACTGAGCGACCTCGCATAGACGGCTTCGACTAACCCCGGCACCAACGACAGCAGCTGAAATACCAAGAACGCCGCCACGCCAACGGCCAGCACCAGCAGCCGTCGGCGAGCGTAGAGTGGCCAGTCGGAAGTGTCTGGCGCTGTACGCACTGCGGTATGGGTTTCGGCTTGCTCCATGACCACTCAGGTGGTATCCAGCGGATAGAGGCTCGGAAGGTATAGCACCGCTCTGGTTGAACAATACCTAGGCGGACCGGCTTGCCCCTCATGGGGAGGTCTTCCGTCAATCCATAGCTCATGCCATAACACGTTGTCAGATAATACTTTCGATCATTTCACCTCAAGTGATTTATGATGTCTACCTGGGCCGCCAGGAGATGCTGGCAGCCGTCGGACTCCCGATCTGACAGTCCCGGAAGACCACCCTGCCCTTTACACCCACGGGCCGGGAAATAGGTTGAGAGAATAGGCGATAGGGGCCGGCCCCTGGAGGTGACTATGAGTTTCAAATCGTTGGTACGTAAGGAGATAAATCAAGAAAACACGGTTATGCATCGTCGAGGTGGATTCGCATTAGAGGCGACGATGTTCGTAATGATACTGATGACGGTACTGATGCTAAGTGCCTACAGTGCGGCCCTGTCAACGACGAGGGCTTCGAACCTCGACTACCGGGCAGCACAGGTAGCCTATGCCGCCGAGGGTGGGGCAGATGCCATTCTGGCGCAACTGGCGGATGCATTGGAAGACGGCCTCCTGGAAGACGGTGAGCTGGCGTCCGTTCAACCTCCTGAAATGGAGGGGTTTTCTTTTTCCCGGACCAACGTGCGCAAGATCGGCGGAGTGGTGATCGAGACCGTCACCGACGGCCCTTTCGCCGGCCTCTATTCCCTCACCCAGCACATCGAAATCACGTCAGAAGCGACGGATCCCTTTGGCAACACGAGCGCCGTCGTGGTCGCGGCTAAGGCGCAAGCGTTCCCTATCTTTCAGTTCGGTGTGTTCTTCGAGAAAGACCTCGAGGCCACCAACGGTCCTTCGATGACATTTGCCGGCTGGGTGCATTCCAACGGCAATATTTATCTGAGTTCGAACAACGCGTGGTACAGGGACATGATCACCACGCCCAACAAAATCTTTCATGACCGGAAAGACAACCACAGCGTCAAGAACGGCGTGTGGATCGCCGATGCCGGCGGCCGGGACGTAAAGCTACTCTTCGATAGCAGGACACACCCATCCCCTGTTGCGTTTCGGGCTCGGAGCAACACCGATTTCGACAACCGACTCAAGACAGACGCTTACGACGTCGATTCGCTGAAGTTGCCCATGCCAGAAGGCGTCGACGCCTACGAGCTGTTGCGCCCACGCGACCCCGGTGACGGCCAGTTGGAGCGAGCGGCCAAGTTTTCGTGGAAGGCGGATTTCTACGCCGTCATTGATATGGAAGACCTCAACCCGGGTCAGGGGAACCCGACGGCTGAGCTGTGCGCGCGAATGACGATACAGCGGCCGGGCGCCAAGTCCGCTCCGAGCCAGGCCCAATGCATGCAGATCTTCGATTTTTCCTGGGGAACGTTCTGGGAGAGCCGGGAACGGCGCTATGTGGACGTGCTCGACATCGACGTTGGTGAGCTCTTTGCGTGGACGGGGGCAGATCCAGCTTTGATTACGAACATTCTCTACGTGACGTTCGTGAACGTTGCCCAGGGCCGGGATCCGTCGGGCGACGGGATTTTCCCCGTCGTGCGGTTGGTGAACGGACGGGCTCTCGGAAACCCGATCACGATAGCCACCGATCGCCCCCTCTACGTTCAGGGTGACTACAACACTGATGGATGGCAGCCGGCCTCGTTCGTGGGCGACGCCATCAGCTTGCTGTCGAATAGCTGGAACGATCGCGACCATGAAGATCCGACGATCGTCCGGCCCAACGCGTCGAATACTACGTTTTATGGGGCCATTCTCGCCGGCCATTCTGCCACCCCCTGCGACCACGAGGACGTGGGTTGCCCCGGTGGCTACACCGACTTCTATGGCGGCGGGATAGAGAATTACCCGCGGTTCTTGGAGAGTTGGTCCAACCGGACGCTCAAGTACGTAGGAGCCCTGGTCTCCATCCACATCAGCCAGCACGCTGTCGGAACGTGGAGCGGCCGCCCCTACCGCCCGCCTCGGCGAGATTGGAGCTTCGACGTGAGGTTTGAGAATCCACAGAATCTGCCACCCGGCACCCCGGTGGTGGGCAATATCATCCACACGGCTTTCCGACCGGTGTATTAGGTGTCAATAGTCTTTACACCCTGCGATGGCCACCGGTAGCTGTGGTGGACGCCGGGCCTGCCAAGTGTCCGGCAGCCACACCGTACCCCGCCTTTCCCTTACCTCTTTAGCGGTGATCGGGATCAAGTGTTTGTGGTGATCCCCGACACAGCCAGGAAGGGTCCAAATTGCGAGATTACAATCGACGAGAAGTGTTAACTATCGTGACACTAAGTGGCAAATGGTGGGAAGAGGTCGGAAATTGGCTGGACATCACGGAATAATTGCTGGGTCTTACCATTGCCTAGAGTGTCATGAGTTGCAGATTGAAGGCAAGGATGCCCGAATCACACGGGTTGCGGTTGATTGGCGAAGGTGGGCTATGAAGCCCATTGAAGTTCGCTTGCTGGAAAAGAGCAAACCACGGGTAACCGTGGGACGCAAAGCCACAGGTCGCCGTAGAGACGGCGATGGCTGGGCTGCCGAGGCAAGACAGATGACATCTCAAGCAGCACCTCGGCACCTCCGGCTGCGAATTCAACAGAGAGATCCAGTTGGATCGAGGGTGGGATGGAACCCACCGTCCTTATTTAGCGGCTCGAGATGCGGGCTTGTGAGGTAGTTATGAAGAAGCGAGACGGATTTGCACTAGAGGCGACGCTCTTTGTGCTGGTGCTGATGTCAGTACTCATGCTGAGCTCGTACACCGGCGCCGCGATGGCTACGCGGTCGGCCAACCTCGACTATCGCACGTCGCGGGTGTCGTATGCGGCGGAGGCCGGAGCGGATGCCATCATGGCTCAGCTGGCCGACGCGCTGGAGGACGGCTACCTCTCCGACGAGGAGTTGTACAGTATCACGGCACCCGAGCTGGAGGGGTTCACCTTCAGCATGCTCGCTGAGAAGATCGGTGACGTCGAGGTGGAGACGGTGACGGACGGTCCGTTTGCCGGGCTCTATTCACTGACGCAAAAGCTGGAGATTACTTCCGAGGCGACCGACCCAATGGGTAACGTCAGCGCGGTGATCGTTTCGGCCAAGGCGCAGGCGTTCCCCGTCTTCCAGTTTGGTGTGTTCTTCGAGAAGGATCTCGAGGCCACCAACGGTCCGAATATGACTTTTGCCGGCTGGGTGCACTCCAACGGCAACATCTATCTCAGCTCGAACAACGCGTGGTACAAGGACATGATCACCACGCCCAACAAGGTCTACCACGACCGGAAGGACCAGCACCTCGTCTATAACGGCGTGTGGATCGCCAATGCCAGCGGCACGGACGTAAAGCTGCTCTTCGACAGCCGTACACATCCAACTCCTGCAGCTTTCCGTGCCGAGAGCGGCCTCCAGTTCGACAACCGGCTGCAGACCGACGCCTACGGAGTCGACTCTCTGGCGATGCCGCTGCCGGCAGGCGTCAGTGCCTATGAGCTTATCGTGCGGCGCGAGGCCGGCGATGGTGAGCAGGAACGCAAGGCCAAATATGCCTGGAAGGCGGACTACTACATCGAGATTTCCCTGGGCGGCAACGGCGACCCCATGAACTGCGGTGTGGGTGGGGGTGCGGGTAACGCCAGTTGCGGCATCGGGAACGGCGGCGGTGTCCAGGGCGGTCAGGCGGGTCAGTTATGCGTCAAGATGAAGGTGACCAGGGCTGCCGGCAAGAATGTTCCGAATAAGGTGCAGTGCGATAACATCTTCAGCTTCACGTGGGAAGGTTTCTGGGAGAGCCGCGACCAGCGCTATGTCGACGTGTTGAATATCGACGTGGAAGAGCTGTTCGACTGGACGGAAGATAAAATCGACCGAACCACCAATATCCTGTACGTGACGTTCATAAACACGAATAACGCGAACGACCCTTCGGGTGATGGAGTGTTCCCGGCAGTTCGTCTGGTGAACGGGGCCCAGCTTGACAACGCGCTGACCATCGCGACAAGCCACCCGATGTACGTCCTGGGAGACTACAATACAGGCATTTGGAAGCCGGCGTCGTTCGTCGGTGATGCGATCAGCCTTCTGTCGAACAATTGGAATGATGCAAACCACCAGGCCGCTGTTATCGTCAGGCCCGTTGGTGCGAGTACCACGTACTACGCTGCGATCTTGGCAGGTCACTCGGCCACACCCTGCGACCACGAGGACGTCGGCTGCCCGGGTGGCTACGAGGATTTTTACGGGGGTGGGATCGAGAACTATCCGCGCTTCCTGGAGAACTGGTCGGGCAAGACGCTCAAGTACGTGGGAGCTTTGGTTTCGGTCCACGAGGCAAAACTCGCCGTCGGTACCTGGAGCGGCCGGCCCTACAGCCCCCCGAAGCGTGACTGGAGCTTTGACACGCGGTTCGAGGATCCGACGAACCTGCCGCCAGGTACCCCAGTGGTGGGCAACGTCATCCACACGGCCTTCAGGCCTGTGTACTAGGAGAACCACGTGAACCTTGCTTCCTCGCTAGGGCTGAAACCGCGCCGCCGCCTCTCTGGACGGCGCGGTTTCAGCCTTATCGAGCTGCTGACAGTGATCACGGTCATGGGCATCATGATGACGATCGCGCTGCCCTACATGCGGGTAAGTCCGCAGACGAAAGTGAGATCGGCTGGGAGGGATCTCGTGCGGTATTTGGAGGTCATCCGTACACGGGCACTGTCCACCAAGAAGACTGTGAGATTGACGTTTGATTTGGCGGACGGTTCGTACACGGCGTACCTGGACGACAACAGGGACGGGACGTTCGATCAGACAGTAGCGGAATCGCAGGCGGTGGGTATCGGCACCAGGAGCTTGAGGACCCGGACGGTTTTTGACATGGGGAACGCGAGCGAGTTGCCCAATTACCCGGGCACCGGGCCGGTCACGTTTGTTATGAAATTGCACGACGAAGAATGACCCGCGAAGTCATTTACCAGGCGAGCCCCACCCTTTCACGCCTGCATCGCTCCAATGCTTTCGTGCGCGGCATTCGTGGGCCTGTTGGTTCGGGCAAATCAACAGGCATGTGCTGGGAGATCATGCGCCGCGCGCGAGAGCAGAAGCCAGGCCCGGACGGCATTAGGCGGACGCGCTGGGCGGTGGTGCGGAACACCTATCGAGAGTTGAACGACACCACTCTCAAGACCTGGCTGGACTGGTTTCCGGAGGATATTTTCGGGGCGTTCCATCACGGCAACATGATCCATCATATCAAACACGAAGACCTCGACGTCGAGGTTCTGTTCCGGGCACTAGACCGGCCCGATGACGCCAAGAAAGTCCTCTCGCTGGAACTGACCGGCGCGTGGGTGAACGAGACGCGCGAGGTTCCCAAGGGCATTATCGACATACTCGGCGACCGCGTAGGCCGCTATCCTGCGATGCGGAAAGGCGGCCCCACATGGCGCGGGGTGTTGCTCGATACCAACGCGCCAGATGATGATCATTGGTGGTACAGGCTGGCCGAGGAAGAAAGGCCGGATGGTTGGGAGTTTTACGCCCAGCCGCCGGGGCTTATTGAGGTCGAAGGCAAATGGCGGACAAACCCCGATGCTGAGAACCTGGAAAACTTAGAGCCGGATTATTACGAGACCCGCGCCGCTGGCAAGACCCGTGATTACATCAAAGTTTATTACTGCAACGAATATGGCTTTGTCCAAGAGGGCAAGCCGATCTATCCCGAGTACATCGACCACGTTCATTGCTCGCAAGAAATCCTGGAGCCGATTCCCGGCCGGACGCTTTATGTTGGCATCGACTTCGGCCTGACGCCCGCCGCCGTGTTCGGGCAATCGACAGTGGCCGGGCAATGGCGCTGGATCGATGAGCTCGTGACCGAGGACATGGGCGCGGTGCAGTTTGCCGAGGTTTTGGGGCCGATCCTGCGGAACAGGTACCGGGGGTTCGAGTTCGAAATCTACGGCGACCCGTCAGGAGATGAGCGGGCTCAAACCGATGAACGGACGCCAGCTAATATCTTACATGCTCATGACATTCCCGTCATGGCAGCCCCGTCCAACGATCCTGTTCTGCGACGGGAAGCCGTGGCCACCTCGCTCTTGCGGATGATCGACGGCGTACCTGGCTTCATGATCAGTCCCAAGTGCAAGGTCTTGCGGAAGGGCATGGCGGGGGCGTATCATTACCGGCGGATGCAGGTATCGAATGAGGAACGGTTTCAGGACAGGCCGAGCAAGGATCGGTTTTCGCATGTGTGCGATGCGGGTCAATACATGATGCTGGGT
>JADFIT010000121.1:0-2025 GCA_022566515.1 Gemmatimonadota bacterium
GAGCTGAGAACTCGGCGCTCGCAAGCCCGTCGGTGACACCGATGAGGATGGGTGTCCCTACGGCGCCGAACGTGACGGCGGTACTCTGTATCATCATCCCGAGCATCACGGCAGCGAGAGGAGGAAAGCCGATGGCGACCATGAGCGGTGCCGCCACCGCCGCCGGTGTCCCAAACCCGGCAGCGCCTTCGATGAACGAGCCGAAGAGCCACGCGATGATGACGACTTGCACCCGGCGATCCTGGCTTATGTCGTGAAAGCTGGCCCTGATCGCAGCAACGGCCCCTGAGTGTTCGAGTGTCTTGAGGAGCAGGATGGCGCCGAAGATGATAAACAAGAGGTCGAACGTGATGAACAGCCCCTGCACGGTCGATGCAGCAATGTGGCGGAGGTCCACGCGCCACACTCCCCACGCCAGTGCCACCGCTGCTACGTAGACGATCGGCATGGCCACTCTCGCCGCCACACGAAACGCTATCAACAGGACCCCGGCGAGCAGGATGGGCACAACGGCAACGAGGGCCTGGATGGTAAGGCTCATCGGGCCAAGAGAACTCCCAAAGAAAAGTGAGCACCGGCTGCCCATTAAGCGGTGTGGGGCGGGCCCGCTCCCCGCTCCCTATTCAGCGGGTCGCGTAAACATATGGGTGGATGGCGTTTGGGATAGGCCGGGACTGATCGCCCCGGAGGGCGTGGCAGCCGGCTGTCACTTGACGATTGACGGCGGGCTGGTTGTGGTGCACCATTGTCGGGATCGACCCCGTCACCAAGTATGGCCGAGACCGTTACCCAACCCGTGAGGTGGACATGAACCGCTCCGTCGCCTTCGTCTCGCTCGGCGCCGCCCTCTTGGCCGGCCCCGCAGCGCAGGCCCAGCAGAACCCAGTGCAGCCTCCAAGCCCCCTGTTCATGGCTCACGACGTGCTCGAGTTCACGATCGAGGCGCCGTTCAAGAAGGTGTTCAGAGAGCGGAGTCAGGAGTCGGAGCAGTTCCCGGCGGTTCTGACCTATCAGGACGGCGCCGAGCAGGTGACCCTCAATCTCAAGGTCAATACGCGGGGGCGGTTCAGGCTCCGGAAGCGGACCTGCAACTTTCCACCCATCCAGCTGGATCTCCAGAAGGATTCGGTTGCCGGGACGATCTTTGCGGGGCAGAACAAGATCAAACTCGTGACTCACTGCCAGAGCGGGCGGGATCAGTACGAGCAATACGTCCTTCAAGAATACCTCGTCTATCGCGCTTACAACCTCTTCAGCGACATGAGCTTCCGTGTGCGGCTGGCGCTCATTACCTACATCGACAACGAAGAGGACAAGGACCCGCTGACGAAATATGCGTTTCTGATCGAGCACAAAGACGATCTGGCTGCCCGGACCGGCTGGGAGATCTTGAAGGTTCCCGTATTGACGCCCGATTATTTCGATCAAGACAATCTCAATGGGGTGTCGGTGTTCCAATTCTTGATCGGCAACACCGACATTTCCCTGTTCCAGGGAGCACCCGGAGAGACCGAGTGTTGCCACAACGCCAAGGCCCTCGGCTCGATGGCGGGCCCCGTGTTCTCCGTTCCATATGATTTCGACATGGCGGGCATCGTCAACACCCGCTATTCCGAGGTAAGTGAAGCGTTGGGGATTCGGAATGTCCGGCAGCGCTTGTACCGCGGTCACTGCGTACCGCCGGACCAGATGGCACGGACCATACAGATGTTCAAAGAACAGAAAGATGCCTTGTACGCGCTCTACACGGAGCAAGAGCAGCTCGACGAAAAGGTGCGAAAAAAGACCATTGATTACCTCGACGATTTCTACGAGATCATCAACGACGACAGGAAGGTCCAGAGGAAAATTGTCAGGGACTGCCGTCGTATCTAGGGCTCGGGTTAATCTGTTGTCTTTGGAACCGCGAAATTCTCTATTTGGATCCGGTGGTGGTGCACCAAGTACGTCAGTGCGACGAAGTCGTACAACGCGTGCACCACCATAGGCACGAGAAGATTGTCGTGCCAGACCGCGAGAACCCCG
>JADFIT010000121.1:2035-10120 GCA_022566515.1 Gemmatimonadota bacterium
GACGACTGCCGTCACATGTAGGGCACGAGTGTAAGATCAGTGCGACGAGGTCGCATGCGGCGCCGACCGCCACCAGCAGTCTGCTTGACACGAAGCCCCTGCTTCTTTTGGAGCATGGTCGTGTTGGCTGGCCCCGCTGCGCATGCCCAGCACACGCCGGCCCCACCTAACCCCCTGTTCACGTCTCACGAACTGCTCACGCTCACCATCGAGGCGCCGTTCAAGAAGGTGTTCCGGGAGCGCAACCAGGATCCCGAGCAATTCCCGGCCGTCATTACGTACCGCGACGCCGAGGGTGCGGCGGTGTCGGTCGATCTCAAGCTCAACACCCGAGGACGTTTCCGCTTGCTGCGGCGCACCTGCAACTTCCCACCGATACAACTCGACCTTCCCAAGAACGACGTGGACGGGACGATCTTTGCGGGCCAGAATCGGATCAAGCTGGTGACGCATTGTCAGAACGGCCGCGAAGAGTACGGGCAATACGTGATTCAAGAGTACCTCGTGTATCGTACCTTCAACCTGTTCACCGAGTTGAGTTTCCGGGTACGTCTCGCGCTCATCACGTACATCGACACCGATGAGGAACAGGATCCCCTGACGAGGTATGCGTTCCTCATCGAGCATAAGGACGACTTGGCGGCAAGGACGGGTTGGGAGATTCTGGAAATTCCGGTCGTGCCACCCGACGCTTTCGCACAGGACAATCTGACCATGGTGGGCGTGTTCCAATACATGATTGGAAACACCGACTTTGCGTTCTTCAAAGCGTCGCGTGGCGAGACCGAGTGTTGCCACAACGCGAAAGCACTGGGCACGATGGCGGGTCCGGTGTTCTCGGTGCCCTACGATTTTGACATGTCTGGCGTCATCAACACGCGTTATTCGACGGTCCAAGAAGGATTCCCGATCAGAAATGTTCGCCAACGATTGTTCCGGGGTCGATGCGTCGAGAAGGGGCTGTTACAGCGAGCGCTGCAGCTATTCAACCAGCACAGAGACGCGATACAAACCTTATACCGAGAGCAACCCCAACTCGATGAAAGGGTGCTCGAGAAGACCATCGAATACTACGACGATTTCTATGAGATCATAAACGACGAAAGAAAAACTCGGAGAGAGATCGAGAACGACTGTCGGCGGATTTGATTCGTGGCCTAACCGGCGACGTCGACGACCGAATCTGGCTGGAGCCGGTGGTGGCGCACCAGGTACGTCAGTGCGACGAAGTCGTACAACGAGTGCACCACCATAGGCACGAGAAGATTGTCGTGCCAGACCGCGAGAACCCCGAGATAGAGGCCGATGAGGCCGGCCATGACGGCGTACACGGCGGTCACCGGGTGGAGGAGCCCGAACAGGCTGCTGGTGACGAGCAACGCTGGCACTACCCCGACGTGACCGGCGAAATAGGTCTGGAGCACGCCCCGAAACAGCGCTTCCTCCCCCACCCCTGCCAGGATAGAGACGACGGCAATCCCGGCGACGGAGCAGTTGGCGAAGAGGGGCACCACCTTGTCCTCGATCACGACGCGGAGGCGGGCCAGAACCCCCCACGGCGTGTGGAGGATCCAGTACAGCCCGGCGACGAGAGGGACCGTCGCGGCAGCCCCGAGCACGAAGGCCGAGGGGGTGAAGGTGGTCTGATCTCCCACGGGCGCCCCCAGGAGGTGCCCGAGACCCCAGGCTAGGACCAGGAGCCCCCCCTCGAAGAACACAGCCACGGTGAGGACGGAGCCGCCGGGGAGTGGTGTGTCTCGCATCATCACAGGGTAGGTGTTTCGGGGTCCGGGGGGAAGCGACGCGTCACATGGTGGCGTGCCATTGCATGGCATGGCGGCGATTTCGTGTGCAGCTTTCCCTGCACCACCTAATCACATGGGCGCCACCATGAAGCATCTCACCATCGTCCGCCACGCAAAATCCAGTTGGAAGAATCCGGAGCTTGCGGATCGCGACCGTCCGCTGAACAAGCGGGGCATGCACGATGCGCCGATGATGGGGGATCGGTTGGCCGAACGTGGCTACCGGCCGGATGTGATATTGTCGAGCCCGGCCAACAGGGCGCTGACGACGGCTCGAGTCATTGGGGAGGCCCTGGGCTTTTCGCCCGATGACATAGAGATCGATGAGCGGATTTACGGTGCCGGGGTGGCTGGCTTGATCGGGCTGGTTCGGGAGACGGACGACAGTGTGGGGCGGGTGATGTTGTTCGGTCACAATCCCGAACTGACGGAGATGGTCAACCGCTTGGCCAGGATCTCGCTTGATAACCTGCCGACCTGCGGCATGGCGCTGCTGGAGTTTGCTTTTGATACGTGGGCCAGCTTGGGAACCGAGCTGGCCACCCGGGCCGAGATCGACTATCCCAAGAAGACGCCGTGATTCGGCGAAACTCGGGGGGATTCGATTACCGTACGGTGGGTGGGGTCATGCGCCCCCACGCCGTCCGGACCCGCCAAGAACGAGAGGAAAGACAATGCCGCCAGAAATCGTCGAGGCCATCGCGCCGTTGATGGTGCTCACCAGCATCGGCATCATCTTCCTCGTCGGCATGAAGATGCGATTGAGTGCCAAGGTGCAGCTGCAAGCGGGGTCGAAGAGTGAGGACGTGGAGCGTCTCGCCGATGCAGTGGACGGCCTCCACGAAGAGGTCCGGATGCTTCGCGAGGAGTACACCGAACTCCAGGAGCGCATGGACTTCACGGAGCGGATGCTTTCGACCGGCAAGCCGCCTAAGGCCCTCGGGGAGCAGGCCTCGACTCCCTCCTGATTCTGTTGCCACCATGTGGAGTTCTTCGATGAAAAAACCGAGTTGGTTGGTACTGCTCCTCATCGGCGTTGCGAGCGGCGCCGCCCCCGTCCCCGCCCCTGCCCAGGACCTCCGAACCCTCACCATCGACGACATGTTCGCGATCCAGCGCGTGGGTGACCCCCAGATCAGTCCCGACGGGGAGTGGGTGGCGTATACGGTGGGCAAGACCGATTTCGAAAAAGGGCGCTCCGAGACCCGCGTTTGGATGATCTCCACGGATGGGGGCGAGGGCGGGGGCGTCCCCATGACGGGGATCGGGTCGTCGGCCAGCCGTCCGCGGTGGAGTCCGGATGGGCGGTATCTGTCCTTCCTCGCCGAGCGGAACGAGGGCAAGACCCAGGTGTGGACCCTGAACCGCCTGGGCGGCGAAGCGGTGCAACTCACGGACATCGCGCAAGGCGTACAGAGCTATGACTGGTCGCCGGACGGGTCTCGGTTGCTCCTCACCCTGCGTGACTCCACCGATAGAAGACGAAGACGACGACGAGCCCGAGCCGTGGGTCATCGATCGACTCCAGTTCAAGCGCGACAACGTGGGATATCTGGTGGACGACCGTCACAGTCACCTGTACGTCTACACCCTCGCCGACGAGAGCCTCCGACAGATCACGTCCGGTGAGTTCAGCGCGTCGCAGCCGGCGTGGAGCCCCGACGGCCGTCGTGTGGCCTTCACGGCCAACCGGACGGAAAACCCCGACGCCAACGACAACAGTGACATCTGGATTGTCGCCGCCGAGAACACCGACAAGGGTGCGTCGCTGCGGCGAGTGACCGCCAATCCCGGGTCGGACAACTCGCCGGCGTGGAGCCCAGACGGTCGCTTCCTCGCCTACGTGACGGGCATGGAGCCGAAGATCATTTGGTATGCCACGCGGCATCTGGCCGTGATTTCGGTGGACGGTGGATCGCCCCAACTGTTGACTACCTCCCTCGACCGCAACGTGAACTCTCCGCGCTTTGCTGCCGACGGCCGGTCCATCTATTTCGGTCTGCAGGACAGCGGCGAGCGCCACCTGGCGCGCATCGACGTGTCCGGCCGCAACCTCACGCGGCCCATCGGCGGCCACCGCCGGGTGAGTTCGGTGGCGATGGGGCCGAACGGCGAGTTCGCCGCCCTCATCAGCGAGCCCCATCTGCCTACCGAGGTCTTTCTCCTCGAGGACGGCGAACTCACCCGTCTCACGAAGACCAACGACGCATTGCTGGGGAGCATTCGCCTGGGAGAGGTCGAGAACATCCATTTCCTGAGCCGGGACGGCACTCAGATCGAGGGATTCCTGTTCACCCCGCCCGACTACGAACCCGGTCGGCGGTACCCGACGCTGCTGCGCATTCACGGCGGGCCCGTGTCCCAGTATGACTTTGCCTTCAATTTCGAGGCGCAGCTTTTTGCAGCACAGGGGTATGCCGTCGTCTTAACAAATCCCCGTGGGTCGTCGGGATATGGTCAGGATTTCTCGTTGGCCATCTGGCAGGACTGGGGTAATAAGGACTACGAGGACGTCATGGCAGGAGTGGACCACGTGATCGAGCGAGGCATCGCCGATCCGGATCGCCTTGGGGTGGGTGGGTGGTCCTACGGTGGCATCCTCACCAATTACGTGATCACCAAGACCGATCGGTTCAAGGCGGCGATCACCGGCGCGAGCGAAGTGCTCTACGTGGCCAACTACGGGCACGACCACTACCAGCGCCAGTGGGAGGCAGAACTCGGGCTTCCGTGGGAGAACCGCGAGCTGTGGGAACGTATATCGCCGTTCAACTATGTCGAGAATATCGTCACACCAACGCTGATCATGGGTGGCGAGAAGGACTGGAATGTCCCCATCCTCAACTCCGAACAACTCTACCAGGCCCTTCGTCGTCTGGGTCGTGAGACCCAACTCATCGTGTATCCCGGCGAGCATCATGGAATCCGGAGGCCCTCCTTCCAGAAAGACCGGTACGAACGGTACTTGGCGTGGTACGATAGGTATGTGAGGGGAATCGACGTGCCCACGTCGGAGGGAGGTTCGTGATCGCGAAGGGATCGCGTCAGCACAAGACCGAGTGAGTTCGTGTTGTCGATGACATCAAAACCCTGGTTTTCTCTTGGGACCATCCTCCCCGGCGTGGTCCTGTTGGCCGGCTGCTTTTTCGTAGCGCAGCAACAAGAGCAGTACGACCCATTTGTGGTCTCCCGCGACACGGTCTTACGGGCGATCACCACTATCGTGGTGACGCCCGTAGTGCCCCCCGAAGATGTCTTTGTGTCCGAGCAGGCCGGTCGGCGGATTGCCGGAATCCTGGAAGCGCAGTTGCGCGAGGGAGGGTTTTCGGTGGTGCCGGCCTCGGAGTACAGCCGAATCTGGGACGCCATCATCCGGCAGATGGGAGGGTTCTTCGATCCCGTGACGGGTGAGCGGGACGAGGGGAAATTCGCGACGGCGCGGAGAGAACTCCTCAGTGAGCTGCAGGGGCGGTTCCACACCCAGGTCTTGCTTTACCAAGAGCTCCAAATCGTGGACGCCTATGTGGATGGTGGTGTGGCCGCGTGGGACGGTGCCGAACAGGACATCGGCGGTGAGCGCGGTGCCATCGCGGCGGACTATCAGGACACCTTCGAGCGCGACGGTTTCGGCGGACGGACCGACGGAGTGGTGAGCGCAGTGAGCCTCATGGTGGCCATCGACGGGCAGGACGGTCGGGAGATGTACCGGAACTTCGGCGGTCTGGAGGTGCTCGCGAGGGGGGGGGAAGCCGTTGTCGAGATCGAAGGCGAATTTGCCGTGCGGGCCGAGCCGGAGCGAGTAGTTCACGCCGTGGAACTGGTTCTCGGACCGCTATTGGGCAAGAAGAAGGATGGAAGGACTGAAAGACGGAAAGACGGAAAGGACGGAATAGGCCCCTGTGCTCCAACCTGTTGGCGGAGATCTCCCGGCAATTGACTGCCAGTTGACCGGGCTCTGCTATCCTTGCAGCCAGTAAAGAAGCTCTTCACCGAAAAACGGCGTGTCGAACGCCCCGCTGCCAGGTGGGGTTGCTCTAACGGGGAGAGCGGGAATCTACCACGACCCGGTCGGCACGCCGTTTCCCAAGGCGGTAAGGCGGTACCGTCCTTCCGTCTTTCCGCCTTTTTGGGCCTCTTGGCTTGTTCGCGCCGGGGCCAGGCCCGATATTCCGCCCGTTCCTACGGTTTCCTTAATACCGTCCACCTCCCACCTCCCACCTCCCCGGGGGGGGGAAGAGTAGGGGGGAAGAGTGAGGAAGATCCATGATCCAAGTCCGCAACCTCCGTAAGGAATTCAAGATCACCCGGAAGATCCGCAAGGAGCTTGGTGCCGGCGCGCCGACCGGCAAGACGCTCACTGCCGTGGACGATGTGAGCTTTGAATGCAAACCAGGCCGCGTGTTCGGATTGCTGGGTCCGAACGGCGCAGGCAAGACGACGGCTCTACGCCTGATTGCCACGATGCTCAAGCCCACTTCAGGTACGATCATCGTAGCGGGTGCGGACACGGCGACCGATCCCCAGGGGGTGCGGGACCGTATCGGTTTCCTCACGGGCAACACGGGCCTGTACGACCGGCTCACGGCCACCGAGATGGTGCGGTACCATGCCGATCTCCATCTCATGGATCCCGATCGATTCGAGGAGCGGCGGCGGATGCTGTTCGCCACGCTGGGCATCGAGGAGTTCGCCAACCGGCGGATCGCGCGCTTCAGCAGCGGTATGCGTCAGAAAGTATCGATTGCGAGAACCATCATCCACGATCCGGATGTCATCGTATTCGACGAGCCGACGGCGGGCCTGGACGTGATGACCTCACGCGGCATAGTCAACCTCATTCGGCAGTGCAGGGACGAGGGGAAGACGGTGCTGTTTTGCACTCACATCATGGGTGAGGTGAAGCTGCTGTGTGACGACATCGGCATCCTGCACCGCGGAAGGATGTACTTCTGCGGCACCAAGGAGGAGTTCGAGGGTCAGATGACGCATGCGAGCTACGAGGACGAGTTCATTCACATGGTCGGGGAGGCGGCATGAATCGCACGATTACGATCGCCAAGAAGGAATTCACCGACGTCCTTCGCGACAAGCGGACGATCTTGATGATGATCGTGGTGCCGTTGCTGGCTATTCCTTTGTTGATAATCATCATGATCAAGGTGGTACAGTGGCAGGAGCGCAAGGCCGACGAGGAACAGATCGACCTTGCCGTTGTGGGCGCCGGTTATGCCCCCGGGTTTTTCGAAACGCTGCAGGCGGATTCGCAGTTCGTCATTCGTGAGGACGTTCGTGAGGCAGATTTTGAGTCGTTGATTCGGGAGGATTCCCTTGACGCCGGGATCGTCATTCCGCCGGATTTCCAGGACCGGATTGGCGCTGATGAACAGGCGTCGATAGTGCTGTACTATCGATCTTCCAGCTCGTTCAAGGTAGCGGAGCAGCGGCTGCGCGGTGCGGTAGATAGTTACGACGAAGAGATCGTGGACGGTCGCATCAGACGGCTGAGTTTGGATCCGAACCTCTTCGACGCGATTGCCATTGAAGCCCGTGATATTTCGACCATGCAGGAAGTGTTGGGGAAGACCGTAGGAGGATTCCTGCCGTACATGTTCGTCATCTTCATGTTTACCGGGGCCATGTACGCCGGCATCGACCTGTCTGCCGGCGAAAAGGAGCGGGGCACACTCGAGACGTTGTTGTCGTCGCCGGCCACCAGGTTGGAGATCGTGTTGGGGAAATTCGTGGTAGTTGCTGCCATCGGCATCGCGTCCGCACTGATCTCGATGTTGGGATTGTACATAGGCGTTCGCGTTGCCGTTGGGGAAATCCCACCCGAAGCGCTGGATGTTGTATGGGACATTCTCAACTGGAAGGTCGTGGCCATGATCGCCACGTTGCTGCTCCCGCTCGCTGCCTTCTTCGCTGCCATGATTCTCGCCTTGGCGATTCAGGCCAAGTCGTTCAAAGAGGCGCAGAGCATTCTGACCCCATTCAGTATAGCGATCATTCTGCCGGTGGCGTTCGGACTGTTGCCGGGTATTGAGCTGAACGCACAGACCGCAATGATCCCGATCCTCAACGTCTCGTTGGCAACGAAGGAGGTTATTGCTGGAACGATCAATCCCGTCCACCTGGCGATTTCCTACGTGTCGCTCTTCGCCCTGGCGGCGGCGAGTCTGTGGTTCTGTGTGGTGTGGTTTAATAGGGAAGAAACACTGTTTAGGAATTGAAGCGCCGTAGGCGCTTCAATTCCAGGGAATGAGGGGAGAGGGAGTGAGGG
>JADFIT010000240.1 GCA_022566515.1 Gemmatimonadota bacterium
TGAGCACCGTTGACGCGGCCTCGAGCTGCAAGGCGCTCACCGCCGCAACGAGCACGATAAGCATCACCAACCAGTAGACTAGTACGGCGATCAGGTCCGTGGTGGACTTCTCCACGCCGCCGGTCTTGAGGAAATCGTCAATTCCCGCCTTGGCGGTCAGCGATGGAAATCGGATCACCCTAAGTCCTCGGCCAACTGCCGCCTTGAACAGCTTAGCGATGATCCACCCGACAATGAGGATGACGATCGCCGCCAAGATGTTGGGGAGGAACTCGCCGATCCCGCGAAGGAAGGCGCCGACGGAGTCGCTGATGATGTCTTGAATGGGCATTGGGAGTCTCCCGACGGTAGAAGTGCCTGGGGTTGCCGGTCTGCAGACCATCTACGCTGTGCGCGTGCTCGCTAAGTTAGGTGTTTCCATCGGGCTCGGCCAGTGGCAGCGCTCACCGGATGGCCGACGTCGTGGAGAAACCCCTGTTCGGCCAGCAACCTCGCAGGCCAAGCGCACGTTGCCGGTCTCCCGCAACGCCGCGAGGAAGGCCCTCTACGGCGCACGTGTGTGCTGGACTTCCCCGGTCCAGAGGGCTAGTGTGAACGACGTCTTGGCGCGGGCGGTACATACGTGCGGGTTGGCATCCTCGATATCCTATCGCTGCCGTCGCGGCACCTCGCGAGTACCGTCTATCGCTTCGTGATGACGAAGCAGTTTGCCAGCATGACCCCACAGGCGGTAGCGGTTTGGTGCCGTCGGGCGGGACATGAGACGTTCTACGCCACGTACTACGGGGTAGGAAATCCCCGACGCCGGCTTCCGTCCGATCTCGACGTCGTATTCATCTGCAGCTACACGCAAGCCAGTCCCCTCGCCTACGCGCTGGCCAAACTCTACCGGCGCGCCGGCACGAGGGCCGTCATCGGCGGCCCTCACGCCAAATCGTTCCCCACCGACTGCCTCAGATTCTTCGACATCGTTGTTCGGGACTGTAACGAGGAGCTGATTCGCGATATCGTTGCTGGTGCGGTCGATCCGGGATCGGTCATCTCCAGCGCAACGGCGTTTGATGATCTCCCGACCGTGGAAGAACGCATGCCGGAAATTCGCACGGCGGCCTTCTTCTTGAAACGGTGGCGCAATTTCACGAGCACCGTTCCAATACTGGCCAGTGTCGGGTGTCCATACACGTGCAATTTCTGTGTCGATTGGAGCAATCCCTTCCGGCTGCTTTCACTCGATCGCCTCACTACCGATCTCCGGTATGTCGGCGAGCATCTGCCGGGTATCATGGTCGGCTTCCACGACCCCAACTTCGGGGTCAAGTTCGATCAAGTCCTCGAAGTGATGGAGGGTCTTCCACCGACGGCACGTCCGCCGTATGTCATAGAGAGTTCGCTTTCCATCCTCCGGGGCAACCGGATGGGACGGTTACACGCGACGAACTGCGTCGGTATCGCGCCCGGAGTTGAGTCGTGGATCGATTACGCCAACAAAGCGGGTGTGGGGCGGGAGGTGGGATTGAAGAAAGTCGTGCGAGTCGCCGAGCACTTCCGCCAGCTTTCGGAACACATTCCCTATCTCCAGGCGAACTTCATTTTCGGCTTGGACTCCGATCGGGGGAATGAGCCGGTCGAGTTGACCCAGCAGTTCATGCTGCGGACTCCGTTCGTGTGGCCCACGCTGAACATTCCGGTTCCTTTTGGAGGCACACCGCTGCATGCGGAGTATCTCCGGAACCGACGAATCTTGGACGCGATGCCGTTCGGGTTTTACTACGCGCCATATCTCGTCACCACGCTTAAGCACTACGATCCGGTCACGTTCTACGAAAAGTTCATCGACCTCCTGAGGTTCTCGTCCTCGCCGGAGATGCTGCAACGACGGCGGCGTAGCACCCCGAATCGGCTGGTTAGCCGGGTGAACTGGGCGCGAACCATGCGAACCCGGGCTGAAATCGGAATCTACCGCAAGCTTCGGGATCAGTTGCGCACCGACCAAGCATTCCGCGAGTTCCACGAAGGTCGGCACCGCGCGTTGCCGGATTTCTACCACCACGAGTACGAGCGAGCCCTCGGACCGTACGCCGAACTCATCTCACGTGATGACCGCCGACCGGACCTAACCCCCTACGAGGCCGGTCGGCCGGCACCGTGCCGCAAGCCTCCAGCGGTGCACAACTAGGCTACACTGCTCAGAAGGCGGCGGCTCCGACGGGCTGGGCCCCGGCTCCGCTACTGGAGCCAACAGGGTTTATCATCATTGGCCACACGGCGGGTTGTTCCTGCTCCACTGGGATACAAGAATTTCAAAATTTGAGTGTGCTACTTCTCGCTAACCGCTCAGCCATACCTGCAGAAGGGCCTTGACTTGGTTCCCAAAAAACGCGCTCAGGAGTGCGACAGTGAGCAGAGCGGCCAGCAGGAAAATCAGGCCAACACGAGTACGAGTCCAACGAAACGCGCCGTGCCCGGTCTGACGTAGAAAGAGGGTGACCAGGTCGCGCCGTTCCTTGCGTGCCCCTTCTGGCAAGTGGGGCGTGTGGCTGAAGAGGT
>JADFIT010000015.1 GCA_022566515.1 Gemmatimonadota bacterium
CGCGGAGGCAGCTCTTTCGGCGGCCAGGGCATCCGAGCTCCAGGCCATCGCCAATCGGGAGCAGGCCAGACGTGCCCTCGATCGATCGCTGGAGCTGCACAGCCGGGATTCCAATCTGGTGACTCCCGAAGAGCTGGAAAACGCCGAGACGACGTACGCGGTGGGAGCGGCCATAGCGGAATCCCAGGGTCACCAGGTGGCGCAGGCCGCCGCCAGCCTGCGGGAGGCTAACGACCAGCTCTCGAAGACGACCCTCCTGTCGCCGATGGACGGCCAAATCACCCGCTTAGCCGTCGAAGAGGGCGAGGTCGCCCTCGCCAGCACGTTTTCGCGTGAAACGGGACTGTTGATGACCGTGAGCGACCTCTCGGTATTTCAAGTCAACGTGCTGGTCGACGAAACCGACGTCGTTCGCCTTAGCGACGGGGACTCGACCGAGATCACCATCGACGCGTTTCCGAACACCACCTTTGCCGGGCGCGTCACCCGGGTGTCGCAAAGCGCCAGCCGGGGCGCCGCTACCGGCGTACCCGCCGACCGCGCGGTGGATTACGACGTCGAGATCACTCTCGACGACCCGCCGCCGGACGTGCGTCCGGACTTGTCTGCGTCGGCGAAGATCATCACCGACCAACGCTTCGGAGTACTGAGCATCCCGATCGTCGCGTTGACGGTTCGTGAGCACCATGCGATGTCCACCGAAAACGTGGCTCGCGATACGAGCACCACCGAAACCGAGGGCGTGTTCGTGGTCGAAGCCGGCGTGGCGCGTTTCCGCCCGGTGACGGTGGGCATCACGGGCGAGGAACACTTCGAAGTGCTGTCGGGCCTGGTCAAAGGCGATTCCATCGTGTCGGGTCCGTACCAGACGGTGCGGACATTGGCCGATAGCGCGGTGGTGCGTGCACTGCCGGAGAGCGCCGACAACCGCGGCAATCAGCGGTGACCGATCCCTCCTCCGTAATCGAAGCAAGCGTCGCGAGAGCCTGACCATGGCGTTCTTCGAAGCCATCCGACTCGCACTTCGCATGATCTGGGCACAGAAGCTCAAGAGCAGCTTCTCCATCGTCGGCGTATTTATCGGCGTCATGTTTCTGATCGCGGTGGTGACCATGGTGGAAGGGATGAACAAATACATGCTCGATGCGTTCTCCACGCAGCTGGGCGCCAACACATTCCACCTGCGGCGGTTCCCGAACTTCGACGTGGGCGAGACCACGCGTGAGACGCGCAGAGAGTGGAACCGGCGCCCCGGGATTAGCTACGCCGATGCGGAAGCGGTGGTGGCGGCAATAACCATACCGGTGGTGTCGTCGTGGGTATCCTACGGCCGCGGAGAGGTGGAGTTCAGAGATCTCACCGTTCAGCGAGTGTCGATCGTCGGTGCCACCGAAGATTATTTCGAGGTGCGCAATTTGGGCATCGAAGAAGGTCGAGTGTTCTCCCAGCAGGAGGTGGTTGCTGGACGGGCGGTAGCCGTGATCGGCAAAGAGCTGTCCGACCGACTGTTTGGCGATCTCGATCCCCTCGGTCGGGACATCCAGATTCGCTCGATTCCTTACCGGATAATCGGTGTCGCCGAAACGCGCGGCAACATCTTCGGCGAGTCGCTCGACAAGTTCGTCGTTGCGCCGGCACTTTCGCCGGTCAAGCGGTTCGTGGCCCCGCGCAATGAGGTGGGCATTCTCATGATCAAGGCGGATACCGAGGCGGAGATGCGGGCGGCGATGATCGAGGCAGAAGCCGTCATGCGCAGTCGCCGAGGACTACGCCCTGCTCAAGACAACAATTTCGTGCTCGAGACCGGGGATGCGTTTCTGGAGTTCTGGGCCAAGATCAACCGATTTCTCGCGCTCGCGTTGCCCGGATTCGTGGGCATCTCGCTGGTCGTCGGCGGGATCGTGATCATGAACATCATGCTCATGTCCGTGACCGAGCGGACCGCCGAGATCGGCATTCGCAAGGCCCTCGGCGCGACCCGCAGCGACATCTTGCGCCAGTTCCTCATCGAGTCGGCTGCGTTGGCGGTGATCGGCGCGGGGTTGGGCATTGCCGCCGGGTTAGCAATAGCCGTGCTGATCGAAGCCGCCACTCCGATGCCGGCGAGCGTCGCACCATGGTCCCTGGTCGTCGCGGTCGCCATGGGCGCCGGTGTCGGTATCGGTGCAGGTCTCTATCCCGCCAATCGCGCGGCCAAGATGGATCCAGTGTACGCGATGGGGCACGATTAACGTGAACGCCTTCGAAGGCGTGGGCATCGCCCTCGACTCGATTCGCGCGAGCAAGGGGCGCGCTGCGCTGACGATACTCGGCGTCGCCATCGGTGTGGCGGTCGTCATGATCATCGCCTCGGTCATCACAGGTATCAATCGCGGCGTCACCGATATGGTCGAGCAACTGGGACCACGGACGTTCTTCCTCGTGCGGAGCTTCGAAGGTGCTATCGATGTGTCCGACGAGGAGCGGCTCGCGCGGAGAAGGAGACCACGGTTAACCGTAGACGAAGCCAACCGCATCGCCCAACTCGCCAGTATCGAGTTTGCGGTGGTCAGCGAATATGCAGGGAGCAGGATCGAGTTTGAAAATCGGAATCTCGAATCCGTGACCACGGCCGGGCAAGGCCCAGAGTGGCTCTCGGTCAGTGGGGGCGACATTTCTACGGGACGTACGTTCACGCGAGTCGAAGCCGAAACCGGTAGCCTAGTCGCGGTTGTCAATCAGAAACTGGCGGATGAGTTATTCGGTCGCCGGGATCCGATTGGCAAGCGGATCAAGATCGCCGGGGTCCCGTACCGCGTGATCGGCCTCTACACACCGGCTCCGAGTTTGTTCGGCGAGGATGATGGGCCACAGGTCACCATACCGCACAACACCTTCGACAAGCACATCCCCCATTGGCGGGGCTCGAGCGTGTCGCTCGCACTGTCTCCCACAGCCAACGTGACCGTCCAAACCGCGATCGACGACGTCACGGGCGCGCTCCGCCGCATGCGGCGTTTGAAACCCGCCGTGCCGAATAACTTCGACCTCGTGACCCAGGACAAGCTCCTCGAGATTTGGCAGGACATCACGGGCATGTTTTTCCTCGTCATGATGGGACTGTCGAGCATCGGTTTGCTCGTCGGCGGCGTGGGCGTGGTCGCGATCATGATGATCTCGGTGACGGAACGGACCCGCGAGATCGGCGTGCGCATGGCCCTCGGCGCCAAACGTTATGAGATCCTGTGGCAATTCCTCGTCGAGGCGGCAACGCTCACGATGGTCGGCGGAGCGATCGGTATGATAATCGGTGGCGCCCTGACGGCCATCACACGGGCGGTGACCCCGTTGCCCGCCGTTGTACCACTGTGGGCGATCGTTGCCGCACTGTGCACCTCGGCTCTGACCGGCGTGGGCTTCGGACTCTTCCCCGCCATACGAGCCTCGCGGCTGGATCCGGTGGAGGCGCTGCGATACGAATAGACGGGGGACGGAATCCAGTCTACCTTCCTTCCCCATGAAGCCGATCGATCTTCTCGCCATCGCCGCCCACCGGGACGACGTGGAACTCACCTGCGCCGGGACGCTGGTCAAGGCGCAGCGAGCCGGCTACCGTACCGGCATCGTCGACCTCACAGCCGGCGAGACGGCAACTCTGGGAGACGCCGAAACCCGAGCCCGCGAAGCCGAGCAGGCGGCGAAGGTGATGGGCGTCGCCGAACGCGTCAACGCGGGAATGCCCGACGCCGGCATCTTCAACACGCAGGAGAGCCGCAGGGCGGTTGTGGAACTCATACGGCGGATGCGTCCCCGAACCGTGATCCTTCCTTTCCCGGCCGGCCGCCATCCGGACCACCGCATCGCATCCGAACTATGCAGGGACGCGTGTTACCTCGCGGGCCTCGCCAAGTACGATGCCTCCGGCGAGCCACATCGCCCCGACAAGGTGCTCTACGCACAGGCGTACAGAGAAGATCCGGTGAAATCCACATTCGTCGTGGACGTGTCGGCCGAGTTTGACACCAAGATGAAAGCCATACACTGCTACAGCTCCCAGTTCGACGGGGCCCAGGCGGCGGGAGAGCTGTTCGCCACCGGCCAAGACCTGTACGAACTGATCCGGGTGCAAAACGCCCACTACGGGAGCCTGATCAGGTGCGAGTACGGCGAACCGTTTTACACGCTGGAGACCGTACGAATCGACGACGTCGTCGCGATGGGGGTGACGACGTTTTGAAGGGCGGAAGGACGGAAGGACGGAAGGACGGAAGGACGAAAGGGTACTTGGGTAACCGATGAGCACCGCAGTATATCTCGACAACGCAGCCACGACGCCCGTCAGGCCTGAGGTACTCGAGGCAATGATGCCTTACCTCACCGACGAGGCGTTCGGCAATCCCAGCTCTGCGCACCGATTCGGACAGCGGGCACAGGCCGGGATCGACCGAGCCAAACGGCAGATCGCCGACGCACTCCACGCCGAACCGGGTCAGGTCATCTTCACGTCCGGCGGAACCGAGGCCGATAACCTTGCGGTAATCGGTGCGGCCCTCGCGGCGCAGAGCCGCCTCAGCCCGATGAGGGTGGCAGTCGGTGCAGCCGAGCACAAGGCGGTCATCGCGGCTGCGAAGACGGTCGAGAAAATGGGTGGCGAGGCCTTCTTCTTACCCGTCGACGCTCGGTGCCAGATGGATATCGCGGCGGTGGACGAGGCACTGGAGCGAGGATTGGCGGTACTCAGCGCCATGTGGGTGAACAACGAGGTCGGCATCATCCAGGATGTCCGATCGCTCGCCGAGCGCTGCCAAGACGCAGGAGTGTCGTTCCACACCGATGCGGTCCAGGCCGTGGGCAAGGTCTCCTGCAGGTTCGACGACTTTCCTTGCACGCTGCTGGCGATCTCCGGGCACAAGATCGGCGCACCAAAGGGGGTTGGTGCGCTCATCGTACGCGACCGCAATGCAGTGGAGGCGATCATTCACGGCGGGAGCCAGCAGTTCGGCATCCGACCGGGGACGGAAAATGTTTCCGGGATCGTGGGGCTGGGCCGGGCCGTGGAGCTGGCCGTCGGCGAAGTCGACGAAACTGCGTCCAAGGTCGGCGCACTGCGCGACGATTTTGAGCGGCGACTGCTGGAGGCTATCCCGAACGCCACGGTCATCGGGGCCGACGCCAACCGGGCTCCACACGTGAGCGCTGTGGCCATTCCCGGCATCGACTCGGAGGCATTCCTCATGCACTGCGACCTTGCGGGGGTCGCGTGCTCTGCGGGCTCCGCCTGCAGCACCGGCTTGCCCGAGCCGTCTCACGTGCTCACCGCCATGGGCTTGCCCCGCGAGATCGCCTTGAGCATGGTCCGCTTCTCCTTTTCCAAGCAGAACACGCCGGAAGACGTGGATCGGGTGATGGAAATCCTGCCGGACATCGTGAAGAAGGTGCGGAGCCTGTCGGAGACGTTGGCGCGATGAGGGGACCGATGAAGGGTGAGAAAGTCCTCGTAGCCATGTCAGGCGGCGTCGACTCTTCGGTAGCGGCGGCGCTGTTGGTGGAAGCGGGGTACGATGTCATCGGTACTACCATGAAGCTGTTTTGCTACGGTGACACGGTCCCGGACCGCCCTTGCTGCTCTTTGGATTCCATTCAGGACGCCGCTGCCGTGGCCGCCAAGCTCGGCATTCCCCACTACGTTCTCAATTTCGAGGATCGTTTTCGCCGAGACGTAATCGACAATTTCGTGAATGAATACGCGCAGGGACGCACGCCGATTCCCTGCGTGAGATGCAACACATTTACCAAGTTCCGCGACCTCGTCGCTCATGCTGACGCGCTCGACTGCAGCTACATCGCCACCGGACACTACGTCGTAGCGACGGACGGTGTTCTGCACCGCGGCGCCGATCCGAACAAAGACCAGACTTACTTCATGTGGGGCATCGACCGGGCGGTAGTGAAGCGCATGATTACACCGGTAGGCGACATAACCAAGGAAGAAACCCGCGCGGTCGCCAGGCGGCTCGAACTCGTCACCGCCGACAAGAAAGAATCCGTCGACATCTGCTTTGTGCCGGACGGGGACTATCCTGCGGTCCTAGAACGGCACCTGGGCTCGGAGACTCCCGCACTGGCTCCGGGACCATTTCTGAGCACGGGCGGTGACGTCGTTGGAAACCATGACGGGTACGCACGCTACACCATCGGCCAACGCAAGGGATTGCCGGGAGGATACTCGGAGCCGATGTTCGTGGTGGGCATCGATCCGGCGGAACGGGCGGTGGTGATCGGAACGGTTGAAGAGCTGTACGGACACAGCGCGGAACTGGAGGACGTGAACTGGCTCGTCGATCCGTTGAGCGTCGGAGACAGCTGTGAGCTGCAGATACGCTACCGCTCGCGGCCGGTTCCCGCTCGCATCACCCGAAGCTGCAACGGCAGGATCCAGTTGGAGTTGAACGAGCCCGCCCGGGCCATCACACCGGGCCAATCAGGCGTGCTGTACGACGGCCGCAAGTTGCTCGGCGGCGGAATCCTTAGTTAAGATTGAATATGGAATGTTGAATATTCAAGATTCAATATTGGATATTCGATATTGGATATCTCCCACTTCCCACTATTCCATGCCACCCATCCACGAAAAGGTGACCTTCCCAGGATCCTCGGGCACGCTGTCCGGGAATCTGCAAATCCCAGACGGAACGCCCAAAGGCGGCGTGCTCCTCTCCCACTGCTTCACGTGCTCGAAGTCTTTCAAGGTGACTCGGCGGCTGGCCGCCGGCATTGAGGCCGGCGGTTACACGGTGCTGCGCTATGACTTCACCGGCTTGGGTGAAAGCGAAGGAGATTTCGCGGAAACCAACGTGACTACCAATATCGCAGACATCGTGTCTGCGGCGGATTATCTGGACCGTCGTGGCTTTGGTCCCACTGCGATGGTGGGCCATAGCCTGGGAGGCGCGGCCACCCTTCTCGCTGCTGCAGGCGTTCCCAACGCCCGTGCCGTGGTCGCCGTCGCGGCGCCTGCAGGGCCGGAACACATCGCACACCTCTTCACGCAACAGGACATCGACACCGCGCTGGAGCACGGCCGCGTTGCGGTTTCAATCGCCGGGCGCACCTTCGAGATCTCCGGGGAGTTCTTCAGCGACCTGGAGCGTCACTGCACGGAACGCATAGCCGAACTGGGCAGACCCCTCCTGGTGGTACACGGGCCGCCGGACACCATCGTTCCCATCTCGGAAGGCCACAAGATTTTCGACACGGCGCAACATCCGAAGTGGTTCGCCGCAATTCCTGACGCCGACCACCTCTTCACGAAAGCCGGCACTGCGGAAAAAGCCGCCGCCGCCATCGTGGCTTTTCTCGACGTCTTTCTGAGTTGAGCCGGTGCCGGTCCTGTCACAGCCAAACGCCCACAGCCCGTTTCTGCTTCCTCGGCCGTGTGAAACGTTTTTCTCAAAAGAGCGTAGTTTTCATTGAAGGGTAGTTTTGATATTGTTCAGGGAATACGCTATTCAGGGCAACGCGATATGCGCGGATTCATCTCCCGAGTACTCATCACCTCCCTCGGCCTCTGGCTGGCGGATGTTATGCTCAGCCGCATGAGCTTCGACGACGTGCCCTCCATGATCCTGTCGGCGCTGTTGCTCGGCATCGTGAACGCCTTTGTACGCCCCTTCATAGTGGTCCTCACCCTCCCCATCACGCTGCTGAGCCTCGGGATCTTCTTGCTCATCATCAACGGCGCGATGGTAATGCTGGTCGCCCGCCTGATGCCGGCGTTCCATCTGGAAGGCCTGGGGACGGCGGTCATGGCGTCGATCGTGGTTGGATTGACGAGTTGGATCGCCAACGCCGCGGGACCCAGAAAGCACCACAGAAACCGCATCGTGATCGGGTGAGCGACTAGTACTGCGGGTCACAAGTACGGGTCGCCATATTAGGGTCTATTCACCGCTGAGACCGCCGAGGGCGCAGAGATGAACGGGGTGAATGAGCTTACTGACGAAATCATCGGGGCTGTGATCGAGGTGTATCGTACACTTCACGATGGGCATCCGGCGCCTCGTTCATGAGCTTCCAGAATAATCTCTGCGATCTCCGCGTGCTCGGCGGTAAGTACGTCACCGCAATTCGGGCCCGGAGAACTAGCCCGCCAACGATTCCGGGCTCTTTCGGTATGGCCGGCCCGTGGAACAGAGATCGACCGACCGGACCCCCCAATCCCGGAGGGCTTGGCTACTCTCTCCACCCGCATTAGCCTGCATGGCAACGCCGGCGGCCGGGATCCATTCACGATGCTCATGGAGATGATGAAAAGATTGGAAAGCAACAAGTGTCAGACGGGGTACAACTATACTGCGATGTGGTCAGACGGCTGCTGGAGACGTAGGCGTGAAGCCTGAGAGACGGTTGCAGGTAGCCATCTTGGGAGCCACCGGCGCGGTGGGACAGAGGTTCGTCGCGCTGCTGGAGAACCATCCTTGGTTCGAGATCGCCAGTGTGGCCGCGTCAGAGCGGTCGGCGGGAAGGACGTATCGTGAGGCATGTCGCTGGCTCCTGCCGTATGAGGCCCCGGACCGAGTCACCTCGATGGTGATCGCCGACATGTCCCCTCACAGCGGTATCGACCTCGCGTTCTCCGCCTTGAGCGCCAGCGTCGCCGGTGACGTCGAGCTGGATTGGGCCCGCGCGGGCGTACCGGTATTCAGCAACGCGCGTAACCATCGTATGGATTCTGACGTTCCGCTGGTGATTCCCGAGATCAACCCGGATCACCTGAGCTTGATAGCCTGCCAGAGGGAATCCCGGCAGCTGCCTCCATCCGGTTTCTTGGTCACGAACGCCAATTGCTCAGTCACCTTTCTAGCGATGGCGCTGGCGCCGTTGCATCGGGCGTTCGGCGTGAAGCTCGCATCCGTCGTCACCATGCAGGCCGTGTCGGGAGCCGGTTATCCTGGCCTCTCCGCGCTGGACATCTCGGGCAACGTCATCCCGTTCATCGCAGGTGAAGAAGAGAAGCTGGAAGCGGAAACGCAGAAAATTCTCGGTACGCTCGAGAACGGGACTCTCGAGCACGCCGATATCACGGTTTCTGCGCAAGTAAATCGAGTCCCGGTCACCGACGGGCACACCGAGTCAGTGGCGGTCAAGCTCGGCGCTCCGGCGACACTCGGTGACGTGCGAGACGTGCTCCAGGCTTTTTCCGGCGAGCCACAAGCCGCAGGTCTGCCGTCCGCACCTCCACATCCGATCGTCGTAATGGACGAACCCGATCGCCCTCAGCCCAAGCTCGATGTGGAGCGGGAAAACGGGATGGCGACCTTCGTGGGTGGCTTGCGACCTTGCTCGGTGCTCGATTTCAAGATGACCGTACTAGGGCACAACACACTGCGCGGCGCGGCCGGCGGCTCCGTTCTGAACGCCGAGCTGGCAGTGGCAAGAGGCCTCGTAGGTGGTGGGCGGGGGGACAACCGGTGATCGTAATGAAGTTCGGCGGCACGTCGCTGCAAGATGCTGACTGTATCCGGCGAGCCGTCCACATCGTTGCGCAGCACCGGGATCAGCGCCCCGTGGTGGTGGTATCGGCAATCGGCACGACGACCAGAACTCTCCTCCGAGTGTGTGAGGTGGCGCTCGCCGATGGAGCGGAAACCGCCGGCGGGCAACTCGAAGAACTCGCCGGCCACCATCGCGCCATCCTCGCCGACCTCGGAATCGAGCAGCGTGCACAAGCGTCCGCCTGGAACGCCATGGCGCGATACGTGGACGACATCGGGCAACTACTGCAAGGAATCTCTCTGCTACACCAGCTCACGCCTCGAACGGAGGACGCCATCATCGCCCACGGCGAGCGCTTCTCGACGCTGCTGTTTGCCGCGGCGGCGCGAGATGCCGATCTGGATGTCGCGCCGGTAGATGCCGCCACAGTGATGATTACCGACTCCCGATTTCGCATGGCCCGGCCGGATCGCGCCGAACTCAACGCGCGAGCGCGAGCGACCATCCTGCCCCTCGTCGAGCAAGGGCGGATTCCCCTCATCGAGGGGTTCATCGGTGCCACACGCGACGGAGTCCCCACTACGCTTGGCTTCGAGGCGTCGGATTACACGGCGTCACTTCTCGGTGCGGCGCTCGATGCATCGGAGATCCAGATCTGGACCGACGTGGGTGGCATGTTGACCAGCGGCGACTCTCGAGTGGAGAACGTCATGAGCATCCGCCAACTGTCGTTCGACGAGGCGGCGGAGTTGTCGTTCTTTGGAGCCAAGGTGCTGCATCCAAGCACCATCGAACCGGCAGTTGAGAAGAACATCCGTATTCGCATTTTGCATTCGCGCTACCCTGACGGCTGCGGCACAACGATTTTTGCGGCGCCCGAAAGTGCCGGGGTGGCGGTAAAATCCATTGCCGTCAAGGAAGACATCATCGTTGTCAACTTGCGACCCCACCAGCCTGTACCGATCCACCGAACGACATGGTCCGTCGGCGAGGCGTTGGACCGCCACGAGGTATCGGCGCACCTCATGGCTTCATCGGGCAGTCGCGTCGTGCTGGCCCTGGACGTCAACCAGCGGCTCGATCACTTACTTCAGGAACTCGGCGAGACCTTCGAGGTTTCGCCCACCGAAAACTGCGTTATCGTATCAGTCGTAGGAGAGGACATCGGCCGGACACCAGGAGTTGTCACGCGCGCAGCTAGCGTGCTCGAGCATATTCCGCTTCTTATGGTTTCGTACGGCGCTTCGGACAGTAGCGCGTCTTTTGTGGTGTCGAAGGATGACGTAGACGAGGTAGTCATGATGCTCCACCGTGAACTCTTTGGCGAAAGCACTCCCAGCGATATTTTCATCCCCACCGAAGTGAAGGCCATTTCGTGAAGCTGGCGCTCCTCGGCTCTGGACGCATGGGCCGCGAGGTGGAGCGACTGGCCCATGCGACCGGCCACGAAATCGTGGTAAGTCTCGACAGCCAAACGAACCCGGGCGGCGATGCCTTGCGGGACGCCGTTGCAGATGCAGATGTAGTCGTCGACTTCACGCGCCCGGAGGCCGCGTTACGCAACATCGAGGACGTCGCGCGAGCCGGCCTGCCAATGGTCGTGGGCACCACCGGGTGGTATGACGAAATCAACAAGGTCCGGGAGATCGTGCGAGCTCAGGACACAGGATTGGTATGGGCAGCCAACTTCTCCATCGGTGCACAAGCGCTACTTCGACTGGTGGAACACGCCGCCAAATTCCTCGACCGCTTCGAGGAGTACGACCCTTATGTCGTGGAGCACCATCATCGAGGCAAACGCGACACGCCGAGCGGAACCGGCCTGCGTCTGGCGGAAAAGATCATCGCATCCATGTCTCGCAAGGATCAATCACTCTCCGGAAACCCGGAAGGCCGGATTCCACTACGCGCCGTGCACGTCGCGAGCGTGAGAGCGGGTGAAGCTTTCGGTCAGCACAAGGTGGGATTCGACGCCGCCGCGGAGAGCATCGAGTTGACGCATACAGCACGAAGTCGCGAAGGCTTCGCCCGGGGTGCCCTCTACGCCGCCGAGTGGATTCGGCAGCGTACCGGTGTCTTTGAATTCTCGGAGCTGTTCGAACAGGTGCTGCCTCAATGATCCGAAGCTGGCGAGGAACTTTCACCGCCATCGTCACTCCGTTCAAGCGGGACGGATCTCTCGATGAAGCCGCGCTTCGCACCCTGGTCGACCGGCAGATCGAGGGCGGTGTGGATGGCATCGTACCGTGCGGAACGACCGGCGAAAGCGTTACCATGAGCACGGCAGAGAGGATCCGAGTTATCGAGATAGTGCGAGAGCAGAGCAACGACCGGGTTCGGGTGCTGGCAGGAGCGGGAGGGAACTCTACGGCGGCCGTGGTGACGCTGGCGAAACAGATCGATCAAGTGAGCGTCGATGGCATCCTCATCGTCGTCCCCTACTACAACAAGCCGACGCAGGAAGGCCTCTACCAGCACTTCGCTACGGTGGCCGACGCTGTCGAGGCGCCGGTCGTGATGTACAACGTCCCAGGCCGCACCAGCGCCAACATGACGGCCGAGACAGCCCTGCGCCTGGCGGAGCACGGCAACATCGTGGGCACCAAGGAAGCTTCCGGAGCGCTCACACAGGTCATGGAAATCATCCGTGGCGCGCCTGCGGGATTTTCCATCCTGTCCGGCGAGGACAACCTCGCTGTGCCGATCATAGCCCTCGGTGGGCACGGGGTGGTCTCAGTGGTGTCCAACGAAGCCCCGGCGATGATGAGCGAGATGGTCCGCTCAGCCCTCGAAGGCAAAATGACGGAAGCCAGAGAACTTCATTACAAGCTACTCGGGCTCATGAACGTCAACTTCATCGAGACCAACCCCATTCCGGTCAAGGCCGCTCTCGCAATGATGGGCCTGATCGAAGAGCAGTATCGCCTGCCGTTGGTCCCCATGGCCGAGGCCAACCGAAAAAAGCTGCATCTCGAACTGATGAAACTCGATCTGGTGGCCGCACCGTGAGTACAGCAGTACTGCGGAGAGAGATCGAGAGACTCTACGCGCTTCCCACGACAGATCTACCCGGTGAGGCAGCAGACGTTGTCGCCGAGCTGCGACGGAAACTCAGCGCGGGCGAGGTGCGTGCCGCAGAACCCACCGCAGACGGCTGGGTGGTGAATGACTGGGTCAAGAAAGGCATCTTGGTAGCGTTTCGAGCCGGGCAGATCGAGGACTACTCCATCAACCCACAGTTCCCGTTTTTCGACAAGAGCACCCTGCCGCCGCGTGAACTGACGCGTAACGACCGGATACGGGTGGTGCCGGGGGGTTCGTCCATCCGTGATGGAGCGTACATCGGTCCAGGTGTCGTGTGTATGCCGCCGATGTTTGTAAACGTAGGCGCGTATGTGGACGAGGGGACCATGATCGATTCGCACGTCCTGGTGGGGTCGTGCGCCCAAATCGGCAAGAACGTGCACTTGTCGGCCGGGGTGCAGATCGGCGGCGTGCTGGAGCCTGTTGGCGCCATGCCGGTGATCGTCGAAGACGGCGCCCTCATCGGTGGCAACTGCGGCGTATACGAAGCCACCATCGTGGGCACCGAGGCGGTCCTCGCTCCAGGTACGATTCTAACCAAATCGACACCGTTGTACGACCTGGTACATGGTACCGTAATCCGTAGCACTGGCGACGCGCCGCTCACGGTGCCGCCGCGCGCGGTGGTCGTGCCCGGCAGCCGCCCGGCGAAGAGCGACAACGCCAAACGCGATGGAATCCATCTCTACACGCCGGTCATCGTCAAATACCGGGATCCGGGGACCGACGCCGCGTTGGAGTTGGAGGCCGCGTTACGATGACAGCCGTTCACCTATCACCGTCGCAACCACCTCCCGGCTCCGCGGCCGATTGTCGAGATTGATGACGATGATTTGCTGCCACGTCCCGAGTTGCAACCGGCCGTCCACGACGGGAATGGAAATGCTGGTCTTGAGCAAGGCGGAACGGACATGCGAGAATCCGTTTCCGTCTCCCCACCTCGCGTCGTGCTCGTAGTGGGCGTCGACGGGCGCGATGCGGTCGAGCGCTGTCCTCAGATCCGACAGCGCTCCGCTCTCGTATTCAATCGTCGTGACAGCCCCCGTCGAGCCCACCAGTGCCACGACAGCCACACCGTCTCGAACACCGGAATCCCGAACCAATTCCTCCACTTGCCCGGTTACGTCGGCGTGGCCGAATTCTTCAGCCAGATGACAGGTCCAGCGATTGTGTGCGACCATGCCGTGAAAGGTAAGAGGTGTGAACGACTAGAATCACCTACTTCGTCCTGGGGCCAAGCGCTAAGGATAGTCCGCCGCTCCCGGACGCTCAAACATCCATTTACCCGAGAAACCCGAACATGAACCGACTCGTCGTCTGCGTGTTGACTGCTTCGTTGCTCTGGGCCTGCGGCAGCCGGCCCAAATCCCTGGGCTTGATCTATCTCAACGGGCGAGCTGTGGAGGCCGTGGGAGACAGCCTGCTCCTCATGACGACCGAGGGCGTGGGCGGAATCATCGTCTACGATCTTCGCACCAATACGGTGGACACCATAGGGCGGGACGTGTTGAACGCCCCGTTCCACATCCAGGCCTTCAACGGGCGCTGGTACGTCTCCGACGTCGTAGATGGCCGTCCGCACGTTGCCGTACTCACCCCGGATGGCAAGGTCGAGGCGTATCGCGACGTCAGTACGATCACGTCGACACCTCACCAATTCGCCGTGCTGCCGGACGACCGGATCATCCTGGAGTCCAGAGACGGCAGACTCGTCGCACTGCAAGGAGACAGCGTCGCCACCTTTGCTCTTGTGGAAGCCGGCGCTCGGCCCAGCCTCTTGGCGGGTGTGGCCGGGGGTGTGCTTCACGCGGTGCCGCTCGTACACATGACACTCTACAATCAGTTCGGTCACATACGCTGGCGGATCCCGTGGTATTGGGCCGAAACCGCGTACTTCACGGATATCGCCACCGACCGTCAGGGGCGCATTCACATCATCGCCGGCGTCCCGGCCGATGAAACGTTCATTGTGTACACGCTGGGACGAAACGACGGAGAGGTAATTCAGTGGTCGGGACCGGGTCCTTACGCGACGTTCACGATACAACGCAATGGGAGTTTCCGACGCGACAGTGCGGCGAATTGGATAGGGGGTGGGAGTTAGGGAGGAGGGAAGCTAGTACTTCAACCCGGCAGCTTCCGCGAAATCCTTCAGGACTTTCGCCTGCTTTTCCGTGAGCTTCTCCGGAATGGTCACGTCAATCTCGACGAATTGATCTCCCCGCCTGCCGTTCTTTTCGATGCCCATTCCCTTCAGGCGGAACTTGCGGCCGGGCTGGGTACCTGGCGGGATGCGCAAGGCGACGCGCTTACCGTCGATAGTTCGCACCCGAATCTTCGTGCCGAGTGCCGCCCCGACAACGTTGATGGGCACGGTGCAAATCAAGTCGCTTCCCTCACGACGGAAGAAGCGATCTGGCTCCACCGCGAACGTGACGACGATATCTCCCGGCTTCCCACCCGTCGGATGCCGCTGCCCCTGCCCTTTCAGCCTGACTTTGCCACCGGAATCGGTTCCGGGCGGAACCGCCACCATCAGGCGCTTGTTGACATCGACTTCGCCGCCCCCCCCGCACTTTCCGCATAACTTGCTTGCCACGGTTCCGCGCCCCAGGCACCGCGGACAAGGACGGTTAACCGCAAAACCTCCCTGACCGAAACTCACGGTTCCACGCCCCTTGCACTCGTCGCACATCGAGACCTTCGACCCGGGGGCTGCACCTCCTCCGCCGCAGACGGGGCACGCCTCTGACACAGACACAGTCACCGGTATTTTCCCGCCGAGTGCCGCGATACGAAACGGCAACACGACAGTCATTTCAATCGGCTCGACAGAAACCTCTCTCTTGCCGCGACCGAATATGGACGAAAAGATGTCGCCGAGACCGCCCAATCCCCCCAGCCCACCGAAACCGAAGTCTTCGAACTTGGGACCGCCACCCGGCCCACCCCCACCTCGCACACCCGTGAACGCCCCGAGCTTGCGCATCAGGTCGTATTTCTTGCGCTGCTCCGGGTCGCTCAGTACGGAGTATGCTTCCGACACCTCCTTGAAGCGCCCTGCGGAACTCTTGTCGTCGGGATTGGCATCGGGATGGTACTGCTTGGCAAGTTGGCGGTACGCTTTCTTGATCTCGCTCTTTCCCGCCGACCGGCTGACGCCGAGTACGCGATAGTAATCCTTCGATGGCGCCATTAGCCGGGCCCCTGGCTCCCCTCATTTTGCCACATCAACACCTGTACCCTAGCCGGGCGAATCAAGGCACCGCCAAATTTATAACCTGATTGCAGGATCGCCCCGACGGTGTGGTCCTCCTCCTCGGTTTCGGCGGGAAGCGAGCCAATCGCCTCGTGATGCTTCGGGTCGAACGCCTCACCTACACGACCCACCCGCTCCAACCCCGCACTCTCCAGCTCGCGAAGCAGCTTGCGCTCCACTAGTTCCACTCCCTTGATCACGTCCTCCGCGCTGGCGCTGGCAGAGTCCAGTTGTAGCACCCGTTCGAAGTCGTCGAGGGCATCCAAAATGTTCGATACTACCTCCGCCTGGGCGCGCTGCCACATCTCCACCCGCTCCCTGGCCGTGCGCTTACGGAAGTTCTCGTACTCCGCAGCAATACGAAGATAGCGATCTTGTAATTCGTCGAACTTGCTCTGGAGCTCCTCACCAGCATCAACCACCGCAGCGACTTCGACTTCGACTTCGGCTTCTCCTTCGGCCGCTGCACCGACGCTCGAGTCGTTCTCCTCGACGGAGGGCGTTTTCGGTGCACTCTTTCGCCCGGAACGTTTCTTCCGTGGATTCATCCCACCACCATGTAACACCGTTAGTATGATTTCTCGATTGAGCGACGGTCGTACTATAGCGGCAGGGCAATCTCCATACCAGCGTTACCGTCAAAATGGCAGGCCAGCTTCTGCCAATCCCAAATTCTCCTGAGAAGCCTCACGAAAGCAGGCCGCGAACCAGGTTGAGCGCCGCTTGAGCGCCGCGGTGCCTGATCCCTATCCGGTCCCCCGGCAACCTGAGCGTGACGACTCGCCGTGCCTCGCCGGCGCCAGCGGCAATGCACACCGTACCCACCGGCTTCTCCGGCGTACCTCCGGTTGGTCCGGCCACGCCAGTGATTGCCAGGGACGCGCTCGACCCCAGCCGCCTGGCGACACCTTGGGCCATCGCCTCCGCCACCGGTTCGCTCACCGCACCATTCTCCTCCAGCAGTCGGCGCGGCACCCCGAGGACGTTTTCCTTTACCTTGTCGTCGTACGCCACGACACCCCCCGCAAAGACAGCGGAGGAGCCGGGAATCGCGGTGAGACGCTCCCCTATGAGACCGCCGGTGCACGATTCCGCTACGGCCAACCGATGGCTGCTCTCTGCCAGGGCGTCGAGGACCACAGCCGCCAGGTCCTTGTCTCCCTCCGCGTAGTACTGTTTCCCCAGAAGCGGCCGGACGAGGGCAACCGCTTCTTCCAGCCACCCGTCTACCTCAGAGGCGTTCGCATTCCAGACGGTGAGGCGCAGGTCCACCCCATGCGGACCGGGTAGGTACGCCAACGTTGCCGGAGCTAGTCGATTCTCCACCCCCTCCAGGAGGTCGGCGAGAGCGGATTCTGCGATGCCGGTTGTCCGCAGCATCCGAGAACGGGTGGTGCGTTGCGACCCGGCACCCATCAGTTCTTTCAGGCGCGGTAGCAGCTCACCATGGAGCAGGCCCCGCATCTCCTGCGGTACGCCGGGCAACATCACGGCGATTCCCGGCTCGCCCTCCAGCCACAAGCCGGGGGCCGTACCCCATCGGTTTTTCATGGTTACGGCTCCCCGGGGCACCTCAGCTTGGGTACGGTTTTTTTCGGACATGGGACTGTGTCCCAGGCGGGCGAAGCGCTGGCGCAGTTTTTCCAGATATTCGGTGTCGAGTTCGAGGGGAGCGTGGAAGATGTCTGCTACGATCTTCTTGGTGATATCGTCGCGCGTCGGTCCCAGACCGCCCGTGGTCACGACGAAACCCGTGCGATTCAAGCCGTCCATTACGGCGCCGCGTATCGCGTCGCCGTCGTCGGGTACGGTAGTGGCCCGGGCTACGTGAACGCCGGCCGCGGTGAGCGCGGTCGCGAGTTCTGCAGCGTTGGTGTCGAGAGTGAAGCCAAGTAGGAGCTCGTTACCAATGGTGACGAGTTCAAGTTCCATCGCCCGAGCCCGGATGAGCAGGATAGGCACTCTGAAACAGCTTGCGATACCGATAGACGTATGAGAAGAGCGAAATCACAGTGAGCATGATGGCCACGCCGAGTGTTACCGCGACGGTGGCGCCGTGAAAGCGATCCCAGTACGCTGCTAACCACCCGGTTTCCCAGCCAAACTCGATCCGCATGTCGCGCCAGGCGAACCATCCGATGGTAGCGCCCAGAAAGATGTCCTGGACGATCGTCTTCGCTTTTCCGGCGGTGTCCGCCGCGATCACCACGCCGTGTCTCTTGGCAACATGCCGGAATATGGTCATCACGATTTCTCGACCCACCAGCAGCAACGCCACGATCAAAGGCAGGTTACCCCACCAGGGGATCTCGTATTGGCTCATTGGATACCTGGTAACCCAATAGATGGGAATCAGGCACGCGAACAGCAGCAACTTGTCCGCCAATGGGTCGAGTAGCTTGCCAAGGTCCGTCACCTCATCGCGCTCACGGGCCAAGCGGCCGTCAAAAATGTCACTTAGGGCGGCGATCAAGAACACAACGAACGCCATGAGCTTGGGGAGGTAGCCGTTGATGAACGGGAGAAGGGCGATGACCGGTGTCAACGCTATCCGCGACAACGTTAATATGTTGGCCAGCGTCCAGATCATGCTCGACTTCTCAGCTCAGAGCCTTGAGAACCAGCTTCGCAACGTGTTTGAGGGTTTCGAACACCCCGTCACCAGTGACCGCAATCGACTCGACATATGGCGCCCTTTGGATCCACGTGCTGTCTATTTGGGTTATGAGCCATTCTCCTTCGTTCAGAGAATCCTTAGTTTCCCGCTGCTTCGCCGATTCGGTCACTTCCCAACCGGGGTTGAGCTGCTGCTGCAGTTCGGAGATTGGGGCGGCGTTGGGCAAATCCCGCTTGTTGTACTGGATCAAAAAGGGGATTTTGGTGACATCGTATCCGTATTCCGCCATGTTGTCGTACAGATTCTGCATCGATTCGACATTGGCCTCCATGCGGTCCATCTGACTATCCGCGACGAACACCAAGCCATCGACTCCTTTTAGGATCAACTTCCGTGATGCGTTGTAGTACACCTGCCCGGGGACGGTGTACATGTGGAACCTCGTCTTGAACCCTCTAATGGTCCCGAGGTCCACCGGCAGGAAATCGAAAAACAGCGTTCGCTCGGTCTCCGTTGCAAGAGAAACCATCTTCCCCCGCTTCTCCGGTGCAACCTTGGCGAAAACATACTCGAGATTGGTCGTCTTGCCACCGAGACCCGGACCGTAATAGACCAGCTTACAGTTGATCTCCCGAGACGCGTAATTGATCATCGACATGATGAGCTGTCCCGCTTAGTCGTCGAACAGTTTATCAATTTCATCTTCCGCACCCTCCAACAATCCCCCCTCTTGCGACTCTGACTGCCCGTGCAACGGCCGGCCAAACATTTCGCTGAGCAGCTGCGACAGATCTTGTACCGTTTGCTTGACACGTAGTCGCACCAACCCCACCGTCGTGCGCTGGTCGAACAATACAACGAGAATGAGTCGCCGCCCCACATCCGCAAGGTACATCGACTCCTTCTCCCCTTGGTGGAACAGCGAGGCGAATTCCGGCTCGCCGATCATCTTTGCCAACTCATCGTTGGCGCTGAAATCGGCTGCCGTCAGCGAGGCGAACACGGTCGGATCAAACGAAAGCGCCTCTCCAACGGTAGCCAGAAGCTGGCCGGTGCGGTCGACCACCATTGCACACCGTGCGTCTGACTCTCGCAGCAACTCCGTCAGATATCCGGAGATCCGCCGGTAGTCAGACTCACTGAGCGACCACGAGCCCGCACCCGTCATCGGTATTCCACGTTACCCAAGCTGTGCCTCCATGCGCCGAACGATCGCACCGGCCCTCCTGCGTAGTATCGGATGCTCCTCCCAGGCCAAGTAATCGTGCAACAACTGCACTGTTTCAACACTCGTGCGACCGCTGAGGTAGCCCAACGCAGACAGCCGCCGCAGCGAGCGCCCACTGAACAAATCCTGGCGGTGCCGCCCCATGGACTGCTGGGCCAACATCCCACCCGCTACTGCTCCCAGGCCGAACGTCACCAGCAGAGCTTTGAGCTTCGACCTCATTATTCCGTCATCTCTCGTCGGGCTACCAACGCCTGCGCAATGGTCGATCGATCGGCGTACTCCAGATCGCCCCCAACAGGCAGTCCCCTGGCAATGCGGGTAACCCGCAACCCCAGTGGTGCCAGCACACCCCTCAAATACGTGGCAGTGACCTCCCCCTCCATCGATGGGTTGGTCGCCACGATGACTTCCCGCAGCCCCGAACCGTTCTCCACCCGGCGACGAAGGTCGTCGATGCGGAGGTCCTCGGGCCCAATACCATCCAGCGGCGACAAGTGGCCACCCAGCACATGATACAGCCCCCGGTACTCATCCGACCGTTCAATTGCCTCGATGTCCGACGCTTCCTCTACCACACAGAGCATACTGCGGTCGCGCCTGCTGTCGCTGCAAATCGAGCAAGGATCCGCTTCACTGAAGTTCCCGCAGGTCGAGCATGGAGCAATACGATCCACTATGGCCTGGATGGCTCGAGCGAGTGATTCCACCGCGCCACGGGGCTGTTTTAGTAGGTGAAATGTGAGACGGGTCGCTGTCTTCCGGCCGATGCCAGGGAGCTTACCCAACTCCACCGTCAGCTGCTCGATGGCAGACACTAGGTTAGAGCGGTAGCTGGAACGGGAGCTGGAGTCCCCCAGTGACCTTGCGCAACTCGTCGCGATAGATCTCTTCTGCCCGGCGCTGAGCATCTGCCACAGCCGCTGTCACGAGGTCCTCAATCATTTCCACATCACCTTCTTCGACGATGCTTTGGTCGATTCTTACGCCGCGAACATGGCCCTTGCCGTCGGCGGTGACGGTCACCATACCGCCCCCGGCCGATCCGGTCACGGTGCGCTGCGTCAACTCGGTCTGCATCTGCGTGATCCGCCCCTGCATCTGCTGGCCGAGTTGCAAAAGTTGGGAGAAATCGGACATATATCCGTGCGACTGTTAGAGTTACCAGGTTTGGAAGCTACCGCGGCCGCAAATACGCCGCAAGCTACTCCGTGAGCTCTAGGTCGAGGGCCTCAGCCACCGCATCGAGGGCCGGGTCCTGGGCCCTGTAGGTCCGCATCCTTGCTTCCCGATCGGCTTCCGGCGTCTGACGCTTGGGCCCCGCCGGCGGGGTGGCCGTATCCGATTCAGGCGGTCCGAAGGTAACGCCGGTCGGGGCCCCGAGGAAGTTCGCAAGAGCCTCGCGGACAACGGCCTTGTTACGATTCAGTCCCTCCAGCGGCATGGCGCCGTCCACTGCCAAGCGTACTTCGCCCTCTCTCACATCCACCGGGCGCCCCTGGGAGAGCAACTCCCGCACGAGAGGATTCTTCTCGCCCACGCTGTCCAGAAACGCGTCCCACTGGGAGAGGAGCCACTCGAGGGTGGGCCCTCCCTTGGGAGGCGGAGAGCTGGCCGATGCGGTGGCAGCCGAAGGGCGGGGCCGAGGGACCTCCTGCGGGGACGACCGGCGACCGGCCCTCCCACTTGGATTGGCCTTCGGCGGCACGGGTGGCTCAGGTAGCTGGGGCCCCTCGGCCGACGCCGACGTCCCTTGGCCCTTCAGGGCGGCGAGAACCTGGGCGATCTCCACGGTGCGATCCAGCAGGGCCCACTGGAGGAGCAACGTCTCCACATAGAGGCGGGAATTGGGACTGCGCCTGATAGAGGTTTCGGCCTCTTGCAGGAGCTTGAGCATTCGCAGCAGGTCGCCTTGGGAAAACTCGCCGGCCGCCTGATCGACGGCCTCCCGCAATCCCTCAGTGAGCCCTTCCGGCTCACCCCCGGCGACGCGTATCAGGATCGCCCTCAAGACCTCGCCTATGCCGTTCACGAACTCGCCCAGATCGGCCCCACGCTCGACCAGGAGCGCGACAAAGGGAAAGACGTCTGCCACCCTTCGCTCGGCCATGATCTTCAAGAGTTCGGCGTACAGCTCGTCGTCGATGAGCCCCAGAGCCTCTCTCACACCCGCGGCGGTCACCGCCTCGTCGCCGAACACCACCGCCTGATCGAAGATGGATAGCGCGTCTCTCATGGCACCTTTGGCCACTCTGGCGATCAGCGCCAGGGCATCCTCGTCGACGGATATCCCTTCGGCCTTGGCCACTTCCCCGATCCTGGCGGCGATCGCCTTGGGACCGATATGCCGGAAATCGAACCGCTGTAGGCGGCTGAGCACCGCGGTGCTGCTATTGATGATCTTCTGCGGCTCGGTCGTGGCGAATACGAAGACGACACGCGGGGGCGGCTCTTCCAGAATCTTGAGCAGGGCGTTCCACGCTTCCCGCGTGAGCATGTGTGCTTCGTCGATGATGTAAACCTTGTAGCGATCAGGTCCGCTGGCCGCATACATTGCCCGCTCTCGAAGCTCCCGCGCATCATCCACCCCGCGGTTGCTCGCCGCATCGATTTCCACCACATCCAGATTGGCCGAACCCGACCAAATGCGCCGACACGAGTCACACTCACCGCACGGCTCGCCGTCGTCCCGCTTCCGGTGTTCGCAGTTCAGGGCCATCGCCAGAATGCGGGCGGCGCTGGTCTTCCCGGTCCCGCGCGGGCCGGTCAGCAGGTAGCCGTGTGCGACGCGATTCTTCGCGACCGCACCGGCGAGTCCTGTCGCCACATGCTCTTGAGCGATCAGATCACGAAATCGTGCAGGTCGGTACTTACGAGCGAGTGCGGTATATGTCATGAGAGAAGAATATAAACGCCCCAGGCTTCCCGAAGCGACACGGGCGATCGCTTAGCGCTGCTACCTGCACGGTCCTGACGCGGTTCACGGGCACGCGCCCTCCGGACCTGGGGCAACTGCAAGATAGTCATGCTGCGGGAACCAGCCAACGGCATCGACTCCTGCCTCCCAACCGGCACCGGCGGGCCTCAACTGGGAAATAGCTTTGTCACCGGACCCACCGCATCGTGCAGAGCGAAGACGATGGCGGTGTCACCCGGCTCGATCTGATCGTCCCCCCTCGGCACAATCACGGTTTCCCCGCGAACGATCGCGGCGACGATAGTTCCGTCGGGAAAATCCGCATCCTTCAGCGGGACCCCAGCCACCGGGCACTCCGGCGAGACGGTGAAGGAGATGGCCTCCGCGTCGGTGTCCTTGAACGTTGCAACGCGCGTCACGCTGCCGCGGCGTACCTGGCGCAGGATCGCGTTCGCAGCCGAAAGACGCGGACTGACGGCGGCGTCCAGCCCGATTCGACGTGCCAGCGAAACATACTGCAGCTTGTTCACCAGAGTCACAACCTGTTTCGCGCCCGCCTGTTTGGCTACGAGGGAAGACAGTATGTTGGTTTGATCTTCGTCCGTGAGCGCCACGAAGGCATCCATGTCTCCGACCCCCTCGACCTCCAAGAGTTCTACATCGGTGGCATCGCCAACCAGGATGAGCGCCTTGTGCAATTTCTCGGCCAACTCCTGTGCCCGGGCTCGGTCTTGCACGAGCAGAGTGGCGTGGACTTTGTGCTCCTGGAGCATCTGGGCTAGGTAGAAGGCCTCCACGCTGCCACCAGCAATCATCACGCGCGTGAGTTCGGTGTGCTGGTGTCCGGTTAACTCGAGTGCCTTGTTGACGGCGTCAATGGTCGCAATGACGTACACTTGATCGCCGGCACGCACCACCGTCGAGCCGTCCGGCACCAGCGTCTGCCCATCTCGCTCGATCGCCGCCGTCAGGAGGGGAAGACGCCCCAGTTCTGCTGTGACATCGGCAAGAGTACGATTGGTGATGGGCGCATCCTCGGTCACCTGTAGACTGATGAGCTGCAGCTTTCCCCCTGCAAAGGCCGCTATGTCCGTGGCAACCGTCGATTGCAACAGTTGGAGCGTGTCGAAGGCCAGCTCCCTTTCCGGGTTGATCATCACGTCCACGGAGAACCGTTCGGGACGCAATCGGGCAACTTCGGTGTAAAAATCCGGGTTCGACACACGTGCCACCTTCACCATGCCCGGTTTCCCTCGCGCAGCCGTGCATCCCACGAGATTCACTTCATCGACGCTCGTCACGGCGATAAATAACGTGGCCTGGGCGATGTCGGCACGTTCCAACACCGCCGGACTCGCCCCGTTTCCCTCGATGACGCCCACGTCCAGGTGGCTTTGCACGTAGTCGAGCCGATCGGCATTCAAATCCACTACGACGACCTGACGACCCTCATTCGAAAGCCGCTCGGCCACGTGGTACCCCACTTCTCCGGCTCCAACTATGACTACGCTCACATGTCCCCCTTATCCCAGCGCATGGGCGATCGTTTCAGCCGCATAACGTACCTCATCTTCCGTCACACCGAGATGGGCGACGACCCGCAATCGCTGCGGACCGAACACCGATACCAGGACGCCCGAGCGGGCAAGCAGCCTGGCTGCCTCCTGAGCCGGAAGCGTACGAAGGTCGAGCATCACGATATTGGTGTCTGGAAATACGGGCGTCACCTCTGCGTGGTCGCGGAGAGTGTCGGCGAGCAGCCGCGCCCGGGCATGATCGTCCGCCAACCGCTCCATGTTGCGATCGAGTGCAAACAGGCATGCGGCCGCAAGGATGCCCGACTGCCGCATGGCACCACCCAGCCTCCGCCGCAGCTCAACCCCTCGCTCGATCAAGGTCTTCGGCCCCGCCAAACACGCTCCCACCGGGCACCCGAGCCCTTTGGTAAAACTGACCATCACCGTCGTGCCGAATCGGGCGAGTGTACCTGGCGGCTCGCCCAGGGCTACGGCCGCATTCCACAGGCGCGCGCCGTCGATGTGGAGCGCCAAGCCGCGGGCCCGCGCCAAGTCGCGGACCGCCTCCATCACGGCGAGATCGGTGATCTTGCCACCGTGGTAGTTGTGTGTGTTCTCAATGACTATAGCGGTCGTCGAGGGAAAGAAGGGATCTCCGTCTCGGATCGCATCGGCAATCAAGTCAGGTGTGAGAACCCCGTCTGGAGACGCGACGGTGCGGAGCTGGACACCCCATAGGGCGGCAGCGCCGGCTTCCTCATAGTGGACCATGTGGGCCTGGTCCTCGATCACAACCTCGGTGCCTGGGTCGGTGAGAAGGCCGAGAGCTACCTGATTCGCCTGTGTTCCCGAGGGAAAGAACAGGGCTGCCTCATGACCGAGCAGGTGCGCTACGCGGGCTTCGAGCTTTCCAGTAGTGGGATCCCCGTCCAACACGTCATCGCCCACCTCAGCCTCCGCTATGGCGGAGCGCATCGCCTCGGACGGCACCGTTACGGTGTCGCTTCGGAGATCGATGACCTCAGTCGTCTTCGTGCGCCGATTCCCGGTTGCCGCCGGCTCCGGCAGCGGCCCGGGCGGCTTTGGATTCTGACAAGCGTCGCTCGAGTTCCGATCGAGCCGATTTGACAGCCGATTTTCCAGCATCGAACGCATCATGCGCGCTCTCGCGTTTCTCGTCGAGCGTCTGCCGGGCGCTATCCAGCCCCTCATCGATTCGGTCCCGAGTGCGCTCGTAGCCTCCGCTGAGCGCTTCCTGGATGTCCTCGGCCTTCTCGGACGCGGCGGTCCGGAGGCGGCGGCCAGTGTTCTTCAACTGGCGGCGCGTTTCCTCGCCGGTTTTCGGCGCCCAGAGCAACGCAATTCCTGCTCCGACCGCCAGGCCCAGCAGAAACCCGCCCAGTCCGCCCTCGGATCGTTCCACAATCACGACAGGCTGGTCACTGCGATGATCACTCATATATCCCCCTTCTCCGCGGCCTTGCGCCGGGTGAACGCTTTAGGGTAATACGATCCAGTCAAAAAAAATCGGTGGCTCCCCACAACAGCTCAGAAGGTAAGCGTGAGACCATCGTACGCTGGCTCGACGCCCTCCGGAAGCCGGTCGGAAAGATCCTGATGGCTGTACCGGTGGGTGAGGTGCGTGAGATAAGTTTGCTCGGCCCCTAACCTCTCCGCGAGCGCCACGGCCTCCGGAATCGACAAATGCGTGGGGTGGGGCCGGTCGAACAAGGCGTTGATAACCAGCACTCGCACCCCGCTGAGCGACGCCAACGCGTCGTCCGGTACCGACTTGACGTCCGTGAGATAGGCGAACGGACCAAAGCGGTAACCAAACACCGTCATCACTCCGTGCGAAAGCTCGATCGGCAATACGTCGATGCCGGCGATCTTTACCGGTTCTCCGGGCTTCAACGGCGAGGGGCTGAGATCCGGTTTGTACGTCCCCTCTGGTGCCACCACCGCCGGATCGAATATGTAATCGAATCGACGTACGATGCGATCCAGAGTGTCCTGTGGCCCGTACAACGGCAACTCTCCGTTGCGTTGAGATATCGCACGTAGATCGTCGATGCCGTGCACGTGGTCAGCGTGGTCGTGAGTGAACAGCACGGCGTCCACTGTTCCCACGTCGGCGGACAGCAGCTGGAGTCTCAGCTCGGGTGGCGTATCAATGAGAATCCGCCCTCCATCACCTCCGTCGATCACCGCCGCCACACGGGTCCGTTTGTCTCTCGGATCGGAGGAAGTACACACTTTGCACGAGCAACCGAGTACCGGAACGCCCATCGAAGTCCCCGAACCCAACACCACAACACGCATCACACCACTTCGACTTTGAGCAGATTGGTGGTGCCCGAAACGTCAAACGGCACCCCCGCCGTCACCACAACACAAGCGCCCTCACCCACGTACTCCCGTGACAGCAAGTACTCTCTCGCGACACGCCACATCTCGTCGTACGTGGGAAGAGACGGCACCAGGGCCGCGTGCACACCCCACGTGAGGGCGAGTTGGCGATACGTTGTAGCCTCCGTGGTCAGCCCGATGATGGGTACCGTGGGACGGTAGGCGGCAATCTTCCGCGCCGTAAACCCGCTCTTGGTGAGACACACGATGAACGGCGCGTTCAACATCTCTGCGGCAGCGCACGTGGCTGCTGCGATCGCGTCAGATGTATCCGGACCGTGATCGGCAAACAGCCGGTCCACCCGCTGGCTCAGGGGCGAGCGGTCCGCCAGGTCGGCAGCTTCCGTTTCCTCGATGATCCGCACCATAGCTTTCACGGCCTCCACAGGATACTCGCCGATGGCCGTCTCCGCCGACAACATCACCGCGTCCGCGCCGTCGAGAACAGCGTTCGCAACATCGGACGCTTCCGCGCGCGTTGGGCGTGGCTTCTCCACCATCGACTCTAGCATCTGCGTCGCAGTGATCACCGGCCGGCCAAACTGGTTGGCGAGACGGATCACCCGTTTCTGGGCGAGGGGGACTTTCTCGAACGGCAACTCGACTCCCAGGTCGCCTCGGGCAACCATGACGCCGTTCGTAGCTTCGATGATCCGGTAGAGATCGTCGAGCGCCGTCGCCTTCTCGATCTTGGAGATGATGCGCGTGTCCCCTGGAAGCAGTTTCCGTAGCGTCTGAACGTCGTTGTGCCCGCGCACAAACGACAATCCCACGAAGTCGGCCCCATGGGACGTGGCAAGATCGAGATCAGACCGGTCCTTTTCGGTCACCGCAGGAGCGCTCACCCGCACGCCGGGAAGGTTCATCCCCTTGCTGCTCTTCAACTCTCCGCCGTGGATGACACGCCCAACGACTTTTCGTCCCTTCACCTCCACAGCCTGTACCTCGAGCAACCCGTCGTCGAGGAGAATCCGGTCACCCGGCCTGACGTCATCCGCCAAAAGCTCGTAAGTGGTGGGAATGTCTGCTCCGGACGCATCCGCCTCCGGCGCAAACACGACTTCTGTCCCTTCGACGAGCTCCCGCGGCTCCGATAACTCACCGACGCGAATGCGCGGCCCCTGAAGGTCGAGGAGGATCGCAACGGACTGACTGACTCTTTCCCGAACCTCCCGGATGCGATCCATCATCTCAGCACGCCATTCGGGCGTGCCGTGAGAGCTGTTGATGCGCAGCATGTTGACGCCGGCGGCCATCATCTCTTCGAGCACCGATTCGCTCGCCGACGCCGGACCCACCGTGGCAATGATCTTTGTGCGCCGAAAGCGCGGATCGTACTTCACCCTTTTACCCCTCCCCGCTCCCGGCGGCGAGGCGGTAGGGCGGTAAGGCGGTACCCCTGCTCAACGACCATCATCCCTTCCTTCCGTCTTTCCATCCTTACGTTCCGTCCTTACGCGATCTCGCCCGCCGCTGCAGTGCTTCCACGAGCCCCGGAAGCGCTTCGCCAGCCGCCGCCTGCCAATACAAATCCGCACTAGGGCTCAGTGGCGTCGCCTCAGGGTTGATCTCAATCACGCGACCGCCACGGCCTACCACGATAGCCGGCAGTTCCGCCGCCGGATACACCATAGATGACGTTCCTATTACGAGGGCCACGTCGGCCTCTCGCGCCGCCTGCCACGCCCGCTCCATTACGCCTTCCGGCAGCATTTCACCAAACCACACTACCCCGGGTCGTATAAAGTTACCGCATTTGCTGCACTCAGGGGGTTGGGGTGCGATCTCTCCACCCCCTTCCACAAGCTGCACGACCCCCGCAGCGGGATAGGGATCGCGGCACCCGCTACAGCGAAACGCTTCCAGCGACCCGTGCAACTCGATCACGTCGCGGGTTCCCGCGCGTGTGTGCAACCCATCTACATTCTGGGTTACGACGGTGAGCGCACCTGGGTACATCTCCCCGAGCCGAGCGAGGGCATCATAACCGACGTGAGGGGATACCCGCCGAACAGCCATCAACCGGCTCGCATACCAGCCAAAAACGCGCGACGGGTTGCGCCGGTAAGCCTCCGGGGTAGCCAGTTCCCGGGGATCGTAACGCGCCCAAAGGCCCGTCTGGGCATCACGGAACGTGGGCACGCCAGACTCCGCCGACATCCCCGCACCGGTGAGCACCAGCACCCGACGGGCACCCTCGAACAACTCCAACGCCTTGAGTAAGGAACCGTTCATCTACGATTTACCCCGAGGCAGCTCGCCTTCGGCGGTGAGGCAGTAGCAAAGATGTCCGCTCTGACTTGCGGCAGCAGCTGCGGTTATCCGCATTCCGACAACACTTCAACATCGGCTGTCCACACCAATGTTGAACATTGCCGACACTGCCCCGGCACGGCCGGCGATGTAGAAAAGGCTGGCTTCAACATGGCAGAGATCCACACGGGTGGAAAAGGCCGGATACCCCAGGGTGATGGCCATCTAGCACGGGCGGCACGGTTGATAGCGTGTGCACAAGCAGCACGTTTTCCCCAGCGTTCCACACGCCGGGCGCTATCTCTTTGCGGCGACGGGTGCTGAATAGCGGCGGGCCACATAATCGTTGAGAATGTCAATAAACTCCTCGACGATGCGATCCCCTTTGAGCGTCACGCTGAGTTCGCCATCCACATACACCGGCGCTTTGGGCTGTTCAGAGGTCCCTGGGAGAGATATGCCTATGTCCGCATGCTTGGACTCACCCGGCCCGTTGACGACACAGCCCATCACGGCCACCCGGAGCGTCTCGACGCCGGGGTGACTCTCCCGCCACACCGGTATTTGTGCTCGGAGATATCGCTGGATCTCCTCGGCCATCTCCTGAAAAAAGGTGCTCGTCGTCCGCCCGCATCCAGGACAGGCCGTCACCTCCGGCAGAAAGGTTCGGATGCCCAGCGACTGGAGGACCTGCTGGGCAACACGCACTTCCTCGCACCTGTCGCCGCCGGGCCTAGGGGTCAAGGAGACGCGAATCGTGTCGCCGATTCCCTCTTGGAGCAGAATAGCTAGGGCAGCGGAACTCACGACCACGCCCTTGGTGCCCATGCCGGCCTCGGTGAGTCCGAGGTGCAGCGGATAATCCGAGGCCGGCCCGAGCCGGCGATAGCAGTCCACCAGATCTTGAACGTGGGACAGCTTGGCCGACAAAATAATTCGGTCGTGCGGAAGGCCGATCTCTTCCGCCAAGCGCGCCGACCGCGTCGCGCTCTCGATCATGGCGTGCATCATGATCTCACGCGCATCCAGCGGCTCCTCGCACTCCGCGTTTTCATTCATCATTTGGGTCAGCAGATTGCGATCCAGTGATCCCCAATTCACACCGATGCGGACGGGTTTGTCGTTGGCGATCGCCACTTCTATGATGGTGCGAAAATTTTCGTCACGTCGTTTGCCGCCGACATTGCCCGGATTGATGCGATACTTGGCCAGGGCTGCTGCGCACGCTGGGTGTTTGGTGAGCAACTGGTGGCCGTTGTAATGAAAGTCGCCGATGAGGGGCACATCGACGCCGCGCGCGCTCAGTCTCTCTGCGATGTCTGGAACCGCTCTGGCGGCAGCGTCATTGTTGACCGTTACGCGCACGAGTTCGGAGCCCTCCTCGGCGAGGGCGGCTACCTGTTCGACCGTCTTCTCGACATCAGCCGTGTCGGTGTTGGTCATCGACTGCACCACCACCGGATGACACGACCCCACCGGGACCTGCCCGATCCAGGTGGTAACTGTCTCTCTGCGTACGATTTTTGCCATAGGGTGTGAAATATAGCGGGTGGCCGGCGGGCCCGTAGAAGAAATAGCCAGTGGCTGGCTATCTCATTCCGTAACGCCAGACAAAAAAGCCCCAGGCTCTCACCCGGGGCTTCCGGTCCCTCTTACTTCTCATGCCTCACCCCATCAGCCGCACTCACTGAAGCCGCACGTGTGGCACTTCTTGCATCCCTCGGCGAACTCCAACTGCGAACCGCAGTCCGGACATGCCCCCGAAAAAAGCTCATGTTCCACATGCCGGTATTCGACCAATTCACCCGCGCCGCTCACTTCCGTCTGTGACGTGACCGTAGCAACGGCGTCGCTCGTTTGTTCCAGCAGCTCCTGCTGCACGCCCTGCTTGTCCTGCATCCACTTCTCGAGAGCGATGCCGACCGCGTCGGGAACCGATCTGACTTTGTTAGCCCCGAGCCCGATCACGCGATCGGAGGAGATGCCGCGCAGTTGCTGGTATATCGTCGTGAGGGGAATGCCGGAACGCAGCGCCAACGAAACGAGCCGGCCGATGGCCTCCACATCCGCCATCAAGGCGCCACCGGCCTTGCCCAGACTCATGAACACCTCGAACGGCTGACCTTTCTTGTCTTCCGTTATCGTCACATACATTTTGCCCATCGGAGTCTCGACACGACGGGTGGTTCCGCGGAGCAACTCGGGCCGGGACCGTCTGGCACGACGCTGGAGGTTTTCGCTCTCAGCTTCGTGCAGCATCTGCTTCGTCCGGCTCAGCTCGGCCTCCAACTCGGCAACCGTCGATTGGAGTTCCGCCATGCTCTCACGACTCACCTCGCCACCGCCCTTCTGCTCCACCACCTGCTTGGCCGTGGCTCCCGTTGAGAGCACTTGCATGTTCCGACTGCCGTCGCGGTACACCGTGACGCCCTTGCAGTTCAGAGAGTACGCCAGCTCGTAGATTTGACGCACGTCGTCCTCTGTTGCTTCATACGGGAAGTTGCACGTCTTGCTGATGGCGCTGTCGGTATGCTCCTGGAACGCCGCCTGCATGCGAATGTGCCACTCGGGCGCCACGTCGTGCGCCGTCACGAACACTCGCTGCCATGTCTCAGGCACTTCGTCGAAGCGGATGTGCCCCGCCTCCCCAATGCGCTGCATCAGCTCGTCGGAATACCAGCCTTCTCGCTTGGCGATCTCCACGAAGTGGGCGTTCACGTCGGGCATCAACACGCCCGCCTGATTCCGCATGAACGCCACGGCAAAGAGTGGCTCGATTCCCGAAGAGCATCCTGCGATGATCGAGATCGTTCCCGTCGGCGCCACCGTCGTGAGATTGCAGTGTCGCAGGCGACGCATCGGACGGATGCGCTCACCTGCGGCATTTCTGGCGCACGTCTCGTCCGGGCCCCAAATGCTCTTTTCCCACTCGGGGAACACGCCACGCAACAGTGCCAGGCGCTCGCTCTCGACCTTGGCCTCTTCGTCCACAAAGCGCATGAGCTTGCCGGCCAACTCGACGGCGTCTTCGGAATGGTAGGGAATGCCGAGCTTCACGAGCAAGTCGGCCCACCCCATGATTCCCAACCCGATGCGACGAATGCGGTTTGCAAGATCGGTGATCTGCGGCAACGGATACCTGTTCGCGTCGATCACGTTCTCGAGGAAATGGGTGCACAGATGCACGATCTTCCTCAACGCGTCCCAATCCAACTCACCGTCTTTCACAAACACGCCGACGTTGACCGATCCTAGGTTGCAAACATCGTAAGGCAACAACGGCTGCTCACCGCACGGGTTGGTCGCCTCATAGCTGCCGATATGTGGGACCGGATTGTAGTAGTTGGCCTTGTCGATGAAGAACACACCGGGCTCTCCGGTCTTCCATGCCCCGTGAATGATTTTCGAGAAAACCTCGCGCGCGTTCAGCCCATCCACCACCTCGTTGGTGTGCGGATCGAGGAGGTCGTATTCCCCATCTCGCTCCACCGCCTCCATGAACGCGTCGGTGGCCGCCACAGAAATGTTGAAGTTGGTGATCTTGGTGGTGTCGTCTTTGCAAGCGATGAATTGCAGTATGTCAGGATGGTCGACCCTGAGAATCCCCATGTTGGCGCCACGGCGGGTGCCGCCCTGCTTCACTACCTCCGTGGACGCGTCGTACAGCGACATGAAAGACACCGGGCCGGACGCCACACCCATGGTTGAGCGCACCACCGAATTCGTCGGCCGCAGACGCGAGAAGCCGAATCCCGTCCCACCACCCGACTGGTGAACGAGAGCCATGTGCCGCAACGTGTCGTAGATCCCGGATTGCCCATTGGACAGAGAGTCTTCCACCGGCAGCACGAAACAGGCGGAGAGTTGCCCCAATGGGCGCCCTGCATTCATGAGGGTCGGGCTGTTGGGCATCCACACCCGCTTCGTCATGATCCCGTAAAAGGCCTCGGCCAGCTCCTCCAGCGCCCCTTTGCTGGCACCGTACTTGGCGTCAGGAGCCGCGACCGTCGAAGCAACTCTCCAGAACAGCTCCTCCGGCCCTTCGGTAGGGCGTCCGTCATCGTCCTTGATGAGATACCGCCGCTCGAGAACCGTAATCGCGTTTTCGCTCAGTTCCGGAGTGGCTCGTTGGGTGGATTTGGCCATGGCAGAAGGTCCTCGGGGTTGCGGCCCGTAGTCAGAGAGGGAATGCCTCAATTTTGAACGCTGGGTTGCCGCCGGTACTTCAAGGGTGCGAGGTGACAAGGTAGCGACCCCGAACCACCATGCAAGAGCGGCGCAAACAGCACGCACAATGGGGCATCCCAGTAATCCACATCACAAAGATAGTGAAAAGTCACCTCTGCGATGCCGTTTCGCCTGTTGAACATAGTGAGCCCAGTTGCGAGCCGCACGTTCGCTCAGCTCCCCATCCACCTCTCGAACCACCCGACCCGGCACACCAACCACCAGCGAGCCGGGAGGAACTTCCATTCCTTCGGGCAGGACGGCGCCGGCCCCGATCACCGACCCCGAGCCAACTCGCACGTTGTTGAGCAAGATGGCCCCCATGCCCACCAGCGTACCGTCCTCGACCGTGCAGCCGTGGAGAATCGCACGATGCCCCACCCCCACTCGGTTGCCGATCGTGCAAGGCACCCCTTCGTCTACGTGAACCACCGTCAAGTCCTGAATATTGGTCTGATCGCCGATGGTGATCGCGGCGTTGTCGCCGCGCAGCACCGCATTGTACCATACGCTCGACTCGCGGCCGAGGGACACGTCGCCCAACACGACGGCTCCCGGCGCGATGAACGCGGTGGGATGGATCAAAGGGTTATTGACGGGGGGCGGGGTGGAAAATCTGTTGGGTCCAGGCGGTTACCGGCTGGCCGTCCTTCTGGGCCGGGTTGTACTCGATGCTCCCGGCAAACTCCAGCGCCAGCAGGGTAAAGGCCGCATCGTCCGAAGGCGTGAGCACTGTAACAGTCTCCACCGAGCCGTCTGCCCTGACCTTGATGCCAATTATCGGTTGGCTTGGAGTTCCCGTGATATCGGCGGTCAGGGGCACGAGAGGCGCCACCTTCGGCTGGGGCCGGCGGTCAAAACAACTGCCGTCTGCGTTGTAGCTCGGGCCCAGCGTCTCGCACTGGCTGATGAGGACCATCTCCACCGCCACATCCCTCCGCTGCCCGGCTCTGATCCGAACATCTTGGGCGTAATCCTCGTACCCGTCCGCCCGAATCACTAATCGATGCACTCTCGGACTCAGGCGGATGTTCGTTTCCTGCCGAACCTGGCCGCCGACTAGCACAACCGCTCCCTCGGGCAGGCCGGTAAGCACCAGCCGCCCGAACGCCGGGGGTGGGGGTGGGGGTGGGGGTGGTTCAGGCTCCGCTGTCTTCTCCTCGCCCTGTGCAGCGGCATCTTGCTGCCGGCCCTCCTCCCCGCCAACGGCTTCCGCCTGTTCCCCACCCGCTTCCGGGTTTGCGGCAAGTGTCTCTCCCACCGAGTCCCCAGGCGTCTGGGAAATGTCCGCTGTTTCGACCTCAAGGCTATCCGCGAGTCCGGCGGCCAGCGGCGTCTCCGTGCCGGCCATCTCACCGCCGCCCGGTAAAAACGGGTTTCCGATGATAGGAAGGGTGTTTCCCAGAACCGCCGTGTATACGTATCCCCCACCCCCAATTCCACTGACGATCAAGAGCGTCAGGGCTCCCACCAGCACGGCGGAGCGTTTCTTCGGCTTCTCGCCTGCGACCTGCACCGACGACTGGGGCATGGGCGTCGTGGGCGTGCTGGGCGCCCCAGGCCCGGACGCCGAAGATTCCGCCTCTGGATGCGAGGCAGGAGCCATGACGGTGGCGGCTTCCGTAGCGCTCGGCGGCGCCACGGCCGGGGTCACCACCTCACGGCCCTCCAGGGCGGCTACCAGCTCCTCTGCGCTCTGGTAGCGCTCAGCCGGATCCTTCGCCATCATGCGCCGAATCACCGCGAAGAGCGCGCGCTGATCAGCCGTCTTCAAATCGGGCTCCGGCACCTCCTCCATGATGTGCTTGTAGCCAATCGAGAAGGAGTCTTCGCCGTCAAATGGGATGGAGCCGACCAGGCACTGGTACCCCACCACACCCAGGGAGTAGAGATCACTTCGGCCGTCCACCTTCTGTGCCCGTGCCTGCTCTGGACTCATGTAGTAAGGCGTCCCGATCGCCATCCCCGTCCCGGTGAGGCGCGTTCCGGTAGCCGCCTTGGCGATCCCGAAGTCGGTCAGGACGACCGCCCCCCGCTCGGTGTACATGATGTTGTCCGGCTTGATGTCACGATGCACGATGCCGTGGTGGCTGGCGTACCCAAGGGCACCAGCGCACTGCTTGAGCAACTCGCGAATCTCTTCGGGCGGCAGCGAGCCGCGCTCCGAAAGCTCGTCCCCCAGCGACTTGCCCTTCAGCAACTTCATCGCAAAGAAGATGACGTCCCCGCTCTTCCCGACGCGGTAGATCGGAATGATGTTGGGATGTTCGAGCTTGGCCGCCGTGCGAGCTTCTCGTTGGAACCGCTCTACGAATTGCTCGTCGTGCGAGAGTGCAAACGGGAGAACCTTGAGCGCGACATCGCGGTCGAGAGACCTTTCCCTGGCACGATACACGGTGGCCATCCCGCCGTGACCCAGCTCTCCATCGATCTCGTAGTCGTCCTTTAGCGCTTCCCGGACAAGGTCGAGCTGGCTCTTTTCGGGCTTGTCCGAAGCCTCACGATCCCGGATAGCGGCAATGGGCGTAGTGGCCGCCAGATCCAGACCGCAGGAAGGACAAAAGTTGGTATCATTGGCGCTCTCGACGCCGCAGCGCGAACAGAACATCTCTACTCCAAGAAGCTCGCCCAGACCGGATATCCTGAAAACTGTCGCCCGGTGTTGCCGGGTGCAAGCTCGCAGGTACCAGCCCTCCTGTGATCTCCGTCACCTACCCTATCGCCCGAGCGGCATCCTACTCAAATCGCCCCATCAGCGACCGCCACCCCCGGCTCTCTCCTCGAGAAAACTCCCGATTCCCTCCATGACGCCGTGGGCGTAACGCCACTGCCCCTCTTCGCTGAGCAGGACCGCTTCGTGCTCTGGAATCATCATGAACAGCCCTTCGACCAACACCGCCGGCATCCACGTGGGCCGGGCGAGGTGGAGGTCTCCCCGGGCCACCCCGAGATCCCTGAATCCCAACTGTCGGACCAGGGCATCATTGATCCCACGCGCGAGCCCAACGCTGCGGGGGTGATAGTAGAAAGCGGTCGTCCCGCTGCTCGCGAACGGGTTCGCCCCATCCGCCAGCGCGTTGGCGTGAATCGAAACCAGCAGCTCGGCGCCGGAGCGTTCGGCAATCTCGCTGCGCTCGACGAGACCGAGACCCAATTCCGAGTCTCGAATCATCACCACGTCGGCACCCCGTTCCTCCAACAACGAGCGCAGCTTCCGGCTCACGGCCAGCGTCACCTCTGCTTCGGTGATTCCCGTCGGACCCAGGGACCCTGCTGGAGGATGACCGGCATCGATGGCTATCCGCCGGCCTCTGAACGGCCACCCCCGGCCCTGTCCCCGCCCCTGCTCGATCGCCGGAGGCCTCCGTATCTGTAGCAGGAGAGCGTTGCCAGACCAGCGGGTGCGATAGCCCCAGACAGGCTGGTCCAGATCGATGCGTATCTCCACCTCGTCCTCAGCCGTCTGATGAAACGAGACCAGCCTCACAAACGGCCCCGCCCCCCCATAGCGAATCCAATCCATGTCGGCGGCGGAGCCGTAGAGCCGCAGGATCAGCGACCGTTCCGTCTCGTCCACACGAAAAGGCACCCGCCGCGATAGGGGCACGCGGAGCGTGACGGAACCCGAATCTGAGACGAGACGCATCGACCCAGCCACCGCCCGAGGTAGCGGGGTGCCCGGACGAACCGGAAGCACGTCGGATGCATCAACCCACGCGACGCTCTGCCGCGACAGCTGGAGGCGCACCTGAGCGTTCGAGCGCCCGCTCACCGGGATCACCGTGCCGTTAGGGAAAAACCAGTGGTAGGTGCCAAACGGAACCGGTCGCCCGGCAAGGACCCGGTCGGTAGCTCCGGTGCCTGCGGTGTCATCGGCCACCAGCGCCAAGGGCGGCCTTGCGCTATCGACGATCCCGACGCGGAGCGGCCATCGGGATCGGGCGGTATCGGCTTGCCGGATCACCTCTAGGGTGACCCAGCTAGAATCGTCGGCGAGCGGTCTCCAAGTCGGAGACATGACGTGCCCCGGATCGGGCCCAAAGCTCCCCACGTGCCATGCCACGTAGCGCCTCCCCTCCCGCCTGGCCAGCTCCTCGGCATGGATCGCCCCTACCACCTGGCTTCCGGCACCAGAGGAGCGAGGAGACGCTTGCTGGAAGTTCAGGGTGTCCCCGTCCCCGAGGATCGCGCGCACCACGGCACCCGCTGAAGCTCGAACGCTCAGCTGATAGCCCTCGCCCGGGCGAACCCAGAGTTCGCCGGCCGGCGCGAAGGCCGCCGGATCTATCCAAACCGTCTCCGGCGGCGGAGCGAAGGGTTGGACGACGGCAGTGGTGAATGTTGCCCGGGCGGTGTCCGAGTCGGTCCACGCCGTGAGGTGGGAGTGAGCGGTG
>JADFIT010000016.1 GCA_022566515.1 Gemmatimonadota bacterium
CGTATACCTCGCGCCCGAGTTCGTCGGTGCCGAGCCAATGCTCGGCGCTGGGCGGCAGCAAGCGGTCGGCGAGATGCTGCTCGAGGCCGTTGCCGCTGGTCAACAGCGGCGCGAATGTAGCGATCAGCACCAGCGACAAAATGATGATAAAGCCCGTCATGGCGATCGGGTTGGCGCTGAAGGCTATCCAGCTCAAATAGAGACGTTGACAGCGGGCATGATACATCGAGCCCGGTGAATCCGACAGCAGCCAGGATTTCAATCCCGGTTTCTTACCCCGTGGAGCAGTGGTGGTGTTATCGCTCATCGCCGCGCCCTGGGATCGACCATGCGGTAGAGCACATCGGAGAACATATTGATGCCGACGAAGCCGATGCCGACCACCACCGTGCCGCCGATCACCGCATTCATATCGGCGTTGAACAGGGATTTGGTGATGTACTGGCCGATGCCCGGCCAGGCGAAGATGGTTTCGGTGAGCACCGAACCTTCGAGCAAGGACGCATAGGTCAAACCGATGATGGTGATGAGCTGGATCAGCACGTTGCGGAAGGCGTGACGCCAGATCACCGCGGTCTCCGTGAGACCCTTGACCCGGGCGGTGATGATGTATTCCTGACTGAGCTGATCGAGCATGAAGCTGCGCGTCATGCGCGCGATATAGGCCAGCGCGTAGGTCGCCAGCATGGCGGCCGGCAGGACCAGGTGGGAGAATGCGTTTTGAAATATCTCCCACTCTCCCTGCATGGCGGAATCGATCAGGATGAACCCGGTGACCGGATCGACGATGCCGTCGTAATAGACCTCGATACGGCCCGGTCCGGGCAGCCAGCCGAGCTTGGCGTAGAAGATCAGCAGGGCGACCATGCCGAGCCAGAAAATCGGCACCGAATAGCCGAAAAGCCCGATGACGCGGACGATATGATCGATCAAGCGGCCCTGGTGGACGGCGGCGGCAACCCCCATGGGAATGCCGAGGAAGATGCCGATGAAGGTGGCGACGGAGGCCAGTTCCAGGGTCGCCGGAAAATAGGTGATGATATCGTCGAGCACCGGCCGAGTGGTCATGATCGACTTGCCGAAATCGCCCTGAACGACGTTGGTCAGATAGATCCAGTATTGCTGAAGCAGCGGCTTATCGAGCCCGAGCTTAAGGTACATGGCCTCGTAGACGTCCTGCGACGCGCGATCGCCGACGATCGCCAACACCGGATCGGCGGGCATCACGCGACCGATGATGAAGGTGATGGCGGTGAGGCCGAGAATGGTGACGACCATCGTGAACAACACGTTCGCGGGCTTGGCGATCGCCGACCCGAAAAGCGCAATTCTAGCGGCCAACGAATGCGGGGACGAGCCTTCGCCCGTCCCCGACACCGTCGTAAAATTACCCTCTACCATAGGATTCTGGTACCGAGGGACTCAGGCTTACTTGGTTATCGTCCGATAGAAGACGAGATCGAAGTTGGCGCCGCTGACATAGCCCTTCACGTTGTTGCGCAGCGCCGTCTGTTCGCTTTTCTGGAACATGATGGTGAACGGCCCGATCTCCTGCATCCGCTTCTGGAGCTTGAGATAGATCGCCAAACGCTTGGCGGGATCGGCTTCACTGGCCCCGGCTTCCGTCATCGCGTTGATTTCGGGATTGAAGAAGGATGTCCGCCACGCCACCTTGCCGGTCAGGCTGGCTTCCAGCCGGTTGTCCGGGTTGTGGGCGAATGCATCGGCGTTGGAATGCGGGTCGACATAGTCGGGCGACCACTGAGCGACGATGAGCTCATGCTTGCGCGCCCGATACATGGGCCACAAGGTTTTGCCCTCGGCCAGGGTGATCTGGGACTCGACACCGATCTTCGACAGGCTCTGCTGAACCGACTGGGCGATCTCGGGGTAGGGCGACTTGGTCAGGGTATCGATCCTGATCTTGAAGCCGCCGCCGGGATAGCCGGCCTCGGCGAGCAGCGCCCTGGCCTTGTCGAGGTCGAGCGAGAACGGCGTCTCGTCATAGGACGCCCACAGGCCGGACGGCCAGAAGGCCTGATGGATCTTGAACTGGCCGGCGAGGAACGAATTGACCATGCCCTCGTAGTCGACGATGTAGCGAATCGCCTCGTTGACCTTGGGATTGCCGAGGATCGGATGCGCCTGATTGGCCGCCATGTAGATCAGCGCCGCCTTGGGGTCGTTGGCGATGACCACGTCCACGTTGCCTTCCAGGCCCTTGATCAGATCGGGCGTCAAGTCACGCGCCATGTCGACGTCGCCCTTCTCGATCAGCAGGCGCTGGGCGGCCGCCTCGGGAACGTGACGCAGGATGATCCGCTTCATGGCCGGTTCGCCGTGGCGATAGTTCGGGTTGGCCTCGAGAATGACGATCTCGTTCGCCTTGTAGGTCTTGAGCGAGTACGGACCAGACCCGGCGCTATGGGTCTTCAGCCATTCGTAGCCGAGGTCGCCGTCGACCTCGTGGCTCATCACCAACTTCATGTCGATGACCGCGCCGACGCCCGCGGACAGGGCGTTCAAGGCCAAGGCCGGCGACAGATCGGAGTTCAGCTTGAGGACGACCGTCTCGTCGTCGGGCGCCGTGACCAAGCCGTCGACGTTGTCGGCATTCCAGCCGAACTGGGTGAAGATGAAGGCCGGCGTCTTGTTGAGCTTGATGACCCGGCGGAGCGAAAAGGCCATGTCGGCCGCGGTCATCTTGTTGCCCGAATGGAACACCTGATTGGGCCGGAGCTTCAGGGTGATGGTCTTGCCGTCGTCGCTGATGGTGTAGCTCTCGGCAGCGCCGCCGACCAGGGTGGTGAGGTCTTCGGCCTCGAACATCATGACCCGGTCATAGATGTTGGCGATGACCTCGCCGCCGGTGAATTCGAACACCTCGGCGGGATCGAGGACGATGATGTCGTCGATGTTCTTGGCCATAATCAGCGTATCGTCCGGCGTGCCGGCCTGGACCGGTCCTACCGCCGGCCCCGCCTGGGCCGCGACGAACGCGAAGCCGGCAAGCAGGGCGAGTTGTTTCAAGCGCATTGATGCATCCTCCAAGATTCCGAATACGATTTGTCGTTGACGTGTTGATTGTCGAGACCACCGCCTGCGTGGCAAATCCAGCCAGTGGTCACGCCACCGTACCCTATTCGAATTTGCCGTACTCAGGAAGCAGTGGATGCGGTCGGTAACAAATAACCCGTCGCGTCACCCCTCGAGCGGGACGTCGGGCACCCAAAGATAGCCGTCCGCGTCGACGATGTAGACCTCGCGCAGGCCGTGCGGCTTGTCGGCGGCGCCGTCGAGCACGGTGTAGCCGAGCTCGCGCGCCACCGCTTCGGCGGCGTCCGGGTCGCGGCCGTGCAGCCTGATCTCGGCGCCGATGCCGCGCGCGATGTCGGGGCCCAGGCTGCCGTGCAGCGGGTGGTCGCGATAGGTATGGTCGGCGTGCAGCATCCATTCGGCGTCGCCGCGCCGGACGACCGCGAAATCGGCGTCGTCGTAGACCACCTCGGCGTCGAGCACCGCGCGGTGGAAGGCGAGCGCCGCGGCGACGTCGCGCACCAAGAGGTTGATCGTCAGGCCCTTGAGCGAGCGCCCATAGTCGGGCGCCGGCATCCACGACTCCTTTGTGCTGAGTTTCATCGGTGGGGCTCGCTGTCGAGCGCGGGTAGAGCATAATTCGATCGATGGAAGCCGGTCGAATTATGCCAGGCCGCGCCAACCTTATTGGGACAAGAGGGGGCCCGCCGACCGTTCGGCCACCCTTGATCCCATAAGATTGGCACGCGCGGCGATTGAGCGCAGGTCGGCTTCACAAAGTGAAGGTGACCGCACATTTGGTCTAGTTCTTCGGCTGCCAGTCGTCGGCGAACGCTTCCGCCGCGGCGATCTGATCCTTGGAAACCAGCTTCTCGATCAGGCCGTAGACGTCCATCGCCCGATTGGCGACCGTGATGTCCTCACCGGTGACGACCAGGTAGAGCCACTTGTACGCCTCGCCATAATCCTGCTTCACGCCGATGCCGTCGACGTACATCGAGCCGAGCGCAACCTGAGCGACCGCGTCGCCACGATCGGCGGCCTGCTTGTACCACTTGATCGCCTCGGCATCGTTCTTCACGCCGCTCTCGGGGTCGGAGTATATCCGGCCGAGCATCTGCTGCGCGCGCGCGTCGCCCTTCCCCGCCAGCGCCTTGAAGCCCTTCACCGCCTCGGCGACCTTGCCGTTCGAATAGGCCTCGAAGACCTTGTCGAACCCTTGGGCGAGGGCGCCGGTCGCGATGCCCGCGACCAAGGCGCCGATCAGCGCCACCCGGCGTGCCAGCTGCATCATGACGACTACCTCCGGAACCTACTCTAGTCCGGATTTCTCGCTGTGCACAGGCGCGTCACCGGGCCCACGGCGGCGACGCAGCCACCACGACTGAACGCGGCGGCGCCGGCGGCGCAGCCACGGGATGTCGTCCGAGATCAGGACGAGGCCGAGCGGCAGCATCCAGAATCCGAGGATCGGCAGGAAGCCGAGAATGCCGCCGACGATCAACAGGGCGCCAGCGCCGCGCCTGATCCAGGCGTTCGGGTGGCGCTTCAGTCGGCTGAACAATTCGCTCGGCATTGCCGGCCTATACCAAGGAACAGCGATAAAGGCCCCTAGAGATCGCGTCCGCTTTTCGCCGGGTAGGCTGCCTGACGCCCTCCGGCGATAAGCGGACGCGACCCGCCGGGCGGCTTGCCGTGGCTCTCGGCCGCTATCAGCTTGGCGGACGTCGTTGCGCCCGCCTTGCGATGCCCCTTCTATTACAATATATGGGCATCGCCGCGACGGGCGCGCCTAGCCGAGAACCACGGCAAGCCGTCTCTAGGGGTCTTTATCAATGCTCCTTGGTATTACTCTAGCCCGGACTGCCCACCATGGACAGGCGCGGCGTTGACACGGACAGCGCGCGCGCCCATGTTTAATGGACCAATCAGTCCGAAACCGAGCCGAGGCACCCCGCGAACATGGCCCGACCCCGTGAATTCTCGACCGATGACGCGCTCGGCCAAGCGATGGACGTGTTCTGGTCCAAGGGCTACCAGGCGACCACGCTGGGCGACCTGACGCGCGCCCTGGCCGAGAAGCACGGCTGCGAGCCGGAAAACATCGTGTTGGGGGCGGGCTCGGGTGAGATCCTCAAGAACGCGGCGCACGCCTTCACCAACCGCGACCACCACTTTGTCACCGGGACCCCCTCCTACCTCCAGCCGAGTCGCGTGGCCCGGTATCTGGGTGCCACGGTCGTGTCGATTCCGGTCAACAGAGCCGACGGGAAGCTGGACCTCGATGCCATGGAGGCCGCCGCGCGTGGTGCGGGGCTGATCTTCCTCTGCAACCCGAACAATCCGACGAGCACCGTGCACACCGGATCGGACGTGCGGGCGTTCGCGCGAACCGTGCGGCGCAACTCACCGAACACCGTGATCCACTTCGACGAGGCCTACCACGAGTACGTCACGCATCCGGACTACGAGCCGGCGCTGGAGCTGGCGCTCGAAACGCCCAAGGTCTTTGTCACCCGTACCTTCTCGAAGTTGTTCGGGATGGCCGGCATGCGGATCGGCTACGGCGTCGGTCATCGCGATACGATCGCAACCCTGCGGCGCTACTCGCTCACCGTCAACACGAACGTCCCGGGTCTCGCAGCGGCGTACGCCGCGGTGCGGGAAACCGATTTCGTCCACACCGAGCAGCGCCGTAACACCGAGGCCAAGCAATTCACGGTCGATTTCCTGGCTCGGCATGGGCTTGAATGCTACAACTCTCAGACGAACTTCATCTTCGTGGAGCTGGGCCGGCCGGCAGCGGATTTCCGGGCCGCTTGTCGGGAGCACGGCGTATCGGTGGGCCGCGACTTCCCGCCGATGGAGCGGACTCACGCCAGGATCAGCATCGGAACGATGGACGAGATGAAGCGGGCTTGCGAAGTCTTTGAGGAGGTGCTGGCATGAAGACGCACGAGAGAATCGATGGGATGCGGAACGGCGTCTCGCGCCGGTCATTCGTCAAGAGCGTCGGCCTGGGTGCGTCGGCCGCCGCCATCATGTCGTACGACGGGCCGCGCGCGTGGGCGCGCGCCATGTCGCTGTCGCTTCCGGTGCAGGAGCGTCCGTTGCTGCTTCACAACAACGAGAACCCGTTGGGCCCGGGCACCCGCGTGATCGCGGCGATGAACGAGGCGCTGGAAGGCGGTCCGAGGGCCGGCCGCTATCCCGGCGGCGCCATCGGTGAGTTGGTTGAGGCGATCGCCAAGATGAACAACATCCCGGCGGATTACGTGATGGTCGGGAACGGGTCCACCCAGTTGCTGCGCTCGGCGACCCAGGTCTTCACCTCGCCGACCAAGCATCTGGTCACGGCGTCGCCCTCGTACGAGGAAGTGCGGGACTACGCCACCCTGAACGGCCACCCGGTGGAGGCGCTGCCGCTCAAGGACATGTCGCTGGACTTGACCGCCATGGCCGACGCGGCGAGGGGCGCGGGACTGGTCTTCGTCAACAACCCCAACAACCCCACCGCCACGCTGCACAGCGGTGATTCCATCGGGGCGCTGATCGATCGGATCTTGAGCGAGACCGACGCAATGATCATGGTGGACGAAGCGTACCACGACTACGTCACGGACCCGGGGCACGAGACGCAGATACCGCGCGCCGTGAAAGAGAAGCGGGTGATCGTTGCCCGCACGTTCTCGAAGGCACACGGCATGGCGGGCATGCGTATTGGCTGGGTGGTAGCGCATCCGGATGCCATCGCCAGGATGCGCGAGTGGCACTACGGGCTGAGTCTCAACATCCCGTCGCTCCTCGGGGCGAGGACCTCGATACTGAACCCCGACCGCATCGCGCGTGAGGCCGAGCGCAACACCGCTGCCCGCCAGTTCACGCTCGATTGGTTTGCCTCCAGGGACATCGCGACGACTGACTCGCAGGCCAACTTCATCTTTGCGAGAACGGGTATGCCCGCCGGCGACTTCCGGGCTGCCAACGAGCGGCGTGGCATCTTGGTAGGGCGCGACTTTCCGCCGTACGAGCGGGAGTGGGCGCGCATCTCCATCAGCACGATGGATGACATGCGGCGCGCGGTGGACGTGTTCGGCAGCGTGCTCCCCGTGGCCACCGAGCAATCCAACGGACGTCGTTCGGACGCGGCGGCGGCCTGATTGGGACGGTCTAAGACGGTCCGAGACGGTGTCTCAACAGAAGGCTGGGGGGTCGGAAGAGGTCCCCCAGCCGGGTGAGAGTACGAGCAACTATTGAGTTGTCGGATCTTCGCTCGCTGTCACCACCGGTGACCGCACCTGGATGAGTCCCACAGCACCCTTCTCGGCGTCGGCGAACGCGTGTGTCACGAAGGGATAGAGACCCACACCGCTCGCGCCTTCCTCGAAAACCGTCTCGAACACTGCGCCACCGCCTGCCGGAACCGTGTACGTCTGCACACCTTCCAGCACGTTGAGGGGGTTTCCGTCGGGGTAAACCCGATCGAAGATCGCGCCGACTATGTGGAAGTCGCTGCGGAACGAAGGGCCGGCGGCGACTACGAATAGCCGGACTCGGTCGCCCAAGTCGACTTGCAGCGGGTTAGCCTTGTACTGGAATGCCTTGCCGTTGAATACCACGTACTTGGCTCTCTTGTCCATCGCGGATACGAAGTCTGCTTGCAGCGGCCGACCGGCATCGTTGGGTTGGGCGTAGAATTCGCTTTGAACGATCACGAATTCCTTGTCGACCTCCGTTCCCCATCCCTCTTTCGGATCCACGATAATCGCGAGGTACATCCCTTGCATGATGTGGAGCGTCACGGGTGGGGTTCCGCAGTGTACCAGGTATACACCAGGGTCGCGTGCGGTGAATTCGAAGCTCAACTCTTCGCCCGGCATGATGGAGCGGTATGCCACGTCCCACGGAATCCGCGCTGAGTGAAAGTCGATCGAGTGCGGCATCGGTGACTCATTAACGAGCTTGATCCGCACTAGGTCCCCTTCACGAACCCGAATCGTAGGACCCGGCACCGTTCCCCCGAAAGTCCACCCTTCATACGTGACACCGTCCGCGATCTCGATGGTTTCATGGGTAATGGGAATGCGGAATTCCTTGATCCGGGCGCTTGACGGCGGCTGGACTTCAGCCCGAAAGGCGGGGCCGACCGGAGTCTTAGTTGAACCAAAATCCGTGTATTGCACAGCTGCGCTGTCGGGCTGGCCCTTCGCGCCAATGGCGACTATGGCGATTCCGACTGCAGCAATCGAGCTGGTGAAAAGCTTTCTATGAGTCATTTACGGCTCCATCTTCTAAGCGAAAAATTCACGATAGCAGTGCTAAGTAAAGAAACCCTCATAGTCCTGATTTTCTGGCGAAATCGGCATGAAGACATCTTCATAACTCATCATCGGGGTCATGTACGCTGCGAAGAGTTCGCGCGCCGCTGGATCCTCCGATGATTGGGCTCTCCGGGAACTTCAGTTCATCTTCTACGAAGTTCGGCCGCCTGCGTGCTCTGTGTGGAGGGGGGCTTCGGAAGAGGACGGCAAGTGCAACGAGATCTTGAGGCCTCCCATTTCACTTCTCGTTGCATGGACGGATCCGTTGTGCGCTGCAGCGACGGCCGCAGTGAGGGAGAGTCCGAGGCCGGGTCCGCTGTCGCGCGTCCGTGCCGGGTCGGCCTGCCAGAATCGGTCGAACAGGTGGGGCAGCACGTGTTCTGGAAGACCGAGGCCATCATCTTCAATGGTTAGCACGAAATCGGTGTCGTTGCACTTCGCTGCCACACGCACATGTGTTCCTGGCGGCGTGTGCTTGATTGAGTTGTCGAGCAATTGCTCGACAACGATCTGGAACAGCTTGGAATCTCCTGGCACGCTAGAGATACTGCCGTCGGGGGCGAACTCGAAGGTGTGGGTCGGATCGTTCGCCCGGGCGCGGGAGATGGCGTGCTCGACTACGTCGCACACCGGTATCGGAAGTGGCACGGTCTTGTGTTCTCCGGCGTCGAGGCGTGCCAGAAGCAGTAAGGTTTCATTCATGGCGCTGAGATGCTCAGCTTCTTCGAGGCAACTGTGGAGGACTTCGCGGTACTCATCGGGCGTGCGATTTCCCCGGAGTGCGATTTCGAGTTCTCCCTGTAGGGCAGTGATCGGCGTGCGTAGCTCATGGCCCACGTCGGCGATGATGCGCCGTTGTGCCGCGAGTGCCCGGTCTAGTCGCTCGAGCATCGAGTTGAGCACCGCCACCAGGCCGTGGAACTCCACAGTGTCGGCATGTGCCGATATTCGCTTGCCGAGTGTTCCGGCGTCGATGGCCTCGGCTCGTCGGGTGATTTCGGCTACCGGTGCCACCGCGGACTTGGCCAGCCAACCGGCCCCTACGGCGGTCATGGCAGTGGCCAGGATCACGATCCCAATCACGAGGAGCAACACGGCGCGATCGGTTTTTGCGAGCGGATCCAGCGATGCAGCAACCTGAACGATGGCGAATCCCGGATGGCTTCCTGTGGGGACGCGGGAGTACAGTGAGCGAACCAGGCCGGGTCCCCATCGATCGGTCGACCGGGCCCGCTCTCCATTCATTGCCCGTCCGAACATCGCGCTGTCGAGCGGGAGGTCGTGAGCCAGCGGTGTGTTGGCGACGACAACTTGTCCCGCCGCGTCGCGGACGACGACGAAGCGATTGATTTCTTCCACAAAGGTACTGAAGTCATCCGGTTCGGCATGCCGTGCCACTGACAGACCGCGAGCCAGGACGTCTGACACGAGCTCGAGCGCGGAGGCCAGGGATGCGTCGGTCGAGTGGCGCAGCGTGCGCCTGACACCAAAGAACGCCCCCATGCCAATCAGCGTGAGGGCGGCGAACATGGTTATGGAAAACCGCACGCTGAGCGTGCGGCGCAGGGAATACATCAGGCCGGAGTAGCCTCCAGCCGCTTCAGGCAGAAGCCCACCCCGCGGACCGTCTGAATCAGACCGTCACACCCGGCTTCGCGAAGTTTGCGGCGGAGGTTGCCCACGTGTACGTCCACGACGTTGCTCCCCGGGTCGAAATGCATATCCCACACTTTCTCGAGCAACTCCGTCCGGCGGACGACTTCTTCGGTATGGAGCAGGAAATGCTCGAGCAAGTTGAACTCGCGCGGCGTGATATCGAGCAGCACCCCGTTGGCCCGAGCCTGGTGCTTGAGCCGATCCAGCTCGAGCGGCCCATACGACAGCCGCTCCAGACGGGCGGCGCCGCCTCGACGGAGGAGTGCTCGGATCCGGGCGAGCAACTCGTCGAACTTGAACGGCTTGGTCAGGTAGTCGTCAGCGCCTGCGTTGAGGCCGCGCACGACATCCTCCGTCGCATCTCTCGCTGTGAGCATGAGGATCGGTGTGTGCCTCCCCTCGCGACGAAGCTCCGTGGTTACCTGAATGCCGTTCTTCTTGGGTAACATGAGGTCGAGCAGGATAGCGTCATAATCATTGACGTGGGCGAGCATCGTTGCCTCATCACCGTCTCTGGCGACGTCCACCGCGTAGCCTTCCTCGCGAAGGCCCAGTTCAATGAATCCCGCGACCTTACGGTCGTCCTCCACAACAAGAATCTTCATAATGTGTCACTTTGGATCGAGGGTTTGTACGTATTGAATAGAATATTGTTTCTTAAGTTATCCTTGATTGAAGGGATCATGAAGGTCTCTTTAGAGAACTTTCAGTATTGTTTCAAACTGAAACAACCGGGCCTTGGCGCTGAATTTTCAACATGGCTAACTTACGGGCGTTGTTGAGCTTGCCTGAAGTTTACGTTGCAGCGGCGGTGCGCTCGTCGCACGTTTCGTAAGTCCTAAAGAGGAGAGGGAGAGTCCAGTGCGGAACGAGCTGGAAGACAAGCCCCCGGATATCGGATCGTTCGCCCTCGACCTCTTCGAGATCGTTTCCGATCCCGACACCTCATTTGAGCGGAAGGTGCAGGATTTCCTCTGCTTGGGGTGTGAGTGGTTCGACCTCGAGATAGGCATCCTCGCCGAGATCGAGAACAACACGTACACCGTGCGGCACGTGTGCTCCCCTTCCGATTCGTTGCAGCCGGGACAGTCGTTCGACCTGGCTGGCACTTGCTGCGAGCAGACCCTTACCGCCGCCGGGCCCATCGGATTCAGCCATCTCCTGAATACGGAACCGCAGCGACATCCGGCCTACAAGTCCTTCCGGATGGAGGCATACCTGGGGGTCACCGTACGGCTGGAGGATCGGGCGTACGGGACATTGAGCTTCTCGAGTCGTGGCGCGCGTCCGGACGATTTCACCGAACATGATTTCACGCTCGTTCGGCTGATGGGGCGATGGATGGAGCGTGAATTGACGCGTCAGCGAACGGAGGAGGCGCTTCGCCGGAAGGACCGACAGCTGGAGCGGCTCCTCGAGGCGACGAACCGGATGCATACCGATCTCTCTCTCGATCGGGTTCTGAGCCAAGTGACGGACAGCGCGATAGAGCTTCTCGGATGTCGCTATGCGGCGCTGGGCGTCTTGAATCCTGAAGGGAAAGGGCTCGTCGAATTTGCGTCCAGTGGAATAAGCGATGAGTTGCGGCGGCAGATTGGTTCGTTGCCGGTCGGGAAGGGTCTGTTGGGGTTAGTCATCGATGATCCTTGCCCACATCGGGTGGCCGATATTGCAGAACATGCGAAATCCGTGGGCTTTCCGGAGCATCACCCGCCCATGAAGTCGTTTCTTGGCGTTCCGATTCTGGGTGCGAAGGGGCCCATTGGGAATCTGTACTTTGCAGACAAGCTCGAGGCCGACGAGTTCAATACGGAAGACGAGGAGATTGCCCAAGGACTGGCCACGGAAGCCGCAATCGCGATTGAGAATGCCCGCCTCGTAACGAAGCTGCGAACGCTGCAGGTTACGAGGAACCGCTTCTACGCTATGGTGAATCACGAACTTCGCAATGCGTTGACTGGCGTGTACGGATGGGCCGAACTGCTGCTGCGGAAGGCGGGTGACAACCCCCCACGGGCGGCAGTGGAAACGATGGAGTCTGCCGAGTATTCGCTCGAATTGCTCAACGATCTGCTCGACCTGAGTCGCTTCGATGCCCAACGGATCGAGCCGGAGGTTGTCGAGGCCGATGCGCTCGAGATCGTAAAGGATGCGGTTGCGACGGTACAGCCCTCGGCGCGCGATGCGGGTGTCAAGATTGAGATCGTTAAGCCGAAGCATTTGTCGTGTCGCACCGATCCGAAGCGCATACGCCAGATCTTGGTCAACCTGTTGAGAAATGCGGTGTGCCATAGTGGAGATGACTCAGTTGCCATCGAGATGGACGGCGGTGATTCGCGGCTCGTCTTTTCGGTGGTGGACCACGGGGAGGGCATTAGTCCCGAGCAGCAGGAGGTCATTTTCGATGCGTTTGCGCGGGCCAATTCCAAAGTCGGTGGGGGTACTGGACTGGGGCTCACACTGTCTCGCCGGCTTGCGGTGATGTTGGGTGGAGACATCAACGTGCAGAGTGCGCTGGGTGAGGGCGCGCGTTTTACCGTCACGATAGGGCGGTACTTGTAGTAGTGTCTTGGGCGTTCTGCGCACGCTCTGGTGGGGTCGTTGGTGGCTACGCTCTAAGAATCGCTTGAATCCCGGCCCCGAACCGATCCGTGCCAATATGGTGTACTCGCGTTACTCGTCAGGAGCTTGAAACCGCTTCGGTCTCTTCTACCAGATTTGTGAGGACTCTTTCGAGCCGCTGACGAACGTCGTCGGCAACGGATGCTAGCTCCGCATTTCCGGTAATCCCCAATTGAACGACGGGATCGATGGCCACTACGTTAGTGTTGTCTGGAGTATCGCCGGCATAGACGATCACGTTGCACGGTAGGAGCAGGCCGATGTCAGGCTCTGCTGAGAGCGCGCGATGGGCCAGAGGCGGGTTGCAGGCGCCAAGGATCACGTATGGCCGAAAGTCTACGTCTAGTTTCTTCTTGAATGTCGCCCGAATGTCTATCTCCGTCAGAATTCCAAAGCCTTCCTTGCTCAACTCCTCCCGCGCACGCTCGACCACTACCTCATACGGCAGAGCGACCTGGATATTGAGACCGTACGGTGTCTTCTGCTCTATGTTGTGCATCATGTTGAACCTCTGATGTTAGTCGTTGTGCGTCATATTGTTGCGCTATGAGTTGTCGTGGTCTCGTCGAGGTCAGCGCTACAGAAACCGGCTAACCACGACCGTAATGTTATCGAATCCCCCACCTCGCAGGGCAGCATCCACGAGACGGCGACAGGCGCTCTCAGCAGATCCAGCCGTCGTCAAGCATTCGAGTATGTGCGGTGCGTCAAGGTGCTTGGTAAGCCCATCGGAGCAGAGAAGGAGCGTGTCACCAACTTCAAGATCGAGTTTCGTGGTGACAGGTGAGATATCCATGCCGACGGCGCTGGATAGCACGTCGCCGAAAGGAGATTGCTCCGCCTCCTCGGGAGTAAGATGTCCGCTATCCAACAGTCCTTGAGCGACGGTCTGGTCTTTCGTGATCTGGGTCAGAGTGGATCCACGTTTGTGATAGCAGCGACTGTCGCCAACCTGGACAATGTAGGCGCGGGGCCACAGGATATGGACGACGGTTAATGTCGTTGCCATGCCGGCGTCAGCGGCGTTCTCCCGTGCTGCGGACAGAACGGCTTCATGGCTCTGCCGTGCCAACGACGCCAATTCTGTCAGGATATCATCCCGATGCTCAAGGTCCATGTTGTAAAAGCACTTCATCGTCTGCCCGACATAGCTAGCCACTGCTGTCACGGCGAGACCGCTGGCTCTTTCGCCGGCGACGCTGCCACCGACGCCGTCGGCCACGAGAAGGAGGCGGGCCATGGTGCCGCCATGCGAGAGGATGCGCTCCGCATCTGGCACACTAGTGTGTTCGATGTCCAGCGTCTTGTGCATGGAGGCGATGAGGAATTGATCCTGGTTGACGGATCGAACCTTGCCCGTGTGGGTGAGGCCAAACGAATCCTGTGGCGGGCCGTGTAACATCATGGGTCCTATTCCGTCCAGGCGGCAGGGAGGACTGCCACCTGCTAGGCCGTCTGTACTTAATGTACCTGAATCTATAGAATAACGGATAGGCCTAGAATGAAAAAGCCTTGTCGGAGTGTATCTCGATAAACCAATCTATCGTCGATAGCATTCCGGCCCCGGCGTGACGCCGCTGCGGTTTTCTTGCCCCTTCTGAAACCGGTTGCGCAAAGGTGGCAATTGCGGCAGTGTGGAGGGGCGGTGCTCGGCGCGAGGTGGCGACAAAATGTCAACAACGACGGTTCTCGTCCCGCTGGACGGTTCGCGGTTCGGCGAATTTGCTGTTCCTGCGGCAATGAGCGTAGCCCGCGAATTGCAAGCTCAGATTGAACTTATTTCGGTGTTCGAGGAACAGTCTGTCCTCGCAGGATCGGAACCTACCACTCAACAGTTCAAGGAGTGGCTCTATGCGTATCTGGAGGAGATCGGCGCACATATCACAGAACTGTCGGGTGTGCCAACGTCGTGTACGATAATCGATGGTTCGCCAGCCGATCGGCTAACCGAATACGCCCAGCGCAAACGGGTTGATCTCATTGCCATGTCCACCCACGAACGCGGCCCGGTGAGCAGAGCGTGGATGGGCAGCGTGGCCGACCGGGTGATCCACCACGTCGATGTGCCAGTGCTCTTGATCCGGGCCGAAGAGGAGTCGGCGGTAGATCTGGCCCAGGAAGCCGAGTTCAAGAGGATTCTCGTGGCGCTCGACGGATCGTCGCGTGCGGAAAAGAGCTTGGAACTGGCGACTCAAATTGCGAAGGTTACGGGCGCGACGCTGATCCTTTTGCAGGCCGTGGAGCCCCCGGTTCCTTTTTCGTCTCCTTATCTCCCTCACGCCATGCAGGACACCCAGGCCGCGCTCGAGGAGGGACGCAAGGCTTCGGTCAATTACCTGGACGAGGTGAAGGATGGTCTGGAGCGGCAAGGCATCGATGTCGAGACGGAAACGCTCTTGGGGGTACGTCCAGCGCCTGCGATTTTGCGGTACGCTGAGGAGCATGCGGTGGACCTGATTGCCGTGGCCACTCACGGGCGGGGTGGTCTGCCGCGGCTCGTGTTGGGAAGTGTTGCCGACAAGGTTTTGCGGGCTGCGACTGTTCCGGTTCTCGTAGTGCGTCCGGCAACGCTCAAGAATCTCGATAAGGAGACAGCCGAAGATGACTCGCAGTCGTATGGATGAGGGCCGAGCGGGGGACGAGTTGGCTCGCAGGAGCTCCAGAACCTCTTCCGGGGCAGATTCGCGCCCCGCTAGCTCCGAACGCTCGCCACGGACCGAGGACGAGCATCTCTTCCAAGCTCCTTCACCGCAGCGGTCGCGAGACATGCTTGGCGAGCCATGGCGCGTCATGCGAATCATGGGCGAGTTCGTTGAGGGGTTTGAGAGCCTCTCCGATGTGACCCGTGCCGTGTCGATGTTCGGATCCCACCGCCTGAGCGAAGGCAGCCAATGGTACGATCTGGCCCGAGAGACCGCTCACCAATTTGCGCTGGCAGATTGGACGATCATGACAGGCGGTGGTCCGGGTATCATGGAAGCCGCCAACCGAGGAGCGGCCGACGGAGATGCCCTGTCGGTTGGCCTGAGCATTGAGCTGCCCGAAGAGGAGTCCCATAACCGCTACGTCAATCGGGGGATCAACTTCCGGTACTTCTTTGTCCGGAAGACGATGCTCGTGAAATACTCTTCGGGATTCGTGTTCTTTCCCGGAGGGTACGGTACGCTCGATGAACTCTTCGAGGCGTTGACTCTGATCCAAACCGGGAAGATCCATGACTTCCCGGTGGTTCTCATGGGCGCCGCATTTTGGGGGGGGTTGATCGAGTGGCTACGACGAGAGTTGGTCGGGGGAGGAACCATCGGCGCAGCGGATCTCGATTTGTGCTACATCACCGACGATCCGAAGCAGGCACTGGAATATGTGACGCGTAGGTCGTAGGGTGAAGTTGTGCCACGCCGATAGCCGTCGCTATTATCCTCCTGCCAACGGAGCGACCAGTGCCCCGACCGCGTACGACACCGTCGCCGCGAGCACGCCTACGGTAAGCATCTCAACTCCATTCTTCAGCCAACCGCCCTCGGCTACGGTTGCTCGCAAGGCGCCAACAACGAACAACGCGACAAGCGTGAGCACCACTGCCGCCTGGAACGAAGCTGTGCCCAGGTCGATCACGTAGGTCAGGAGAGGGATGGCACCTGCAAGGACAAAGGCCGCAAACGTTACTGCACCGTGCCGCACTGGAAACGGCTCGGCCAGAGCCAGGCCGTCCGCACGCCGTATGGATTCCACTGATCGAATGGAGAGGAAGTTGCTCGCTCCCATCGAGAATCCGTCTGCGAGCAGGTTGGCAATGCCGAGAATGAGAATAATTCGCGGGTGGAGCGATGCACCGGTTACAGCGGTCACGACGGCGAACGTCGTGATGATTCCGTCACTGGCTCCATAGATGAGGTCTCTCATATAGTGCTTCAGAAGACCTCGTGCCTCGCGCGGTTCGTGATAGAGTGTGTGATCCATCAGGCCGTCCTGTCTGTGGTATCGTGGGGGTGCGGAGCTCCGCTTTGCCGCTGGTCGGGAAGGAATATGGTTCTTCCGGTAATTTCGGGGCAAGTGATTGCAGGGACGATTCTCGGCCCTTCCACCCAGCGCCGGATGGCCATTCACTCCGGGCGCGGCGTGTGTCGCTGCTCCACGAGAGGGTTGAATCTCGACAACGCCGTGACGACCTTTGTGGTCCACGAAGACCCAACATGATGCCCAACCCACTCTTCCTCCCGCGGAGCCGGATCGCCTTGATCGTAGGCTCGCTTCTCCTGTCGTCGGTCGGCGCAAACCAGGTAAGGGCACAAGACGGGGCGACGCTGCCGCCGGCAGTGGCGCGCCACATGGCCTCCTCCGATCGCATACAGCTCGACGGTCTCCTCGACGAGGCGGTTTGGCAGGCCGCACCGGTTTCCTCCGGATTTCGCCAGCAGGAACCCGATGAGGGCGCACCGGCGACGGAGCGGACCGAGGTCAGGGTTGTCTACGATGAAACGACGCTCTACGTGGGGATAACGGCGTACGATTCGGATCCCGATGCCGTAATCGCCAGGGTCTTGCAGCGGGACAGGGTGATGCGGGGAGCGGGCTTTGGGCGGTTCAACTTCACCACCGACGACGGCGTCGCGATCCTGTTCGACACATTCCACGACCATCGTAACGCGATGGTCTTCGCCACAAATCCCAACGGCGCCGAGTTCGATGCGTTGATCTCGGATGAGGGCGGCGAGGTGAACGTCGACTGGCGCGGCGTGTGGCGTGTAGCCGCAAAGCGAACGGCCGACGGTTGGTCGGCGGAATTCGCGATTCCGTTCCGCACGCTGCGATATCCTTCGGACGCCGCTGCCGCCGTGTGGGGTTTCAACGTGTTCCGCAGCATCCGCCGTAAGAACGAGGACGTGCTGTGGCGGTCCTGGTCGCGGAACAACGAGGGGTTTAACCGCGTGAGCCGTGCAGGACACCTGGAGGGGCTCGACGATCTGCCGCGCACAGGCGTGAACTTGGAACTCAAACCGTACGTACTGGGCGGCGCGGCGCAGGCAAGGAACGGCCTCGGAGGGCTCGATGCCGACGGGCAGCTCGATGTGGGATTCGACGCAAAGTACGAGATCCGGCCCGGACTCGTGCTCGATGCCACGCTCAATACCGACTTCGCACAGGTAGAGGCCGACGACGAACAGGTGAACCTGACGCGATTCAGTCTCTTCTTTCCCGAGAAGCGGGATTTTTTCCTGGAGAACTCTGGAATCTTCGATTTCGGGGAGCGGGGCTTCTTCGGGCCTCCGCCCTATCTGCTGTTCTTCAGCCGCCGCATCGGCATCGCTCCGGAGGGGGAGGTGCCGGTGTTGGGCGGGCTGCGTTTGACGGGGCGGGTGGGCTCGCAGCGTGTGGGGGCGTTGAACGTCGTAACCGACGATGCGTTTGGCCGACCGAAGACGAACTTCGCCGTGGTCCGTGTGAAACGTGACATCGGGACGAACAACTTTATCGGCGCCCTCGTGACCGATCGTCGCACGTCCGAAGGCTGGAATACCACGGGCGGAGTCGATTGGTCGTTCTGGCCCACATCGCGGCTCGTGTTCCGGGGTTTCGCATCTGCGACGGCTACATCGGGAGCGGGTGGAGAGGGAAGTGCCTTTCAGGGACAGCTCGATTACACCAGCAATCACTTCGGATTCAACATAGCGCACCTGTCAATCAGCCCAAACGCCAGGGCTGACATGGGGTTCATCACGCGGACTGATGTCAGGCAGTCGACGGCGTTTTTCCGCGTCACGCCGCGTCCCCATGCTGTTGGCCTCCGTAAGGTGGACTTCTTCTGGTCCAACCGGCTGATCACACGCACCGACGGCACGCTACAAGATTGGTCCATCGGTCCATCGTTCTCGCCCCAGTGGAACAGCGGCGAGAGCATGCGCATCGAGTACGAGGTTGGATTCACACGGTTGGATCAGGGCTTCGAGATCGGTGAAGGCGTACCGGTGCCGGCAGGCGACTACGATACCTGGCTTATCAGCGCGAGTGCCGAAACGAGTTCGAATCGCCCAGTTGTGCTGCAAGGTAACACGCGGTTTCAGAGCATTTACGACGGGCATATCAGCACGGTTGGTGGGTCGCTGACACTCAGCCCCAGTGCTAACCTGTCCACAGTCCTCAGTTACACACACAATCGCGTGGACGTCCCCAACGGAGCGTTCGACGCGGACATCGGGAGTCTGCGGCTTACGCTGGCCTTCACCACGCAAATCACCGCCAACGCTCTGATTCAGTACAACGAGCGGGACGACGAGCTTTCCGCCAATATACGGTTCAACTTCATCCACACCCCGGGCAGCGATCTCTTTATCGTCCTCAACGAACAGCGTGGCACATCGGAATCGCTGTGGGATCTCAATACCAGGTCGACTGTGGTGAAGGTTACGTACTTGGCGAGGCTATAGGGGAGAGGGGAGAGGGGAGAGGGGGCGGTAACTCCTCCCTCCTCCCTCCTCCCTGGTGGGTTGAGAAGGGTAGGGACTAGCCCTTCGACCCGTCCTTGTCCTTGTCCTCGAATGCCTCGATCGAGGCCTTGATGTTGTCCCTCACGAGGTTCTCGTTGTTCCCGCCCTTGTTGGCGCTGTCGGGATCGATCAGGTTGCCCTGAGCATCAACGAACCAGGTCGCCAGGTCGAGAACGATGGTCAAGTTGGTACTGGCCGTGTTCTCGTCGATCACGAGAGTCGGTACCAAGCTGAACTCCTGCTCCTCGTTCAAGTCGGTGACGTAAGTGAACGCCACGCCGTTGAAGGTTCCCTGCACCCGGATGCTGGTGTCGAGCAGATCGGGATGCGCGGCGCGGAACGCTGCGTCCTCGGGATCGTCGTTGCTCACCTTGTGGATATCGAACTCGATCTCGGTGTAACTACCCGGATCGATCTCGATGGTGATCTGCGTCGACGTGGTGCCGTCTAACGGCAAGGTGATCAACACCGGTCCGACCTCGAATTTCTCGCAACCATCGGGCTCGGGTATCACGTCGCAGTCGACGACCTCGACCCGTCTTAGCTCGATCTCCCGCAAGACCACCTCGGCCTTGGTGATCTCGAGGACGTTGGCGCCGGCGGAAATCGACGGAGCGCTGAGGAATCCGAGGTTGGCGGACGAGATCCCCGCTCCACCCGAGAAGGAGAGCGAAATCTGCGATCCCGGGCCAACGCCGTCGCTGCACCCGGTGAGGAGTGCCGCAGCACTCATTAACGAAAGGATGGTGCGTTTCATGTCTAAGCTCCCTTTTAACGATGTCTGTTGGCGAATCTTTACATTCTCTGGCACCGTCTAAGAGCAAAAGCGGGACCACTCTAACCGTCCGCTAGTGGTCTCGTAACTCGTTGTATTAGTTAGAGTTAGATTCCTGGTGAGCTAGGTCACTGGGCATGTGGCTGGCATAAAACGGCGCACGGCCGTATCGATTTGGTGCAGACCTCTCTCTCCTTCCATCCTTCCGTCCTTCCGTCCTTCCGTCCTTCGCCAAGTAGCCGTGATTGGAACACTGCCGTACTATGTAATCGTTTCAGGTACGAGCATCCGGCCCGACGCGCCGGAGCCCTACTCATGTATGTGAAATTGGAGTTCCCATGACCTTGGCTATAATTGCCGCTCTTGTTGCAGTCGCAGCGACTCTGCTGTATAACCGCCGTTCCTACTGGGCGTGGGTTGTTCCCGGTGGCCTCGCCTTCCTGTGGTGGGGGATGAGTGTGGGTTGGGAGCCACCCGTATACCGGGTGGCCGCCGGGGCCTTTCTCGTGGCGGCGTTGCTGCTCGGATTTCGGCCGTTGCGGCGCTTCTTGGTGACAGTGTGGGTGATCAAGCTCATCAAGCCGCTGCTTCCTCGCATGGGAGAGACTGAGCGGGTCGCCCTCGAGGCAGGAACGGTGTGGTGGGACGGAGACTTGTTCTCAGGCGATCCGGATTGGCGCAAGCTCCTCGACTTCAAGATTCAGGAGTTGTCCGAGAAGGAGCGGGCCTTTTTGGACGGGCCGGTGGAGGAGCTGTGCGGCATGGTCAAAGAGTGGGAGGTGGTCCAGCATGGCGACCTGTCCGACGAGGCGTGGAAGTTCCTCAAGCAGCACGGCTTCTTCGGCATGATCATCCCGGAAGAACACGGCGGGTTGGGTTTCTCCGCGGCAGCACACTCGGCGGTGATCGTCAAGCTGGCGAGCCGCAGCATTACGGCGTCGGTGACCGTGATGGTGCCCAACTCTCTGGGACCGGCGGAACTCATTCTGCACTACGGTACCGACGAGCAGAAAAAGCATTACCTGCCACGTTTGGCGTCCGGCGAGGAAATCCCGTGCTTTGCGCTCACGGGTCCGGAGGCGGGAAGCGACGCGGCCGCCACCCAGAGCGTGGGCATCGTATGCAGGGGGACGTTCCGAGGCGAGGAGGTGTTGGGCATGCGTCTCAACTGGCGCAAGCGGTACATCACCCTGGCGCCGGTGGCGACGGTGGTCGGCCTAGCGTTCCGGCTGCGCGATCCCGATGGAGTGTTGGGTGACAAAGAGGATCTTGGCATCACATGTGCCCTGATCCCGGCCGACCTTCCGGGAGTCGAAATTGGAGAGCGACACGATCCCATGGGTGTTCCGTTCCACAACGGCCCGACCTGCGGCTACGACGTGTTCGTTCCACTGGATTTCATCATCGGAGGGAGGGCCCGGGCGGGTGAGGGGTGGCAAATGCTCATGGCCAGCCTCTCCGCCGGTCGCTCCATTTCTCTCCCCGCGTTGGCCGTGGCATCGGCCCAATTCGCCACGCGCCTGGTGGGTGCGTACGGGACCGTGCGGGAACAGTTCGACACTCCGATCGGACGGTTCGAGGGCATCGAAGAACCGCTCGCACGGATCGGCGGGCTTACGTATCTCATGAACGCGGCGCGAACGATGACCGCGGGCTCCGTCGATGCGGGAGAGAGTCCGGCCGTCCCGTCGGCCATCGTGAAAGCGTACCTCACCGAGTGCATGCGTGTCGTGGTAAACAACGCGATGGATATTCGGGCCGGCGCTGCCATCTGTCGCGGGCCACGCAACGTGCTCGCCACGGCGTATCAAGCCGTGCCGATCGGGATCACCGTCGAAGGGGCGAACATCCTCACGCGGTCGATGATCATCTATGGCCAGGGCGCTATGCGATGCCATCCGTTTGTGCAGGATGAGATACGTGCGGTGGCTGAGGGCGACATTGCCACGTTCGATCGTGCGTTTTTCGGACACGTCGGCCACGTGTTCGCAAACGCCGCCAGGTCGTTCCTCCTTGGCGTGACGAACGGGCGCCTCGTCCGGCCCCCGGTTCGTGGCAGAGCGAAGTTACTCTTTGGGAAGTTCACGCGCATGAGCGCGGCGTTTGCGCTGATTTCCGATGTGGCGATGGGAACGCTGGGCGGCCGCCTCAAGCGACGAGAGAAAATTACCGGGCGGTTGGCTGACGCGCTGGCGTGGATGTATCTGGGGTCTGCAGCTCTCAAGCGGTTTGTCGATGAAGGCCAGCAAGCGCGGGACTTCTGCTTCGTACAATACGCTTGCACCGATGCCCTCTACAGGGTTCAAATGGCTTTGGCCGGTGTGCTGGAAAATCTGCCGAATCGATTTGCCGCTTGGGCGGTACGCCCCATCGTGTTCCCACTGGGTGCGCGATACAAGGTTCCCAACGATAGGCTCGGAGGTTCGGTGGCGCGCGGCTTGCTGGAAGATCGCGAAGCGCGATTGCATCTCACTACCGATATCTACATTCCACCTGCCGACGAGCCGGGGTTGGGACGTTTGGAGCATGCGTTGGACCATGCGGTGGCTGCGCTCAAGGTCGAGACCAAAATTCGTGACGCCGTTCGCGCCGGACTTCTCGACCGGGCGCCGGGCGACGTGCTGCTGGAACAGGCCCTTGCTGACGGTGTGATCACGCGTGAAGAACGCCAACAGGTGCTCGATGCCGACGAGGTTCGGGATGAGGTGATTCAGGTGGATTCGTTCAGCCCGGAAGCGTTTCAGGCGCTACGCGGATGACTGGGTGACTAGTACTCTGGGTCGTAATTGCGGTAACGTATTCACCGCTTCAATTCGGCGCAAAGGTCGAAGTGAAGCGAAAAGTACAGGAGTTCAGGAGAGAACGACCCGTTTATCCTGTCATCCTGTCAAGAAGGGCTTTGCTCACTTCTCATAGGTCATCGCGATCTAGTAGCGCCAATCTGAAGTTGCGACGTGTACGACGTGTACGGATGGGCAGCTGTTGCGCCCAAGACTGCAATTCAAAAAGCCAAGTGAAGGGCGACGCGCGAGAATTTCTCGAAGAGCGGTAAATTGGGCGCCGATCGGCCACTCCACGTCGTTCCGATCATCAACATTGTGTTCGAGGCCAGCAACATCAACAGATCCGCGGAGTAGCGCTCGAAGCTCGTGGCCATGCCGGCTGGATAACCGTCCACATCTACCCGTTCGTAGCGGAATCCCGGCACCAACGCGGGGAGGATGTAGAGCTGGGCTTCAGCTGTGGTAACAATCGCAGAAGGATTGTTGAGCATGGATCTCTCTAACTTGTCATTGAAAAACTGCACCGATGTGAGCAGGGACAAGTATCCGTTCTCCTGATCCCAGCGAAGGTCAAGCCCCCAGCGGTCGAAGTCATTCCCGTCATTCACAAATGACTCCGGCTCTGCCGGATCCATCAGAAAGCCGGATTTACCACTGTACACGAACCCTCCAAGAGAAAGGGCGCCGTGAAGCCACGTGTTGTAGTTGAGACGCGCATAATAGTCTTTGCTGTTGTTGAAATCATATTTACCACCGGACTCCTCGTACGCCTCCTCCAATGCGTGTACTACGTCGGCTACTGGCCCGCTTGCATCCTCGAGGGCCTCGAACGCTCCGCCTGGCTCTCCGTTGATCAGGCCGATGCTGTAGTCAAATTCCCCCGCGCCGCCAGGGCCTGTAATGCGGCCAAACGCTTCGATCCCCTTCTGATTGGGCGAGAATCCAAAGAAATTTTGCGCAGGTACGATGGGAAGAACGCCGTTCAGATAGGGCGTAATCCGGAGCAACCGGCGATGGTTCGAGAATGGGATGGCCCTCGGCTCGAACTGGCCGACGCGCAGGTTCAGTCCCAACGACTGGTTGTATTGCAAGAACAGCCGATCGATGCCCTCGAAACGACCATCTTCGACCAGGGCGATGTTGCCAAAGAAAGAAAACTTCTCTCCCATTGCCCCACCGAAGATCAGCCCCACCGAACTGATTCCGGTAAACTCGTTTGTCACTTCCTCGTCGCCGCGATAGATATAATCAGCGGTCACCTGAAAGGAGGCCACGGAGGTAGCGGGGATATCGATCCAAGGGATCCCACTAGGCTTTTTCGCTCCCGGTCCTCCGGCCCTTGGCCCTAACCGCAGAGGTTCTTCACCAGCGACCGTTGGCTCGGCACCTGGTAGACGGTAGCCCTTTGCCCGGAAAAGTCTGCCGTATTCAGTGAGCGCCGGAAACACCGTGTGGCAGGTGCTGCAGCTCAGCCCATAGCGACGCGCAAAGCTTGGGACTGGACCATCGGATTCCGTTCGTGCGGCCATCAACAACGGAGACATGACGAGTAACATGAGGCTCAGGGCGACTGAGCAGACAATTCTCACTCTGTTCACGGCGAGCTTCCTTTTGTTGTTAGTTGGACTATCGACCAGACAGCTGTTGGCTAACCAGCCTATTGCTGGATGATCGACAATAAGTAGTTCGTCAGATCCCAGATTTGATCCGCGGTCAACGCATCCTGCCAGCTTGGCATCGGAGTGCCTCCGATTCCGACGGTGATGCTTCGGAAGATGTCCTGGGGCCGATTCCCCCCACGCCAGTTACGCGAAACAGTGAGGTCTGCTGGCACAATTGGATAATTCCAGTCGTCTGTTAATGTAGGGGAGGACGGACCATCCCCTTTCCCCAGCATGCCGTGACATTGCCAGCAATCGGCCTCGAGATAGAGCCGCCGGCCGCTTGCGACGCTTTCAGGGTACGGGAGCCTGGGTGCTCCAATAAGAATAGGTTCGAGCCGCTCTTCCTGGAACTTGCTTGACAGTGTTTTCATGTACGCGACCAAGTTCCACCGGTCAGTTTCCTTCAAATTCGACCAGGACGGCATGGTCGTGCCAGGAAGGCCGCGAGTCAGGGTATCAAAGAGATCCTGGTCTGTGGGAAGGCCGCCAGTAGGCGTCGAGCGGATCTTGAAGATCCCCAAGCTCAGATCTCTGGGTTTCGGAAAAACGTAACGCGCTACCGCTCCATCTCCCCTTCCGTTGGAACCATGACAAAAGACACACTTTCTGCGGTAGAGTCTCTTGCCGGCCTTTGCCGAGGAGGCCTCCAACAGCGGTGTGTCTGTCGGGACCTCCTGTCCCAGTGTGTCCGGGACCCCGACAGAGGCGAGCATTATCAGAGCGATAAAGGGGGCTTGTTTTCCCATAGAAGGCACTCCTGGAACTCCGGTACTGCCCATTGCATTGTTATTTGATCTATATGGACAAACTCACTGCGCCGGTGCGTATTCTACGTCCACCTTGGCATCGCTACCGGTGGCGACAACTACCTGTCGCGTTTGCATCCCGAGCGTCTCATGCCACAAGTTTAGGGTATATGTTCCCGGTGGAACGTCTTCCAACTCAAATGTTCCGTTCTCGTCGGTCACCGCGTAGTATGGATGAGCGGCAACGGCGATCCACGCCTCCATCCAGTTGTGAACGTCGCACCGCACGCGTATGATGTCGGGACGGCGGAACGTTATGTTGAGCCGCTTCAGGAGCCTGGGTTGTGCCTTGTTGATTGGCCGGTTTTCTGAACTCTTCGTGTGGATGTTGTGAAGGATGCCGTCAGTGTTTACGATGTGAAACGTTTCCCCCACGGGGACGATGAGCACGTGGGGATCGAACCGGCAACCGATCTGGTTGAGTTCTGTGGGATCACCTTCCTCCCACGCCTTACCCTCCGTGATGTCGCTGAGCCAGGCCACGACATTCTGTAATCCCGCAGTCCCGGTGGCGACGATGAGGCTCTCTTCAAACTTTGGTTCCTGGTCGCAGACCTCCAGGTCGTGTGCGACAACCAGCTCCTTTGGAGACGGTGCCTCGCCGGCATACGTCACGTGGCCGGTAAGAGCCACGCCATCCGTGACCGACCGCGCTACATAAGCTCCGAATTGCTGCGACACGCTCAACGATGGCGTGGCGCTAATCACCGGCAACAGCAACAAAATCCACCCTCGCATTGAGCTCTCCCAGAGTTGAGATTGTTTTCGTCATGAGATCATTAGTATTCTCGAAACAAATGTTGGTGAAGTTTTCATGAAAGTGTTTTCAGGTGATGGGGAATTTTTCGTGGGAGCACCTTCATGAATAAGGCTTCATGGTGTTTCTTGGAGTTGATTCTACGATCGTGACCACTGCGAGAGTGACATGCTCGGGGGGAGGCGATATGATCGGGTCGAGACGCGGTACTTATTCGCTGATTCTATCATGCCGGACGAATCCCATCATCCAGGTCGGACAACTGGGTGGGCTCCGGCTTCAGCCGGGATTCTACGTGTACGTCGGCAGCGCTCTTGGGCCGGGAGGGATCGCCGCACGAGTGGCACATCACGAGAGAGTCTCACGGCGACCGCGGTGGCACATCGACTACCTCAGGGCACACACACAACTCGGCCAAGTATGGTACACGTGCGATCCGGTACGCCGCGAGCACCAGTGGGCCGACGTGTTCAAGCAAGCCCGCGGCGCGTCGATACCCATGGTGGGTTTCGGATCGTCGGACTGCAATTGTATGTCGCACCTCTTTCGGTTCGAAACCCGGCCATCGCCAGGTAGCTTTTGGCGGCGGCTCGGAACGACGGGAATGCCACCAGTGAAGCGTTTGGTCATCACGTGATGGAGCCTAGTGGAGGTCATTCCGCATGTCCGCAGGTCCCTCTGGGATGGATGTGGTAGGGTTGTAAGATGTAGTATTCGTATCAGAGGAAAGGCACGATGACGAGTTAGGCGGGCGTCACCTTCCGGGCGTCGTATGGAAAGGTCCAAGTCTCATACAGTAGTTGTCGGCGGCGGCGTGATAGGCGTGTGTTGCGCCTATTACCTGGCAAAACGTGGGGCCCGCGTCACCGTGTTGGAGCGAGACGAAATCGGCAGCGGCGCGTCTTTCGGCAACGCCGGGACCATCGCGCCCGGCCACGCCCCGATGACCAAGCCAGGGCGCGTGAAGCAGGCTCTCAAGAACATGATAGATCCGACCAGCCCGCTGTACATCGCCCCGAGGTGGGATCCGGCGTTGATGAAGTGGTTGTGGGTTTTCCGCAGGCACTGTACGGAGACCCACCTGAAAGCGAGCATGGAGGCGCTGGCGCCCCTCGGGCATGACACTCGAGAGTTGTTCGACCAGTTGGTGGACGAGGAAGCGCTCGAATGTAACTACACCGCTGAGGGGTACTACGACGTGTTCCTGACGGAGCCGGGGTTGGCGAACGCCACGAACGAGGCGTCGCTCATGTGGACCCACGGCTACCGTCCCATGTTGCTGCCCGGTGAGGAACTGCGGGAGCGCGAACCCGCCCTGAGGCGGGGTGTGCGAGGCGGCATCTTTTATCCCGAGGCGGCCACCTTGAACCCGCACAGCTTTCTGCGGGAGATGGCCGATCGGATGAGTCGTCTTGGGGCAGCAGTCCGTATAGCTGCAGATGTGTCGGAACTCTTGACGTCAGCGCATCGAGTGACCGGCGTTCGGCTGCGCGATGGGGAGGTTCTCACTGCCGGCACAGTTGTCCTGGCGACGGGAGCCTACAGCCTGGAACTTGCCGCCAGCGTTGGCTATCGACTCCCTATCCAGGCGGGGAAGGGGTACCACCGAGACCGCAACCTGGGTGCCGGAGGCACACCGTCGCTCGAGATCACGTGCATGCTGGGCGAGCATTCCGTTTTCTGCACGCCCATGGACGGTTTTGTTCGGTACGCTGGCACTATGGAGTTTTCCGGACTCAATCACGAGATTCGCCGGCCGCGACTGGAACAGCTCACTCGGGCGGCAAATCTCTATCTCACCGGCGTCGGCGATGTGGAGTCCCGGTCGGAGTGGTGTGGTTTGCGGCCGTGCACTCCTGACGGCTTGCCGATCGTCGGGCCGGTGCCTGGTTGTGAAGGGCTGTTCATTGCGACGGGGCACGCCATGTTGGGTCTCACGCTCGGTCCCATCACCGGCAAGCTGGTTGCCGAGATGGTGCTGGATGGTGCGCCGTCGAGGAACATCGATGCGCTCCGGGTGAACCGGTTCTGACCCTACGACTTGGGAACCTCTTTCCTTGGATCGACGAAGGGTTTCGGAACCACGGTAGCTTGGCGGTCTCCCGCTGGCGTTGCCACGGTCAGTGTGGATCCGGTCTCCGAGGACTCAATCGGCACCATTGCATAGCCGATGTTCTTTTCGAGGCGGGGTGAGTACACGGCTGATGTCACACGTCCCACCTCCCGTCCGTCCACACTTACACTCCAAGGTGTCATGTTGAGATCGAGCGGGTCTCCCGCAATCTCCACTCCCACCAACTTGCGCTTGGCACCCTTTGCCTTGATGCGCCTCAGAGCCTCTTTGCCGACGAAGTCGGCCTCCTGCTCCAAATCCACCAACCACCCCAAGCCCGCTTCGTAGGGGTTGGTGTCCAGCGTGACGTCGATGCCGTAGTTGAGGATTCCCGCCTCGATGCGGCGGATGTCCGACGGACCGGTGGCTGAAATGTTGTATGGTTCGCCGGCGGCCATCACGCGGTCCCACAGCTCTTCACCCCGACTGCCGTCGCGCAAATAGATCTCGAACCCGACCTCGCCGGTCCAACCCGTGCGGGTAACGATGACCGGGATGCCGTCCAGGTCTCTCTCCAGGAAATAGTAGTACGCCAGTTCCAAGACTTCGTCTCCGAACAGCGATTGCATGACGAGTTTTGACTTGGGTCCCTGAATCTGCATGGGCGAGACATCGGGCTCGCGGATCTGGACGTCCATGCCGGAATTGTGGGCGATTCCCATGGCCCACAAGAGCAAATCACTGTCGGCGACGGCCAGCCAAAAGTGGTTTTCTCCGAGACGGAGGAGGACCGGGTCGTTGATGATGCCTCCGTCATCCGCCGTGATGACTACATACTTCCCTTGACCGACCTTGCACTTGGTGAGGTCCCGGGGCGTCAGCAAGTTGGTGAAGGCAAAGCCGTCCGGCCCTGTTATCTCCACTTGGCGCTCGACGCTCACGTCCCACACCGTCACATCGTTCAGCAGCTTCCAATATTCCTTCTCCAGATCGTCGTATGCGGTGGGGAGGAGCATGTGGTTGTACACCGTGTAGCTGGAGCACCCGCCTTCGAGCGTAGCGTTGAAGAACGGTGACCGGCGGAGGCGTGCTCCACGCTGAATCTTTGCCATGTCGAACAAAGTCGTCATTCTCTCCCCTTGGCCGTGGGCGGGCTGATCGTGTGGTGACACGCTTGAAGGTACGCTTGATCTGCGGGCCTGGCTACTTGCACGGCAGGAACCGGACTGTGGTTTCCAGTTCCAGTAGGACTTGGGCCAGAGCGGTGACCGTGTCGTCGATGTCTCTCTGGCTGGTGTCGTGAGCCAAGGAAAACCGCACAGAACAGTGTGCCTCGGTTTCGCTCCGTCCCATGGCGAGGAGCACATGCGTGGGCTGGGGAGAACCAGATTTGCATGCCGATCCCGAAGACAGCGATACACCGTGCTGATCCAGTGCGACGACGAGGGATTCGCCCCTCAGTCCCGGCAATGTCAGATTGAGTATGTTGGGAGTGCGGTCCTCGGGATGGCCATTGAGGTGTGCTTCGGGTACGAGTTCTCTGATGCCGGCTTCGAGCCGGTCACGGAGTCGTTTCACCTCATACCAATTCTGGAGGTTGTGCCTAGCGAGTTCGGCAGCCTTGCCCAAGCCTACTATCGCAGGAACGTTTTCCGTCCCAGCTCTCATCCCACTTTCCTGGGCCCCACCGTGTACCAACGCTTCGAGTCGGACGCCCTTCTTTACGTACAGCGCGCCGACACCCTTTGGGCCGTGAAACTTGTGCCCTGAGAGCGTGAGCAGATCGACATCGAGATCGTCGGTGTCGACCCGAATCTTGCCCACGGCCTGTACGGCGTCGGTGTGGAACAGAACTCCCCGCTCGTGCGCGATTTCACACAACTGGCGAATAGGCTGTATCGTTCCCACCTCGTTGTTCGCCATCATGATGGAAACGAGTATCGTGTCATCGGTAATGCTTGCGGCAAGGTCCGTCGGATTCACCATGCCGACCTCGTCCACCGAAAGGTATGTAATGCAGTAACCGGTCTGCTCGAGAAACTTGCAGGTCTGGAGCACAGCCGGATGTTCGATTGTGCTGGTCACGATGTGATTGCCCCGGTCCCGGTACGCGCTTGCTATTCCTTTGAGGGCCATGTTATCCGATTCCGAGCCACCACCGGTAAAGATGAGCCTGCGTGGTCGGCAGTTGATCAACTTCGACAAGTGGCGGCGCGCGGTTTCCAGCGCCTCCCTTGCGCACCGCCCCGCGCCGTGGATGCTGGATGGGTTGCCGAGTTGCTCGGCTAGGTACGGCTGCATCGCGTCGCGAACAGCCGGATCCACGCGCGTAGTGGCGCTGTTATCGAGGTAAATACGCCGTTGTGGCGGGAGCGGCTCCTGCGCCACTGCTCGGTTGAATGTCACGCGCTTTTCAGCCGTACGGCGTGATTCCTCTGTGCCGTCGCAGATCTTCACCACGTCGCAAAGCAGGGCCTTGTAAACCGGAAACCCTGAGATTTCGTCGTAGTTGGAGAGGTCGGTGAGTAGATTCACGTTCCACTGCTGCCAGGCATCGGATCCGACCGGCGTGCCTCCTCCCATGCTACACTCGACCGATCCTGGTGCGATGTCCTCCGTGACCCGCGCACGAAACGGGACTGTCCCTCTGGGGGTGCGCACCTCAACCAGATCTCCATTTTGGATCCCTCGAACGTCAGCGTCATCATTGTTTATCTCTACGGTCGGCTCGGGATGATCTCTCGTCAGGCCTTCGATCCCGTGATGCTGCGATCGGAAGTCGGTGTGCGGGCGCGCGCCCGAGTTGAACACCAAGGGGAACTGTTGCAAAAGCTCCGGGCTGTTCAGCGGGCCCTCGCGTGGTTCAGTGTACTTGGGGAGAGGTTCGTAGCCGTAATCGGCGAGTATGGTGGAGTGGATCTCGAACTTGCCGGTCGGCGTATCAAAACCCGGTGCGCCGTCCGAGCGAAGACCGCCTTTCTCCCACTTCCGATACTCCATCATCGGTGCGGGTAGCTTGACCGATCCACCGGCCGCCCTGACATCCTCGAGACTGTAACCCGATCCCTGGAGCGCCTGGCGGATCATTTTCTCTTCGGTCTGGGGAAATCGGTCGCCGTAACCCAACCTCTTGGCGAGTTCCGCCATGATGAGGTAGTCGTTACGCGCTTCGCCCACCGGATCGATCAGGGCTTGGCGCAATTTGAAGATCGGACCGTATGTTACGTACGAATTGATCTCGAACATGGTGGTTGCCGGTAGCACGATGTCTGCATAGGCGGCGTCTGCAGTGAGTTGCCGGTCAATGCATACCAGAAAATCCAGTGTCGCCAGCGTTTCCCGCCATATGGAAGTTTGCGGCCACGAGGTTAGGATCGACGCTCCGTGGATAATCAACGCACGAATTCGGTACGGTTCTCCTTTGAGGACAGAATCTACCAATCCGCTTGCATGGGATTCACCTCTGTAATCGCTATAGAGGGGAAACTTGTCGCGAGCGATGGCGCGATCGATGGCTGGGTTCGGGACGTTGCAACCATGGTTGATCGGGAATTGACTGCCTTGCATCGCGAGACCGATTCCTCCCGGCACGTCGAGCTGCCCGGCGAGGGCGAACAGCGTGAGTACGGCGCGGATGGCCTGAATGCCACTGTTGGAATATTCCAGCCCGGTGTACATGATGGGGCAGGCTCCGGTGGCGTTGCTGATGCGCCGAGCAAGCTCCCGAATCGTTTGTTCGGGTACGCCGGTGATGTCCTCGACGACTTGCGGGCGGAAGTGTTGCACGTAAGCCGTAAACTCGTCGAACCCGTGGCACCAGTTTTCCGCGAAGCGCTCGTCGTACAGGTCTTCCTCGATCATCACCTGCGTCATTCCCAGGGCCAGTGCTGCATCTGTGCCCGGCCGGATGGGGATCCACTTGGCGTTGGTGCGGCGCGCCGCATCGGTCCGCCGGGGATCGATGACGATGACCTCGGCGCCGCGTTTCGCTGCCGCCTCTAGCCGATGCATGTCCAAGGGTGGTGAATCTGTTGCTGGATTGGCTCCCCAGACCAGGAGTAGTTCGGCACTCTCGATGTCTGTGAACATATTGACCAGCATCCGCCCCATCGTCACATGCGGCGCAAGCATGGCGAAAGAGACATAGCACAACGCACCGACGCCCATCGTGTTGGGGGAACCGAAGGGAAAGAGGACGTTCGATGCCGATGAGACGGCTACACCCTCGGGCTTGTACATGTCGCACAGTGACAACTCGAACGCGCCCCTGCCCGTGTAGATGGCGACGGCTTCCGGTCCGGATTCCTGCTTGATCTCAGTCAGTTGCTGAACGATACACTCGTAGGCTTGGTCCCAGCTGATTCGCTCGAATTCGTGTGTCCCCTTTGGACCGGTTCGCCGCAAGGGATAGCGGAGTCGATGTTCGGAGTGTACGATTTCGGGAGCGTACCGACCTCGGTGGCAGAGCATTCCCAACGGATGCCCATGGTCGGCCTTTATACTGACCAGCCGTCGTTCTTGGACACCGACCTCCACCCAACATCCGGCCGGACAGATGCCGCAGATGCCTTTCGCGAACTCGGTCGCGGGGAGTTCACTCACTGGTTTTCCCACTGTGTGGCAGGTTAGATGGCAAGTTCGTAGGTGACGTATGCGCCGGAATTCACGTGGAAGAGTGACCGACTCACCTCATCGACGAGTCCGACTGGAAAAGGATGGCAGGTGGCCGGCGTCTATTGGTTGGTGAGGTCGCAGAAGGTCGGTGGTTCGTAGGTCCAGCCGCGACGCAATCTACGCGCCTCACGCCGCAACCGGAACCGAATATACCGGCCCACAAGAGGCCCTGCTACACGGGCCTTGAGCCCGAATTCTCGGTAGAGATCTTTGAGAACTCGCGTAACCTTGGGATTGATGATCGGATCTGATTTGAACCACCGTCGCGCTGCCCAGACCGCTCCTGCAAAACTGAACGACAGACCGCGCGCCTCCCACCTAAACCGCCTGCGTATCCGCCGGTCGGGGTGGTTCTTGTATCGCTGCCATCCTTGCAGCGTGGTGCGCACGACTCTCACGATACTCGGTCCGTTGATCTTGAAATCGCGATTGAACGCCCTCAGCAGGAATTCTGTCTCCTGCCCATTCTTGATGTGGGGATGCCGGTGGGCGAACTTGAACTGGCCGTGGTGGTCGGCGGGAGGGGCCTCGACTGAGTCGAGGAGGGTGCCCTTTTGTAAATGTTCCTCGTACAAAGGCGTACCCGCGATTGGGGTGTAGAGCATGAACTGATGAAACTCGGTGTCGTAGCTGACCGCATGCTCGATGGCAGCGTCGATGTTTTCCGGCGTATGTTCTTCTAAGCCGATGATTGTTGAGCCGAGGACACGAATTCCGTGCGACTGCAACGTACGCACCAATTCTCGTGTGTTGATACCTTTGAGTTTTGCGTAGTGCGCGTCATCGCCCTCGAGCCCCATCCAGACCCAGGAAACTCCCAGGCTGACGAGTTGCTCGATAGTGTATCGGCGCAGGATGTTGGCCGAGCTGAACAGATACAGAGCCCAAGACTTATCGTGTTCCTCCATGAGTTCCAGCAGTCGGAGGGCCCGCTTGCGGTACGCCAGGAAATTCTCGTCCATCACGAAGAAAGACTTGACGTGCAACGCCGCCTCGAGTTCGCACATGACGTCGAACAGCTCATCCCCTGTTTCATAGAAGTGGACGAACTTTCCCTTGCCGCCAAACATTGCCGAAGTCGCGCAGAAGTTGCAGCCCAAGGGACACCCGACTGTAGGGATGAGAGTCGCCGCGGTGCTGCCACGCTTTTCCCGGATGGTCACCCCCATTGAGCGTCCGCCGATCCCTGACAGCACATGAGGATGGCGAATGGGCTGGTCCTCGTCTTCGGAAAGGAAGCGGCGCATCCAGCGCACACCTTCACCTTTCACGATGTAGTCGGCGTCGATTATTTTGTCCAACCCAGGCGTGTTTGCAACATGCCCACCCACCACTATGGTGGCTTCGGGGAGGTGTTCACGAACCAACTCGCACATCTTCTTTACTTTCCCGACGTTTGGCTGGATGGCACCGATCCCTACGATGTCGTACTTGTTCGCAACGAGTTCTTGTACGAATCGGTCCATCGACGGGAAATCGAGCAATGTGCAGGGAGCGTCGATATTCCGTTGGATCAGCATGAGGCCCCAGGAGCGATGGAACATTCGCAGGGAGAATACATGTTGCGCTCGAGTGACCTGATTGTGGTAGAGTTCCATCGGGTTCATCGCCCGACTTCCGTACTCGTCATCCTGTGCGTAGGGGCCGAACACGCTGCTCAATAGGACCCGTGCACGGGATGCGAGGGGATGTCGGGGGTGGTCGACCAAGCGGGTGATCACCAGGCTACTCAGTGTGTTGCAGCGTAACGAGGTCGGGCTGCTCGTGCTGTGGAATGGCATGCTCCTTGGGCACGGTTCGCATGAATTGCCCGTAGTGGATGCACTCCTCCAGCCGACAGGACCAGGCCAACTCACCGTTCCAGACCGTCATGTCCGGGCAACCGTCGCACATGTCCTGACGTCCATCGTCTAGCACTTCGACGGGCGTAATTACCATGATCGACTGGATGTAGAGGCGACGGAAGAGGAGACTTGGGGAGCGCAGGGCGCGCCAAAGCATCCGGCGGAGGCCGCGATCGAAGGGCCACAGCAAGAGCATGGATCTACCACGCCGGACCATCGCCGGCGGCGCATACGCCATGTACCTACCCGTGGTGAGATGATTCCACACCTGGGCCATCTCTACCATCTTGTGGCCGAGATAGCCGTAGATGCGCTTGCGGGTCCCCACCCGGACCGTCAAGAGCCACTTGAATGAATCAGGTCTCTCGGTGCCGTTGAGATATGCGGCTGGTGCAAAATCCGGCCAACGCTCCCGGATCTTGGCCACGACGTCGTGGGCCGAAATATCGACCCTCTGGCCGGTGTCTTCGTACGTGAGAGCGCTTACGTCCACCTTGCGTGCGCCGGCGTAATAGTCGAATCGTTTTGGATCGGCGGGTTCGCGGTAGCAGATGAAAACCATCACGTGAACGATGTCGATGTGCTCCTGTGCCCAGGCAACCAGATCAGGGATGCTGTCTAGCGTGTCCTCGTAGATGGTGGAGTTGAAGGAACAGGTGAGACCTCCCACCCGCGCGACCATCTCGGCAAAGTGGAGCCTCAAGGCGTTGTGTTCCTGTTCTGTCTTGTTCTTCCACTTTGGACGATGCTGCTTGCTGTCGATGTGGAAGGTGAGCCCGAAGAGGCCGGCACGCTTCATTTCACGGAGGAGATCCTCGGTGAGGGCGAGGCCGTTTGTGTTGAGGATGGGCTTCCAGCCACGATCGGCCACCATCCGTACGATGTCCACCACTTGTGGGTGAGTGAGGGGATCCCCACCGGCTATGGAAATGCCGTCTATCTTGCGGTAACGCTCGAAGACGTCGAGGTCTTTCCCTATCTCTTCGAGCGACTTGTGTTCGTTTATGTTCGCCCGGTAACACCCTTCGCACGCGAGGTTGCACTTCATCGTGGGCTCGAGCCAGGCGATGGCGTTGTCCGAGAGGTTCCACGGAAGTCTATACAGTTCTCGGTGGTCGAGTGCTGCCGTCATTGAAATTCCTCGATTCGCGTTTATGGTGATGGGTCGGTCGATTGGATCGCGCTGCCGCTCGATCCGGGTGTGGCGAAGGAACTTGGGTTCTGCAAGACCTCAAGATCGATTCACCCGGGGATAAAAACAATTAAGGAAGGGCAAAGGAAGCGTGAAAAAGTCTTCACAGACGAGTCTCAGCCTCTTCGTCCAGCACTTCGGACCGGCGGAACCGAAGCATCTCACACGGGCCCCAGGACGGGTGAATCTGATCGGCGAGCACACCGACTACAACGGTTTGCCCGTCTTTCCGATGGCCCTCCAGCGGGGCGTGTCCATCCTCTTCGCGGAGCGGGACGACGCCACGGTTCGGTTGGCCAACCTCGATCGCCAATTCCCGGCGTGCTCGTTCGAGCTATCAGACGACATCGAGCCCGATGCTCCGGGAGCCTGGGCCAACTATGTCAAGGCTGCCGCCCAGGCGCTGTGCCGGCGTCACGGTTCGCTCCAGGGTTTCGATGGGGTGGTGTCGTCCGATCTCCCCGTGGCTGCTGGGTTGAGCTCGTCCTCGGCCTTGACCGTCGCCGCCGCGCTCTCACTCCTGCACCGTAACGATATTCACATGGAGCCGCTGGAACTCATGGAGCTGGTGGCCCGGGGCGAGCGATACGTAGGCACAGAGGGCGGAGGAATGGATCAAGCTATCTGCCTGGGTGGCCGGCCGAACACGGCGCTCAAGATTGACTTTGAGCCCCCGCCCCTGAGACTCAACCCAACCCCCGTGCCGTCCGATTGGCAGTTCGTTGTGGCGCACAGCATGGTGCGGGCAGAGAAATCAGGGGCTGCACGAGATACGTACAATCAGCGGGGTGCAGAGTGTCGGGACGCCTTGAGGCGGATGACCGAGAGGCTCCCTGAGGCTGCCGGAGCGTCGCGTTATGCGGATCTGATGGCTCTGGTTTCGTTGAAGACACTTGTGGCGGCGGCCGATAGCGTGCTGGAAGATCCCCAGCGGCAGCGCTTTCGGCACGTGATAACCGAAGCCGACAGGGTCGAGAAGGCACGAGAGGCGATGGTGGCAGGCGATATCGAAGTTTTCGGGCGGCTCATGTGCGAGTCACACGAGAGCTTGCGGAACGATTACGAGGTCAGCTGCAAGTCTCTGGACGAGCTGGTGGATATTGCCATGTCGTCGGGAGCTAAGGGGGCGCGCCTCACCGGGGCCGGTCTGGGGGGATGCATCGTGGCTCTGTGCGCCGCGGAGCAGACTACGGCCCTCGTCGAGGCGCTGAGCCGGGAGTTCTACGCCCCGAGAAATGTGAGCGATCCACAGGCCGAGCACTTGATCATCGCGGAGCCCTCGGGAGGTGCGTCCGTAATACGGCTGTGATCCGGTTGCCGCCTAGTACTCTGGGTCGTAATTGCGGTAACGTATTCCAAGCAGACCGCGGAGGACGCAGAGGTTTTTGGACAGGATGACAGGATAAGGAAA
>JADFIT010000122.1 GCA_022566515.1 Gemmatimonadota bacterium
CCGCTCCAATTGCCATTGTGTCTGCGCATCGCTTTTCGCCCGCGACGGCTCGGGATGCACTTCGCAGAAAACGGCATCGACCCCCACCGCCAATGCGGCGCGCAGCAGTGGCAGAAGGAATTCGCGATTCCCACCCGAGGCGCCGCCCTCGCTTTCGAGCGCGTCGCCGCGCTGCGTCCCGATCGCATCGACGGCCCGCTGAACCTCGCCAAAACGGCGCTTCGCGACGGCAACCTGGCACGGGCGTACGAGTACCTGCGGCGCTCGGAGACCATCGCTCCGGCCGACGCCCGGGCCGCTTGGGTGTGGGGCGTCGCGCTCCAAGAGGACGGGAGGTACGAGCAGGCGGTTGAGGCGTACCGCCGCGTGCTGGAACGCTTCCCCGACGACCGGGCCGCGTGGCGAAACCTCGGTCGCACCTACTATCTCAACGGGCAGTACGATGAGGCGCTGAACGCGTTCGCCCGCGTGTTGCAGATCGATCCTGAAGATCGCGCCGCGCACTACCATCGCATGCTGTGTTACCGTGCGTTGGGCCGAAACGAAGAAGCCGACTTGGCTGCGGCCGCCGCGGAATACTACAGCATCGATGAATCCGCCCAGGACATCACGCGCGCCTTTCGGCTTCGCAACCCCGGGGCCAACCTAATGGCGCAGCAGATTCGCACGCATGTGTTGACGCTCGAACGGTGAGGGTCGCCCGGCTGGGACCGCGAGGAAAGTCCGCCGGCCTGCTGACGGTGGTTACGGGGTTGGCGATGGGCTGCAGCAACGGCAGGTCGGTTGCCGAGGACCGCGCCCCGTCCTACACCGACCCGAGAGATGTCGCCATCGATTCCTCCGCGCCGCCCGTCTCCCTGCATTTCACAGACATCACGAAGTCTGCCGGCATCGACTTCGTACACGAGACCGGAGCCGCGGGGCAGAAGTGGATGCCCGAAACCATGGGAAGCGGCGGCGGGTTCTTGGACTATGACGCAGACGGCTGGCCGGACATTTTCCTGGTCAACGGCTCTCGCTGGCCGGGAGAATCCGGCGAGAGACCACCGAGCACACCGCGGCTCTATCGCAACCTGGGCGGCGGCCGCTTCTCCGACGTCACGAACGCGGCGGGTCTAGAATTCTCCATATACGGCATGGGTGCTGCGTTCGCAGATTATGACGCAGACGGAGACGTCGACATCTATCTGACGGCCCTGGGCGACAACAAGCTGTTGCGCAACGACGGCGGCCGCTTTACCGACGTTACGGCCCGCGCCGGAGTACACGGCAACAGCGGCCGTAGGGGAGATCCGCCGGCGTGGTCGACGGCGGCGAGCTGGGTCGACGTCGATCGCGACGGGTGGCTGGATCTTTTCGTGTGCAATTACGTCAAGTGGACCCCGGAGACCGACTTGTTCGTCACACTGGACGGAACCAACAAGTCGTACGCAACACCCCAGCAGTATGAGGGTGAATCGTGTCGCCTGTACCGAAACTTGGGGGACGGCCGGTTCACCGACATCACCCAGCGGGCCGGCGTCTTCAATCCGAAGGGCAAATCGCTCGGCATAGCCGTCGCGGACTTCAACGACGACGGGTGGCCCGACATCTTCGTCGCCAACGATACCTACCAAAACTTTCTGTATCTCAACGACGGCGACGGCACGTTTACCGACGTCGCCCTGGCGGCGGGTGTGGCGTACGACGAGTTCGGCCGGGCTCGGGCGGGGATGGGGGTGGACGTGGCAGACATCACCGGCGAGGGTCGTCTGTCGATCGTGATCGGCAATTTCTCGCGCGAGCCGCTTTCCCTGTTCACGCAGATCGGCGGCGATGGGTTGTTCCAGGACCTGGCCGGCCGGGCGCGGCTCACCGGGGCTTCGCTCCTGCCATTGACGTTCGGCCTGGTGTTCGCCGACATGGACCTGGACGGCTACACCGACCTTGTCGCGCTGAACGGCCACATCGAGCCCGACATCAACTCGGTGCAACGGGATATTACATTCGCGCAGCCGCCGCAGCTGTTTCGCAACACCGGCAGCGGCCGGTTCACCGACATGAGCGGCCGGGTGGGGGATGCCTTCGCGGAGCCCATCGTCGGGCGGGGTGTGGCGACCGCAGACATTGATCGGGACGGCGATCTCGATATCCTTATGACGGTCAACGGGGGGTCTGCGAAGCTGTTGCGCAACGATCTCGCGGCACCTTCAAACGGCTGGGTGGGTCTCCGCTTGAAGGGGCGCCACCCCAATCTAAACGCCATCGGTGCGGTGGTGACGGTGTATGCGGGCGAAATCGTGCAGCGGCAGATGGTGAAGACGGGATCGTCGTATCTCTCGCAATCGCAGCTCAGCGTGCTGATCTTCGGCCTCGCCGACGCTGCCCGGGCCGACAGTATAGCGGTGCAATGGCCGGCCAGCGGCGAGGTCGCGCGATTCGGTCCGGTGGTTGGAGGAAGAGAGTACGTTATCGAGGAGGGCGGCGGCCGGATGACGGCTGTTTCGGCGCCGCGCATACCGCATTGAGTCCCATACACAGCAGAGACATGAAGACTATTCAAGATGTGCGACCGATCGATCGTGTGGTGGACCTGACGGACCCCGCCGGCAACGTCATCTACGGCATGACGCTCGAGGAGGCCCGTGCTCGTTTGCGGCAGGGGACTGCGGAGGATGTGCGCGGCATCGACGGCCACTTCGCGTTGATTACAGTGAACGGGACGACCGTGCGTCTGGCGAGATCTCTGGGCCGCCCACTCCGCTACTTTATCGCCAAGCAAGAGGATGGCCCGCTGCTGATCGCCGCCGAACGTATCGACACTATCCGGGGCTATCTCGAGCAGCACGCCCTCGCGGAACAGTTCCATCCTTCATACACGCGAATGGTGCCTGCGCATTACATCACCGAGATTGCGCTGGTCGGATGCCCCGACCCCAATCCCACGGATCGGCGGTTCTTCACGCCCGAGCGGAACCGGCTGCCCGCGGACACGGGTGTGATAGGCCGCGCCTACGTCCAGGCCGCTTACGACGAGATCGTGAAATGGCTCACCAACCGCGCCACCGAGGGCCCCGTCGGAGTGTGTTTCTCCGGCGGCATTGACAGCGGCTCCGTTTTCTTGTTGACATATCACGCGTTCTTGAAACTCGGTCTGAATCCTTCCCGGTTGAAGGCGTTCACGCTGTCGGTGGACGGCCTCGGTGCGGATCTGGCGCAGGCCGGGGCGTTCCTCGAACGGACGGGACTTTCCCTGTTCCTGGAGCCCGTGGAGGTTGAGACAGGGGAGATAGACTGGCACGACACGGTTCGCGTGGTGGAGGATTACAAGCCGCTCGACATCGAGGCGGCGGCGATGACGCTTGCGTTATGTCGCGGGATTCGCCGGCGGTACCCTGATTGGCGCTACCTCATCGACGGTGACGGCGGCGACGAAAACCTCAAGGACTATCCCATCGAGGAAAACCCGGAACTCACGATCCGGAGCGTGCTGAACAACTCGCTGCTGTATCAGGAGGGATGGGGAGTTGACGCGATCAAGCATTCGCTGACGTACACTGGCGGGCTGAGCCGGAGCTACACCCGCACGTACGCGCCGGCGCGCGCGACGGGGTTCGACGGGTTCAGCCCGTACACGCTCCCCAACGTCGTGGACATCGCCGAAGGAATCCCGTTCGTGGCGCTCACTGATTGGAGCCACGACAAGCTCTACGGGCTGAAGGGCGAGATCGTCGCCCGGGGCGTCGAGGCCGTGACGGGTATGTCGATGCCGGTGTTCCCAAAGCGCCGCTTCCAGCACGGCGCTGCAACGGAACGCGTATTCGACCGGCGGTTCCCCACAGAGGCGCTCGTTTACCGCCGCGCCTTCCAGGCTCTTTACGGCTCGTAGTGCCGCACCGCCGCGTTGACGACCGCTGGGTTCTCGAGCGTCGGCCGCCCAAGCGACCGGTCGATCCTCGTAGGCCCTACGCGTTTTTCGTGGAGCAGGAGCGAACAGCCGCCGGCCGGGTCGATTCCGTCGCAGCAATCTTTCTCACGAACAGGGAGTGTTCGTTCAGATGCCTCATGTGCGACCTGTGGATGCATACCACGGACGTCCGCGTGCCGGACGGAGCCATCCCAGCACAAATCCGGTGGGCGCTGAGCCAATTGTCCCCGGCGCGACATGTGAAGCTTTACAACAGCGGCAACTTCTTCGACGCCCAGGCCATTCCCCCCGCCGATTTCCCGCAGATCGCACTCGCGGTCACTGGGTTTAATACTGTCGTTGTCGAGAACCATCCGCGGCTGGTTGGCGAGCGGTGTTTGGCTTTTCGTGATCTGTTGGAACCCCAGCTCGAGTTGGCCATGGGTCTCGAGACGGTTCACACTGCGGTGCTCGAGCGGCTAAACAAACGGATGACGCTGGAAGATTTCGCGCGAGCTACCCAATACCTCGTCGCGAACGGCATCGCAGTGCGGGCCTTCATTCTGCTTCGGCCTCCGTTTCTCGACGAACCTGAGGGCGTGATTTGGGCGAAACGGTCCCTCGACTTCGCATTCGACGTCGGCGTCGAGTGCTGCGTGATCATTCCCACGCGGGCCGGCAACGGTGCGCTCGATTGGTTGCAGAAAGAGGGAGATTTCGGGCCGCCGCGGCTGGAATCTCTCGAGGAAGTGTTGCAGTATGGCATCGGTCTGCGGCACGGACGTGTATTCGCCGATCTCTGGGATTGCGAGCGATTTGCGCCCTACCAGTTGGACGGGCCGGACCGTGTAGAACGCATGAGACAAATGAATCTGACGCAGGAAACAAACCGTGTGGTGAGGTGCAGGGAGGCAGCGCCGTGATTCGTGAAGCAGCCGATGTGGCGATAGTGGGATCCGGGTTCGCCGGGAGCCTGATGGCGTTGATCCTCGAGCGCCAGGGACGCCGGGTGATCCTGCTGGAACGGGGATGCCATCCCCGGTTCGCCATCGGCGAGTCGTCGACGCCGCTGACGAATCTGATGTTGGAAGATCTGTGCCGGCGGTACGGCCTGCCACGTCTCGCCCCTCTTTGCAAGTACGGAAGTTGGCGGGAACAATACCCCGACCTGGTCTGCGGGCTCAAGCGGGGCTTCACCTTTTTTCGTCACGCAGCCGGCCGTGAATACGTTCCACGTGCGGACCACGCAAACGAGCTGTTAGTTGCCGCCAACCCGAGCGAAGAGCTGGGCGATACGCAGTGGCTTCGGGAACAGATCGATCACTTTCTCGTTCGCGAGGTGCGGGCGGCGGGTATTCCGTATTGGGATAAGGTGCAACTCGATGAAATCGAACATCGAGACGGTTGGACCTTGCGCGGAAACCGGCAGGGAGATGGGGAGGTTGAGATCTCGGCGAAATTCTTGATCGATGCTTCAGGGTCGTCCTCCGTACTCGCACGAGCGTTGGACATCGATGTATCCCCGACGGGCCTGCTTACGGAGTCGTGCGCTCTGTACACACATTTCACCGGCGTCACCCGATGGTCCGACACCATCGATCGAACCGACGGCTGGCTGGAGGACCATCCCTACCCGTGTGACGACGCCGTAGTCCATCACATTCTCGATGAGGGTTGGATATGGGTCATCCGATTCGATAACGGCGTTACCAGCGCCGGTCTGGTGATGCACGGGAACGCTGCGGAATCCGCCGCCGCGGCCACCCCGGAGAGAGAGTGGTCGCGCGTCCTCAACCGCTATCCGTCAGTCGAGCGACAGTTTCGGCACGCGCGAGCCATTCGCCCTCTTGTCAGAACCGGGCGTCTACAGCGACGCGCGGCTCGGGTTGCGGGCGAAGATTGGGCGATGCTGCCGCACAGTGCGTACTTCATCGATCCGTTGCTGAGTGCGGGAAACGCCCACAGCCTATTGGGAATCGAGCGGCTGGCGCTTAGCTTGGAAGAGCACTGGGGCAGGCTGTCTCTGAAGGACTCTTTGATTGGTTACCAAGACGCGCTGCAGCGTGAAATTGAGTTCCTAGACCGGTTGGTTCACGGCTGCTATTCTGTGTGGTCGCACTTCGAGCTGCTAACGGCATGCTTGATGTACTATTTTGCCGGCGCAATCTACAGCGAAACGCGGCGCCGCACGAGCAGCGGAGAGATGGCGGACGAGTTTCTCTTTTCCCACCACGAGCCGTGGCGCCGCGCGGTGGCTGAGGGATGCGAAACGGCTCGCGAGCTTGCACTGGCGGGTGAGCCCTCCGCAGCCGCGATGGCGGCGTTCACCGGGCAGGTGGCCGCGGATATCGAACCGTACAACATCGCCGGTCTGTGCGACCCCGATAAACACAATATGTATCCCTTCATGGAGGCGCAGGCGGTTGCGACCGGACGACACGAGAAACGGTAGACGGGTACGTGTTTGAGATGCCCGCCAACATACATGTCAGCCGCGTCGTGCGGGTCGTCACACTCGCGTTCGCGGTCGCCGCGTGCGGTGAGGTGGACGAGCGTACCGTGACCGACATGCTCACCACCCGGACATTGGGCCTGGCCTACCTGGAAGAGAACCGGCTGGAGGAGGCGGAGGCCGAGTTCTTCAAGCTCATCGAGCTTGCACCGGAGGAGCCCTTGGGGTACGCGAATCTCGGGCTCGTGTACTTGCGGATGGGCCGGTACGGAGACGCCGAAGAGCGAATCAATCAAGCCCTGGCGCTGGAACCCGGCGATCCGGACGACCTCTTGATGTTGGCGACGGTATACAACCTTACTGACCGCGTGAGCGAGCGGCGGCGTGCCCTCGAGACCGCGCTCGAGTTCGACCCGGAGCACGTCAGGGTGTTGTACAATCTGGCGGAGGTCTACGCGGAATCGGACCAACCGGATTCTGGGATCGAGGAGGAGTACCGGCGCCGACTAGTCGACAGGGCGTCGGCCAACGTCGCGGCCCGGATGCAGCTCGTGGAAGTCCTGCTGCGGCGCAACCAGATCGACCAGGCGCTGATGCACATGGAGGAGATCCGGAGGCAGATTCCCGACCTCCCGGCGGAGGCGATTGCGCCCTACGACAGCGCGCTTGCGGCGATGCGGACCTCGAGAGGGAATGACGCGCTCGGTTTCGCTCGGATCGTCCACAACGTGTTGAGGGTCACGCAGCGGTATCAGGCGGGGTTCCTGGATCTCGTGGATCCCGGCGGGCCGCTTGCCGGCATTCCGGTCCTGAGCTTCAGCCAAGACATCACGCTGCGCGCGCAGGATGCCGGGGCGGTCCTGGCGGCGCTGCGGTTCACGGATGCCACGGCAGCTGCGGGGCTCGACGTGGTGCCGCGGCCGCCCGATGCGGCGGGGTCGGGAGAGGAACCAGGTGTCGCGCTCGCGCTGGGAGATTATGACGGGGACGGAGACGACGATCTGTATCTGGCGGGCTGGACGTCAGATAGCGGCGAGCCGATCGGTTTCCTGTTCCGCAATGACTTCGGGCACTTCGTGGACGTCTCAGGCGAAGCCGGGGTGCGCGCCTGGGGAGGGGAGACCGCAGCCCTGTTCGCCGATTACGACAACGACGGGCATCTCGATCTCTACATCACCCGGACCGGTCCCAACCGCCTGTACCGCAATACGGGCGACGGGCGGTTCCGCGACGTCACGGCCGCGACCGGAACTGGCGACGCCGTGCGCGGTCATGCCGGCCTCTTGGCGGACTTCGACCACGACGGCGACCTCGACATCTTCCTCGCCAACACCGGCGTCGACCGGCTGTTCCGCAACAACCTCGACGGCAGCTTCACGGAGGACGCCGCGCGGGCGGGCGTTGCAGGCGCGGCCGCTCCAAGCCGGGACGCTGCGTTCGGCGATTTTGACGACGACGGGGACCTGGATCTGTTCGTCGTCAGCGACTCGGGCAATGTCCTCTACTCCAACCTGCGCCAGGGCCGATTCGAGGACGTCACGCTGGCCAGCGGACTACAGAGCGCCGGCGGATCGATTGCGGTGGCAGTCGGTGACTACAACAACGACGGGTATCTCGATCTTTTCGTGACCGGGCGCGGTCCGGAATCCCACTTGCTTTACCGGAATCGCGGGGACGGGACCTTCCAGCAGGACACGGGCTCTCAGGAGATGATCCAGAGCCTTCGCAACCTCAGCGGGCGCGACGCGACGTTCCTGGACTTCGACAACGACGGGTTTCTGGATCTCCTAGTGGCCGGGGTCGCTTTGGAGCGAGGCGGTCGCAGCGTGCTGCTGTTCCATAACGACGGGGCCGGCGGGTACGAGGACATGTCCGCGTTGCTGCCCGCTGATCTCGAGTCGGTGGCACGCGTGGCCGTGGCGGACTACAACGAGGACGGAGACCCGGACATCTTCGTGGCCGGATTGCAGGGCGGTGTCCGCCTGCTTCGCAATGACGGTGGCAACGCCAACCACTACCTCAACGTCCAATTGGTTGGCCTCAGCACCGGCAGCGGGAAGAACAACCACTTCGGGATCGGGGCGAAGCTGGAGGTCAGGGCCGGGGATCTCTACCAGATGCGGGTGGTCACCCAGCCGGTCACCCACCTGGGGCTGGGCCAGCGGGTGAAGGCCGACGTGGTCCGGATCGTGTGGACCAACGGGGTTCCCCACAATCTGTTCTACCCCGGCAGTGACCAGGACATCGTGGAGCAACAGACGCTGAAGGGCTCCTGCGCGTTTCTGTACACATGGGACGGCCAGGGATATCAGTTTGTGACGGACGTGATGTGGCGGAGCGCGCTGGGCATGCCCATGGGCATCATGGGGGGTAGGCAGAGCTACGCCCCGCCGCACGCCTCCCAGGAGTACCTGAAGATTCCGGGCGACCTGCTCCAGGCTGAGGACGGGGTCTATACCCTGCAGATCACCGAAGAGCTGTGGGAGGTCGCCTACTTCGACCAGGTGCGGCTCCTGGTGATCGACCATCCGGACTCCGTGAGTATCTACGTGGACGAGCGGTTCGTGCCTCCGGCGCCGCCCTCGCTGCGCATCTATCGGGTCGTGGACGAGCGGGTGCCGGTGGCGGCCAGCGACGAGCACGGCAACGATCTCCTCGCGCAGATCCAAGCGAAAGACGACGTCTACGTCGCGAATCTCACGCCGGACCGATATCAGGGCGTCACCACCCTGCACGATCTGGTGTTGGATCTGGGCGATCTTGCCCCAACCGACAGCGTAACGTTGTTCCTCAACGGTTGGGTATTCCCCACCGATGCCAGCATCAACGTCGCGCTGTCGCAGTCCGGCGATCTCGAGGTGGTCTTTCCGTACCTCCAGGTCATGGACGCGAGCGGCCGGTGGCGCACCGCGATCGAGAATCTGAGCTTCCCGGCCGGCAAGAACAAAACGGTCATCGCCGACCTCACCGGCAAGTTCTTGACGGACGACTACCGGGTCCGGATCCGCACCAACATGGAGGTCTACTGGGACTACATCTTTTTCTCCGTCGGAGCGCCGCGCAGCTCCATCAGACAAACCCCCCTCGACCCCGTGGCCGCCGACCTCCACTACCGCGGGTTCTCACGCGAGTACCGCAAGGGCGGGCGCTACGGGCCGCACTGGTTCGACTACAGCGATGTGACGACGGAGCCGAGGTGGCTGCAAATGGAAGGGTATTACACGCGGTACGGCGACGTCCTGCCCCTGCTCGAAGCTTCGGACAACCGGTACGTCATCATGATGGCGGGTGACGAGGTCACAGTTCGCTTCGATGCGTCGCTCGCTCCCGAACTCGAGCCCGGCTGGACCCGCGATTTCCTTGTATATACGGACGGCTGGATCAAGGACGCCGACCTGAACACCGCAACCGGCGATGCCGTGCTCCCGCTCCCGTTTCACGACATGACCCGGTATCCCTACGGACCGGACGAGGCGTATCCCACCGATGACGCAGGGCGCGATTTCGTCAGCACCTACAATACCCGCTGGGTGACGAACCCACCGAAGCGCTGATCTGGATGGAGAGACTGACGCGATGAAATCCGCCTCGTCATGCTTGACGTGGGCCGTGATCGCGCTGGCCGGCGCGGGCTGCCGGCCGGCTCCCTCCGAAACCTGGCACGACGCAGGCG
>JADFIT010000123.1 GCA_022566515.1 Gemmatimonadota bacterium
GGCCGTGTTCGTGTTCCGCCGCGACGCTGCGGGTACATGGGACGCTGACACGACCCTGAGCCTTTCCGACCGCGCGGACAATGCGAGGTTTGGTAGGGCGCTGGCGCTCGACGGCCAACGCGCGTGGATTGGCGCTCCTGGTGCTGTCGACGGCAGAGGCGCGGTCTACATAGTGGCTCGGAATGAAGTTGGAGAGTGGATGCGAGTTCGGACGCTGACGCCATCGGAGCTGGGGCCGGGCAGTGCCTTTGGCTCCTCGATCGCATTGAGTGATGGTGTGGCCGTTGTAGCTGCAGGCAACGCCGATATGCGCATAGGCGCCGCGGTGGTGTTCGAGCGAAACACGAGCGGAGAGTGGAGAGAAACGTCGCTGCTCCGGGAGCCGGCGAGGGACCTTCAGGCGATGGTCGACGGTGAGGCGGCGTGCACCGACGGCTCGACCGGTCCGTTCGACTGTAATGAAATCGACTTGGTCGCGTTCTTGCCCGCCGCCAGCGTCGGCGTGAAGCCGGGTGTCATCATCAACGACGTGTGGGGGTGGACCGATCCCGAAACGGGGAAGGAGTACGTGTTGCTGGGCCGCTCCGACGCGGCGGCCTTCGTCGACATCAGCGATCCGGTCAACCCCGTATACCTCGGCCACCTGCCGAGGACCGAGGGAGCGATCGCCAACCTCTGGCGTGATATCAAGGTGTACAAAGATCACGCATTTATCGTTGCTGACGGCGCGGGTGCTCACGGCATGCAGGTCTTCGATCTCACTCAGCTGCGCGACGTACGCATGCCTCCGGTGACGTTCTCAGAAACCGCACATTACGACGGGATTGCCAGCGCACACAACATCGTGATCAATGAGGAAACCGGCACGGCGTATGCCGTGGGCAACAGCATGGGGGGTGAGACGTGCGGCGGCGGGTTGCACATGATCGACATCCGCAATCCAACCAACCCTACGTTCGCCGGCTGTTTTTCGGATCCTACCACCGGAAGACAGGGGACGGGTTACACTCACGACGCCCAGTGTGTCATTTATCGCGGTCCGGACGAGGACTACCAGGGGAAAGAAATTTGTTTCGGCGCCAACGAGATTGCACTCAGCATAGCCGACGTTACCGACAAGGAGAATCCCGTGCCCATCGCCCGTGCGGAGTATCCCAACGTGGGTTACACGCACCAGGGCTGGCTTACCGAAGATCACCGCTACTTCTTCATGGGCGACGAGGGCGACGAGATAGAGGGCAATATCAACGGGACGCGGACCTTGATCTGGGACGTCATCGATCTCGACGATCCGGTCTTGTTCAAGGAGTACTTTGCCAATACGAAGGCCATCGACCACAATCAGTACGTCAAGGGCAACTTCGTCTATCAAGCCAACCTGTTGAGCGGGCTCCGGATTCTCGATATCAGCGACATCGAAAATCCCGTGGAAGTGGGATTCTTCGACACTGTACCGTACGACGACGACCTCACGGGATTCGGCGGCGCGTGGAGCAACTACCCGTTCTTCGAGAGTGGCGTGATCGTAGTGTCCAGTTGGGCCGAGGGACTATTCCTGTTGAAGAAGCGGGAGAAGCCGGTCTTATAGGGCGGAAGGAGGGCGGCCACGGATGACGCTGAAGCTTTGAGGACACGGATCCTCCCATCTCCCCAAATCGAGCACGAACTTGGCGCCGGGGGCACGTGGATGAAAATCGAATATCGAATGTCCAACAGGGAATATCGAATTCGAAGTGTCCACCACCACTTCAATATTCCTTGTTTAATATTCCTTGTTCAATGTTCAGTTCAGGATTTCTTGTTCAATATTCGATATTGGATATTCTAACTGGCGCATGAGCGATAATCTCGACCGTCTCAAAACCGCCCTCTCGGACCGCTACGCCATCGAGGAAGAACTCGGCGCGGGCGGCATGGCCACCGTGTACCTAGCGCCGTAGGGGTATCCCCGTCACCGGCTCTCCCCTGATAGACACATAGTGAAACGGGCCGCCCGATACTGGATCGGGACGGCCCGTCAGTCAGGTCACTCGAGTCGGCTACTCGCCGACAGGGGTCACATTCTCGGCCGCCGGGCCTTTCTGACCCTGGACGATGTCAAACTCGACCAGCTCACCTTCACGGAGTGACTTGAAGCCTTCTCCCTGAATGGCACTGTGGTGGACGAAGCAGTCCTTGCTGCCGTCCTCGGGCGTGACAAAGCCAAAGCCCTTGCTGTCGTTGAACCACTTTACTGTTCCCTTGGTACGCATTACGTACTCCCTATGTGTTGACGTGGCCGGGGTGCGGGTAATGCCGTACCAACCGACTACACTTCCGCGGATAATGCCCCCGCGTTGGGCTGTCGCGCTACCGTGCGCGGCGTGAAACCTCACAAGAAAACGGGGCACCCGATCGTTGCAGGGTCCCCCGTCGACGTTCGAATGTGGCCGGCCCCCCAAAACAGGAGCCTGTTTTCAAGCTGAGGAACGATAACCGTCCCCCGACGCTTGGTCAACCTACGGGTTTGGCCGATCGGGGGGTTGCCCTAGGATCATTCACTGCCAATCCCGCTACCGCGTGAGCTCTGGTTCGTCCCCCAAAAGGTGCTCCGCTCGCAGCCGAATCTTCGGAAAGCGGATGACCTCCTTCCACCGGCCTCCGGGCGTGTCGGGATTCTCCCGCACAGCCTTCCGGCAGACCCGAGCGTGGGAGAGGAGCGGTCCGACATCTATGCCCAGGTAGGCGGGGCGAAATTTCTGGAGGAACCGCTCTGCCTTCGCGAGCTGCGCCCCGATGCCGTGGGGATTCCCCCGCTGGACGTGGACGAAGGCGCTGGCGTAAAGGATCAGGCCGTGGTAGAAGTCGCTCCCGTTCTCGCGCCAGGGCCCCTCCAGCACCTCGTGACTCTCCCAGAATGCCTCCTGATTAAAGAGTTCCACGAAAGCTTCGAGGGCGCTCGGGAAGGGTGCCGGACGGGAACTCACATGCATGGGCCGTGGTGAGGACCGAGCACGAAGACGTCGACCGATTAGCCCTTTCGCCGGGCACGCACATCCTGACCGCCTTGATGCAGGATCAGCTCGCCCACCTTCCCGTCGGGCCCGACGACGAACGTGACCTGCGCGTCGATCTCTTCGATAAAGAACTCGGTCTCCGTTTCGGGATGAAGCTGAAAAGCGCCCTGCCCCGTTGCCTGCGCCATCAGCTTGCCGCCATCCAAAGAGACGGCGAGATCGAATCCGGGCTGCAACTCATAGACCCCCACGTAGCGCTCCAAAATAGCGGAGTCCACTACTATGGCGCGCCGTGTCGGGACCTCGTCGGACACCCTGACTGCCTTCTCCCCTTCGCGGCTTCCTTCTTGATACATCAGCATCCCTGTGATCTGCCCACCTTCAATAACGAACTCGAAATGAGAGAATGACGTCTTATAGAAGAAGTGATTCTCGGACGTTGGATAAGCCTTGATCCATTGACCGCCGCTCCGTTGCGTGTGGAGCGCGCCATTCCGGACGGTCACCAAGCGCTGGGCATTCTCGCTGATCTCGTATACACCGACGTAGCGGCGGAGCACTTCATCGGTCAGCGTGATCTCGTCAAACTCCGGGAACGGATTGCCGGCGGCCAGCGCAGCGAGTTTGGTGGCGACGAAGTTTGGGCTGACGTCGTTCGCCGTGTTGTTCGAGAAGACCGCCACGAACACATCCTCTTTGGGCAGGTACAGCGCATAGGTGACGAAGCCGAAGATGCCACCGCCGTGGCGGATCGCTCGGTGACCGCGTAGATCACTAGGCATCAAACCGTACGCGTAATCTGTTGTGTCGCCGCCGTTCAACACGAACGGCGTTGTCATCATCTCGAGTGACTCGGGACTCACTAGCTTCCCCCCGAACAGAGCCCGGTTCCAGCGGTACAGATCCTCGACGGTCATCATCAGAGAACCGGCCGCATATGGCTGCGTGAAGCTCAGGTACTGTTGGTTGGCGTAACCCTCGTCGCCGGATTGATAGCCGGAAGCCCGCTGCGGAATGATGCAGCGCGAGCAGCCGTAGTAGGATTGCTTCATATTGAGCGGCTCGAAGATGCGCTCGCGCACGAACTCCTCGTAGCTCATGCCGCTCGCCGCCTCGACGATGGCACCCAAGAGGATGTAGCCGGAGTTGCTGTATGCAAAGCGCTCGCCCGGGGCGAACTCGACGGGCAAGTCCTTGAAGACGTCGATCAGCTCTTCCACGGTAACGTCCTTCCGGACCTGTGCCTGCATGTAACCGGGAATGCCGGTGTAGCTGACGATGCCTGACGTATGTGTCAACAGGTGCTCGATCGTGATGCCATCACCGTAGGACGGGTAGTCGGGGAGGTGTCGAGTGATCGGGTCCGAGACGGAGAGTTTCCCCTCTTCCGCCAGCATCATGATCGCCGCGGCGGTGAATTGCTTGGTGATGGAACCGATCTCGAACACCATGCCGGATGCCAGCTCCACTTCCAGCTCCAAATCCGCCATGCCAGCCGCGTCCAAGAACACAATCTCTCCACCTTTGGCGACCAACACGGCGGCGCCGGGTTCACCGGCGGCATATGCCGAACGGACAATCTTCTCGTACTGGCTCGTTTCCGCTGCCGCCACCACCTGGGCGTGCGCCCATTCGGGGGCCACGGACTCGATAGCAAACGCGACTGTGATTAAAGCGTACCCGATAATGTTCCTGCGCATGTTGGTCCTCGGCTGGGATAGTCGATGCTGGATAACAAAATGGTGCGAGCGCAATTGAATGGCCAGGCCCCGGCGGCGTCAGAGGAGGATGGAGGGGCGGAGGAACCCGACCGATGCCCCAGATAGTTCCGCCTAGAGTCGCCCGCTATTCGCAAGATGCGCTGTAGTGCCTGGCACAGGGGCAGGAGAGCAACGGAGACCCCTGCTCACGTCGCACTACCCTACCCGTACCTCAACGACTTCAACGGATCGATCCTCGCGGCACGGCGTGCCGGCAAATAGGTCGCCAGCAACGACACGCCGCCGAGCCCGAGGGTAACCACGCCGAACGTCACCACGTCGTGCTATGTCAGAAAAAGTCAAGTCCGTGCTTGTTTCCGGCCGTTCGGCAGGCAGATTAGGGATCATCCGTGCACCCGGGGACAATGCCCTCGCCTACCGTGACGGCGTCCGCTCCGTGCATCTTTCAGCGGTTCCCATCCAAGCCACCGGATCGCCATGTCGATGAATTACTCGGGCTACCTGAAGCTGGACCAACTCCTGTCGCTCCAGGCGCCCGTTACCGAGAAACCCGAACACGACGAGATGTTGTTCATCATCGTGCATCAGGTGTACGAGCTGTGGTTCAAGCAGATGCTCCATGAGTTCGACCACATACGCGTGCTCTTGGAGCGGAACGATACCCCACGCGCACTGCACACACTCAAGCGGGTTCTCACCATCCTGAAGATTCAAGTAGCGCAACTCGACATCCTCGAAACGATGACGCCGCTGGAGTTCTTGAGTTTTCGTGAAAGACTCGAATCGGCAAGTGGCCTCGAGTCGTATCAATTTCGCGAACTGGAATTCGCACTCGGCATCAAACGCGCTTCACATCTCGACATCTTCGAAAAAGGCACGCCCATCCGCGACCGACTGGAGGCACGTTTTCGTGCGCCCGGGTTATGGGACGTTTTTCTGAGCTACTTGGCTCGGGAGGGTTACGCCATCCCACAGGAAGTGTTGGAGCGCGATTATACGCAACCCAATCCCACTTCCCCCGACGTGCAACGAGCCTTGATCGACATTTACCACAACAACCCGGCCATTGCCCAGCTCAACGAGAGGCTCGTGGACCTCGACGAGGGGTTTCAGGAGTGGCGCTACCGCCACGTCAAGATGACCGAGCGCACGATCGGGATGAAGGTAGGGAGTGGCGGCACCACCGGGGTAGCCTACCTAGTGTCGACGTTGTTTAAGCCGGCGTTCCCCGACCTCTGGGCCATCCGCGCCGATCTGTAACAAGGTGATCAAACCCGACGAACTGTACGGCACGCCGAATCGGCTAGCCTCGCAATACAGCGAGTTCCGCGTTGCCGACCGGCTGTTGCTCACCGGGCACTCACATCAGGCCTGGCCGGACCGGGGGTTCGACGGCCAACAACAGGCTTGGCGTGACGCAGCGGAATACGTCGACGAGAAATGGGACCGCGCTTTTGAAGCCGCCGAAAGAGTGCGCCGAGGTTACCGCAGACTGCTCGGCGACGACGGCGGTGGGCTGGCGCTAGGCCAAAACACGCACGAGCTGGTAGTGAGGTTGCTCTCCGGCCTGCCGCTCGAGAACCGCCCTCGCCTCGTGACGACCGACGGGGAATTCCACACCATCAGGAGGCAGCTCGACCGACTTGCCGAAGAGGGTGTGGAAGTCGTCAAGGTACCGAGCCTACCGGCCGGTACATTGGCGGAACGTGTGATTCAATCGGTGAACGACCGTACCGCAGCCGCCTTGGTATCCTCAGTGTTATTTCACAATGCGCAGATAGTACCCAACCTCGGCGCGCTGTCGACGGCCTGCGGCCAAGCGGGCGCCGAGTTACTGGTCGACGCGTACCACGCCCTGAACGTCGTGCCGTTCTCGGTCGAGCAACAGGGACTGGGCGGCGCGTTCATCGTCGGCGGCGGGTACAAGTACTGCCAGCTTGGCGAAGGCAACTGTTTCCTGAGGGTGCCGCCGGACACGAAGATGCGGCCGGTTGTAACGGGTTGGTTCGCAGAATTCGCAACACTGAGCGATGCGGCCGACAGCAAGGTAAGATACGGAGCCGGTCATGAGCGGTTCGCCGGCGCTACGTATGATCCCACAAGCCACTACCGCGCCGCGGCCGTGTTTGGCTTCTTCGAGGAGCTGAATCTCACTCCCGCCCTCCTACGCGAGGTGAGCCAACATCAGATCGAACTGCTCGCTCGTTCGTTCGATGCCCTCGACGCCGATCCGCAGATCATCACCCGCGACAGGTCGGTTGACCTCGATGCAATCGGTGGCTTTCTCGCCCTGCACTCAAAGAGGGCCGAGGAAATAAGTCGTCTCTTGCGGGAACGAGGGTTGGCTACCGACTACCGCGGAGACATTCTCCGTTTCGGACCCGCTCCTTATCTCTCGGATAGCCAGCTCTCGGGCGCCATGGACATACTGAAGGAAGTTCTGCAAGCAATGTCGTAGCTCACGACTTGCGGAGCCGGCCGCGATCGACCTTGCCGAGGTGTGTTCGTGGCAATTCCTCCATGAACACGACGCGCCGTGGATATTTGTACGGTTCCAAGCGTTCCTTTACATGGTCTTGCAGCTGTTGCGCCAAATCGGGGGTCTGTTCGCGCGCGATCACGAAGGCGTGCGGCTTGGTCAATCCGTTCTCGTCGATCACTCCCACCACTGCAACTTCCCTAACCGCTGGATGCTCCAACAGACAATTCTCCACTTCCTGTGGCGACAACCACTTGCCCGACACCTTCAACATGTCATCGGCGCGTCCGCAATACGTGAAGTAGCCGTCGTCATCGCGACAGAGCATGTCGTCGGATACGTACCAGTCCCCGCGAAACGCCTCTTTGGTCTTTTCCATCTGCTGCCAGTAGCCGATCGCCCGCGAATTGCCTCGCACCCACAACCGTCCGACTTCCCCGTTTGGCAGCTCCTTCCCGTCATCATCGCACACACGCACGTCAAACCCGGGAACGGCGGTGCCCATAGTTCCAGGCCTGACTTGTCCCGGACGATTCGATATGAAGATGTGCCACATCTCGGCTGTCCCAAGACCGTCCAGCAGCTCGACGCCGAATTGTTTCTTCCACCGACTGTGCAGCTCCACCGGCAATGCCTCGCCCGCTGACGTCGCCAACCGCAAACTCGACACCGCCGCCCGATTGGCCGACGGATGGCCCACCATATGGTTGATCATCGTTGGCACGTTGATCAAGATCGTTGGCTTGAACTTCGCTATCTTTTCGAATAGGACGTCCGCGGTGCATTGCTCCGGAAACAGCGCTGCGGCCGCACCCACGGAGAATGGAAAGAACAGGTTTGATCCCGTGGCATAGCCGAAGTACAGTTTCGGCACCGATAGTGTGATATCACCCTCCGTGTAACCAATCACCTGTTTTCCGTAACACTCCGCCGTATTGGCGAAAGAACAGTGGGTTTGTACGACGGCCTTCGGACTCCCGGTGGTACCGCCCGAGAAGAGCCAAATCGCCGGATCGTCGCGATGTGAGGGAAACGTTTCGAGTCGATCGGAGGCCCGTGACAGTTCGCCATCGAACGCCGGGTCTCCCACTACCAACATCTTCTTGAGGTGAGGCGCTGCCTTCGCCGCCTGGCGAAACGCGTCTTGGCTTTCGCGATGGATGACGGCAACCGTCGCACGCGTGTAGGCTAAAAAGTACTCGATGGCATCCACCTTGAGATGCGGGTTGACCATCACTACCACTGCGCCAATCTTCAGAGTGCCGAACAGGGCGGCGACAAATTCCGGTCCGTCGGGAAGCGCGATGATGACCCGCTGCTCCGCCTCGACACCAGCACCGCGCAGCGCGTTACCAAAGCGATTCGCCAACGTCTGAACTTCTCGATACGTGAGATTCCGTTCATCGGTCAGGAGAGCCGTCCGGTCTCCCTTCCCTTCCTCAACACGGGCGTCGAGGAAGTGGCCGGCGATATTGAACTGTTCGGGGGGCTGAAAGGTCATGGTTTGAGATGATACGCGTCAGCGGGAACGGGTGTCAACCGCAGCTTGTAAACTGAACGGACAGGAGGACCATGCCGGTATCGTACCTTGCAGACATGACATGGGAGGAAGTCCGGGACATCGACCTCGGAAAGGCCGTCGCGATTCTCCCGGTGGGAGCCGTGGAGGCGCACGGCCCGCACCTGCCGCTCACCACCGACGTCATCATATCTGAGGCCATGGCTCGATCAGCCGCCGAGAAGCTGGATGCGCAGGGGTACCCCGTGTTGATCCTTCCGTCGATCAGCTACACGGCCGCTCCGTTTGCGGCGTCCTTTCCCGGTACTTGCTCGTTGGATGCCGACACAGCGACAGCAGTCCTGGTGAGCATCGCGCGCAACCTGACGCGGCAAGGAGTCCGCATCCTCGCCGTGGCCAACTCCCATCTGGATCCCGCAAACATCTCGGCGATCGAGGCGGCGGTAGCATCGGCGCGCCAAGAGAACCTCTTGAAGATCGTCTTCCCCGATATCTCGAAAAAACCGTGGGCCATGCGTCTGACCGATGAGTTCAAGAGCGGCGCGTGTCACGCGGGACAGTACGAGACATCCGTCGTATTAGCGGAACGACCGGAACTCGTACGGGAGGACATTCGGAAATGGCTCGCCCCCAACCCATCCTCACTGTCGGACGCGATCCGCGCCGGACTAGAGACGTTCGAGGAAGCGGATGGAGCGCGGGCGTATTTTGGTTACCCGGCCGACGCAAGCATTGAGGAAGGGAAGCAAACCGTCGACATTCTCGGTTCGATCCTCGAGGAAGCGATCAGGGCACATGGGGCTTGAGTCACCGTGAGTGACCTTGGCGAGATGCGGAAGTTCTTAGATCGAGAACGGCGGGAGTGGCGCTGCAAACGCCAACGTGGAAGGACGGCCAGTACACCACTGTCTTTCAAGACCTGTCGCGACGCATTCATGCGTAGCGGCCGAGCCCGCGCTTTAGCGCACCGGGCAAATGCGCCGAGCACTTGCTCCACGATTCCAACTCGTAGTGCCACGAGTGGACGTAGAAGGCGGACCTAGGCGAAGCCTCGCCAAACCCCCGAAAACGGTCCATCTTAGTCCCCATGACCGACATCAGCTCCCGGCTCTCGACCGCCCTCGCCGACCGCAATCGAACGGCGGTACGGCGGTACGGCGGTATGGCGGTAGAAGCGGAGGCACCGTGAACGATGCGCTGGAACGCCTGAAATCGGCGCTGGCCGAGCGATATACGATCCAGGAGGAACTCGGCGCGGGTGGGATGGCCACGGGGTCCCGGGCCCACGACCT
>JADFIT010000124.1 GCA_022566515.1 Gemmatimonadota bacterium
TCCCCTCCTCGTTTGGACTAATTCATCCACCGGGCATCGGCGTGACGAAATTGATCAGATCCGGCAACGTGTGGGAAGCGGAACGCCCGGCGGCGTCATTGAGTTGGGGCCGCTGACCTCCGACGCACTTCGGACGCTCTGCAAGTGGGCGATGCCCGGTTTTGACGACGAACGTGTCGACCGTCTGGCGCGACGGATCGAGGTGGACTCGGGCGGCCTGCCGCTGCTTGCCGTCGAGTTGCTGCACGCAGTTGCCTCGGGCCTCGAGCTTTCGGACGAGCAGGCGTCCTGGCCACAACCCCTGCGCACACTCGATCAGACCATGCCGAACGATCTCCCTGACGCTGTCGTCGGCGCCATACGTGTTGGGTTCCGGCGCCAGAGCCAAGACGCACAACAGATCCTTCGCGTGGCGGCGGTCGCCGGCAGGCGGGCGACACACGAGCAGCTACAACGCGGGTCCGGCCTTGCAGGCGCCGCACTGGACGCTGCGTTGGACGAAGTAGAGTGGGATCGCTGGCTGACCGCAGACGTGAGGGGCTACACCTTTGTCGCACGGATCGTTCGCGACGTGATTCTGCGCGACATGGTGATGGAAGGGCAGCGCGTGCGCATTGCCCAGATGCTCAAGGGTGCCGAGCGAAATGCTGGGTCAAGAGCAAGCCCGGGGGACGCTAGCAGCTGACGGATGCCCAGAGCGCGACCACCGTGCGCCTCGGGATGACGCTCGGGCTGGTTCGCGTGGTTAGCGCGACTCGCCAGCGGTCGCCGATTGGGGTGATCGTGTTACGCGCTATATCGGCGTCAAGCCGCGCTCGTCCACAGCTCGCGACGTAGTCGCCAACCGCCCTTGCCCTTCCAGCCCTGAACCTGGGCTCCAAGAACCGCCGTGCCTGCGGAAGCCGTGACGGCTTTCGGTCAAGGCGCGGGGCAACACATCACGGGACATATCGGTCCGGCCGTTTGCGCACATGCACGGAGCCAGGCGCGGCGTCTCCTGGGCTGCGGCTGAAGGCAAGGTGAAGAACACGAGTAGGGAACCCGCAACGGTCTGTTCCCGCATGCTGTTCTCCTTTGTCGTACGACGGATGCTGCCGAGTGCCCGTCAAGGCAGCGTCAAGATCGGATTGGAGCGACGAGGGCCACTTGACGCTCTCTTGCGACCGCGGTGCCACCATGCCTTTCCGAATCCAGGAGGATTGGCATGGCGACTCCGCCGAGATCGAACACGGGTGCAACCGTCAGCCGCCGCGCGGCGTTGAAAAGTCTTGCCGTTTTGGCTGCAGGGGTTGGTGCTGCATGCACCCCCTTACGCATGGCATTCCGGTGGGCTCCCGGGGGATTCGACGACGATCAGGCACTGGTGGATCGTGTGCTTCGGGGGTTTGCGACGGCGGTGGTACCGGGGCTCTCCGTCGACGATCCAAACCTGGTCCGGCACTTCTACGACGACGACTACCCCCTGGCCAAGTTCCGGGGCTACCTGGCCTCGGACCTCTGCCAAGAGTCCGTCAACCGGTTTGGCACCCCTGCGTTTGATCAGCTGCCCTTGGCGCAACGTACGAAGATCATTGAGGGCAAACTGGCCAAAGGGGGAGTGACCCGGCGTCTGTATCGGGGAGCCGTCTATCTCACCCAAATCGCGTGTTACGCGGGCATCTACGATCCGGACCGGGGATGTCCGTTGATCGACTTCGACGGGCGGCGCCGGAACACGTCAGTTGCTGACAGCACGTACCCGATGCCACACCGGTTCCTCTCCCACGAAATCACATCAGACGGAAATCCTTTGTGAACGGAAGGTCACATGCGAACCATCAAGACTGACGCGTTGGTGATCGGCTCCGGCTTCGGAGCGGCCCCTCCAGCCCTACGGCTCGCCCAGGCCGGATTCAGGGTCATCGTGGTCGAGCAAGGCCCGGCCATCAACCCGTATACGGACTTCAAGCAGACTCAGGATCCGCAGTACATCCTCAAGTACCTGAAAGGCATGTCTGGTGACCGTCTCAGCGTCACCTACGCCGAGGCGATGGGAGGCGGATCCGGATTCTATGAGATGGTATCACTCCGGGCGCCCTCCAAAGTGTTCAGCCAAGTCGATGACAGAGGTCGTGGTCTGTGGCCCCGCGGTATAGACCGCGTATTGCTCGACCCGTACTACGACATTGCCGACGAGATGTTACGGGTCGAACAGATTGCGCCGGAACTGGTGCCGAAGAGCGGGCTCGTGTTCTCGCTGATGATGAAAAACCTGGGATATTCCTGCGAGCGCGTCCGCTATGCAGTCCAGGGATGTCTCGCCAGCGGTTTCTGCGTCACCGGATGCGTGTACGGCGCGAAGCAATCGCTGTTGGTGAACTATTTGCCGCAGGCCGTGAAAGCCGGCGCGGCCATCGAGACCGATCTCGAGGCCTTGACCGTGCAGGTGGTGCGTCGCTTCGTGAAAGACGGTCCGCTCAACGACATCCCATATCGGTACGAGGTCTACTGCAGGCGCCGGACTGGCCGCCGCGAGCGCATTCGGTTCTGCACTAAGTTGTTGATTCTTGCCGGCGGCACGATCGGAACCGCGAAACTCTTGCTGCAGTCGCGAGAGAATCTCACCTCCCTCAGCACCCAGGTTGGTAGGAACATTGCCTTCAACGGGAGCGTCAAGGCCGCGGCCCTGCTGCCCGATCATTTCCCGGATGGCGACATGTTTGCCGGACGATCTCATCCGGGAATGATGAGCTATCACTTCCTGGAATCGCGCGGGATTACTATCTCGGCCGCCAAGCCGCTGCCGCTGCAGGCGGTCGCTGCGGCAAGGCTACGGCTCGACGGTGACACCCGAACACCGTCATTCTGGGGCGCGCCGCACGTAGAACTCATGCGACAATACCGTCGCCGCATGATGGTGCTGGTGGCGTTCGGCATGACCCCGCCACTCGGCGTGCTTGAGTTCCGGGGGGGGCTGGCATTCGATTTGCAACTCAAGATGACCGATCCACTGCGACGCTACTTTCGCGACACCAAACGCTTGTTGCACTCTATTCTCCTACGAAACGGGTGTCGCCTGGTGGATACGGAGTTTGTGAAGCATGATGGCGCGTCCTATCCGGATCTGCATTTCTCCACCTCCCACCATGTAGGCTCGTGTCGTATGGCCGATTCCAAAGCGCGCGGAGTTTGTAACGCCGCCGGTGAGGTGTTCTCGTATCCGGGACTGTATGTGAGCGACGGGGCGGCGATTCCCACGTCCTTAGCCGTGAACACCAGCCTGACGATTCTCGCCAACGCCGAGCGCATCACCGATGGGATTCTACGCCGGTATCGCACCGGCGGGGAGCCAGTCAGTGCTCGGACCGAGCCGGCAGCATCACTGAGCGCGACGCCAGAGACGACGCGCTACGATTCGATCGAGCCAGCGGTCGGGAAGTAACCGGGTCACGATTGTACGCGTGCGCGAGCGGACGACAGGAATTCGGGCAGGTGGCCTGGCCAAGGTGAGGGCGGAGACGACGGCGTCGGCTACCCGGGTCGGCGGCAGGCCCCGTTTGCCGCCGCGGACGGCTGCATCCCGAAAGTCTTCGAGGACGCGCTCGTATGCCGTGCCACGCACGGCGGCGATGTCGAGAGCCGCCACTTTGTCCCAGATGGGGGTCCGGACCGACCCGGGCTCCACCACCACGACGTCGACCCCGAAGGGTAGGAGCTCCCGACGCCAGCTGTCGGACAATCCCTCGAGCGCAAACTTCGATGCGACATACGGCCCAATGAACGGAAAGGCGATTCGGCCCGAAATCGAGCTGATGTTTATCACCCGACCGTGTCCTCGCTTCAGCCGAGGCAGGAACGCCTGGGTGACGGCGATGACGCCGAGCACATTGACTTCGAGAACCCGCCGCACGTCGTCCAGCGGAACCAACTCCAGCGGCCCCGCACCTGCAATGCCGGCGTTGTTGACGAGACCCACGAGCGGCGTTCCGCTCAAGAGCTGATCCACGATCCGCATCGCTCGCGCGATGCTGGAGACGTCGGTGACATCCATGATGACAGGAAGCACGTCGTTCGCCTCGAGCGCGGCCTTGTCGTCGTCGCGCCGGACGGTTCCAATGACGGTGAATCCCCTCGCCCGCAGCGCGCGGACAATTGCCGCCCCGATTCCCGAGGAGGCGCCGGTCACGACCACTCCACCAATCATTTCTCTGCACTCCCTTCGGCTACTCGATTCCTGCCAACAGCCACCACCATGGCTCGTCGGAAAAGAATCAATACTAGGGCGCTGCCCGCAACCGCGGCGGAGATGCCAAGCAGCACTTTTGGGTCCACGTGCAATGAGGCACCGAGCGCTGCAAAGAACCACAAGCGCGGAAAGCGACCGAGAAGGGTCGCACTGAGGTGGCGGCGCACGGCATAGCCCGCCAGTGGTGACACGATACGGACCGGCCAGTACGGCAAGAGCAGGCTACACAACCACACGGTGAAGAAAGGCATCTTTCGAAATAAAGCCGTGACGCGCTGAACGAGGCGTCGGCGACGGAACGGGGCAAGAGCGTCTGTATAAAGCGCTCGCCGGTAGAGGTGGTAGTTGAGGTACTCCACATAAAGCGTGCCGCATGTCCCCAAGCAACCGATCAACAGTGGCGGGTACATTCGGCCGAAGAGCATGAGGATTGGTTCGTATACGGCGGGAAAGAGGAAGGCAATCGGCCCGTTAATCCAGATCGTTACCAGGACAAAACCGACGAGAGGCCCCGCCGTCGGCATGTATTGGAGTATGAAGATGCCGAGCAGGACTGTGATGCCGGAACCACGCAGCACGCCATCCCAAACCGAATCCCCGAAACGCCGGCGGAATAGTGTGTTGACGATGCGGCGTGCCGAGTGCGTCACGCGAGATTCCTGTTGCGGATCACGCGGCGAGTCGGGAACCGGGGTGTCATTTCTCGATCGGATGGATCGTCGCACGGTCGAACACAGCGAGCGGAGCATTGGAGTCCTGTTGAGATCAGAGACCCCACTCTAGGCGGCCCCCGTCAAGCCCCCGTCAAGGCAAGGCCGGGTCCGCTTGACGGTTACTTGCGCCCTAGTGGCGATGATTGCCCCCAGAATTCACAGGAGGATGGGTATGTGGTTGCTGGCACTCCTGCTGGTTGCAGATACATCGGGGGCCTTTGCCGTGACGGTGGCGCCCGAGGAATCACTCTGGGTCAGGGTATCCGGCTACGGGTATCCGGTCGTGCTCGTGCCGGGGCTGCTGGGTTCGGGTTTCGGCTACCGCACCCTTGCTGCCGGCCTCAACTCGGCGGGCTATAGGACCATCATCGTTGAACCACTCGGCGTGGGCCGATCGACGCGCCCCAAGCGCGCGGACTATTCGCTCAGCGCGCAGGCGGACCGCCTCGCCGCCGTCCTTGACTCGCTGAACGTGCACGACGCGATCGTCGTGGCACATGCGGTCGGAGCAGGCATCGCGTTTCGCTTGGCCTACAAGCGTCCTGATCTCGCACGCGGGTTGATCTCGCTGGACGGTGGTCCTGCCGAAGCGGCGGCGACCCCAGGATTCCGGCGGGCAATGCGTCTCGCCCCCCTCATCAAGATGCTTGGCGTCGCCCTAATCCGGCACCAGATCCACCGGTTCATGATCAAGGCGTCTGGGGATACGAGTTGGGTCAATAAGGAGGTGGTGAAGGGTTACACGGCTGGCGCCACCGCCAATGTTGGTGCCACCGTTGACGCGTACCGCGCCATGGCCCGGTCGCGGGAGCCGGAAGCCCTGGAACCGCATCTCGGTGCTATCCGCAGCCCCGTGTTGCTCCTGATAGGTCGCGTTCCCCACGACGGCGCGATCCCGCCGGAGGAAGTCAGTCTTCTTGCGGAACGCCTGCCAGTGTTCGCCGTGGACACGATTCCGGAGGTAGGACACTTCCTGCACGAAGAAGCACCCGAAGTGGTGGTGGAGGCGGTCGATCGGATGCGGGCGACGATCATCCTTCTGGGGGAGCTGTTCCGTGAGGAGGGAGGTTGAGACGATGCCCCACTCCCCCCTGCGGCGTCGCCGTCTGCTGCGGGGGACCCGGCCAGCTCGTGCTCCGACCCTGGAGCGGTGAATGGGGATCTTTTTCCCCCTGCTGGCGCCGCAGCCAAGTGGTAAGGCGGAGGTCTGCAAAATTTCTATTCGGCAGTTCGAATCTGCCCGGTGTCTCTCTCCATCTACCGCCTTGATCGCCCCCTGACCAGTGAGCGCCTGCTGGATCCATTGGCGAGTCAATGAATGCAAGGTGGAGTAGGCCTTCCACGTTGATCGGGCCCAGAGTTCCACCGCTTGGCCGTAGGCTTCGGGATCCGGTGCATCCCGTGCGTCTGCAATTGTAAGCTCTCCCCGGAATGAAGGGATCTCAGGCTTTTCCATCCAAGGCGGGCCATTCAACCATCGCCTCAAGGATTCGCTGCCAACCGCCCGGCTGCCGCCCTTATGAATAAACCAACACAAGCCAGTCAGATGCGCTGCCAGGGACTTGGCGGAAATGCAATACCGATCGGGATGCTGGAGACAGTAAATGTCCACGAACATGCGATGGTACCGGAAGTAGGCAACGTCGCCGGAATCCCGGGCCAAGAGTTTGTCCATCATCGCTTGGCAGCCTGAGGTTCCACCTCGCACGAGCAGGCCGCATCCCAAGCATCGTGCAGTCGTGTCTTGTTTCTCGTTCATCTTCACGTTTTCCAGTTCCAGCCGCAGACAAGGAAGATAGCCGCTGAGCGCCTAACCGCGTTCTATCATGAGATCGACCGACACAAATGCGACTGTCTCTCCCCCTCTCCAATCCCATTACATTCCCTCCCCATGATTTCCGCATCCAATCTCGCCAAGTCCTTCGGTGACCGGACTCTCTTCTCCGGTGTGTCTCTTCAGCTCAACGCAGGGGAGCGCTATGGATTGGTGGGTGCCAACGGTTCCGGTAAGACGACGCTCCTTCGGATCTTGAGCAACGACCTGGAAGCCAGCGAGGGAACGGTTTCCGTTGCCAAGCGACTGCGGATCGGGGTGCTCAGTCAGGATCAGTTTATCCATGAGAACCACGCCATTCTCGACGTGGCTCTGATGGGCAACCCCGAGCTGTGGAGAGCGATGGTGGAGAAGGAGGCGATCATTGTCAAAGCGGATACACATTTCGATGCAGACCGTTTTGCCGAGTTAGAGGAGATCGTCCAGCGGCACGACGGATACGCCGCCGAAGCTCGAGCTGCCACCATTCTCGAGGGTCTCGGCATTCCGACGCAGGTGCATCGCGACCCGATGTCTACTCTTTCCGGTGGATTCAAGCTCCGGGTGTTGCTGGCTCAGGTCTTGGCCAGCGCTCCCGATATCCTGTTGCTCGATGAGCCCACCAACCACCTCGACATCATATCCATTCGCTGGCTCGAGATCTTCATGCGGGATTTTGCCGGGCTCTTGGTTGTAGTCTCTCACGATCATCGGTTCCTCGACAACATCACCACCGTCATTCTGGATGTCGACTACGAAACGGTGTTGTCTTATCGCGGAAACTACAGCGCGTTTCTCGAGGCCAAGCGGGCGGAACGCGAGCGCCGAGTAAAGGATATCACGGCTCGGAAGCGTGAGATCGCGCACCATCAGAAGTTTGTGGATCGATTTCGTGCGAAGGCGAGCAAGGCACGCCAGGCACAGAGCAGAGTCCGCCTGATTGAGAAGAAAGCGGATGCGCTGGAGGAACTTCCAGAGAGCTCTCGCCGCTATCCCACGTTTCGGTTCGAACCAAGACGCGACAGCGGTCGCGATGTGCTCACTATCAAGGGAGTCAAGAAAGCATTTGGTGAGAATGCCGTGCTGCACGGTGTGGATCTTCTGGTGCAAAGGGGCGAACGGTTGGCGATCATCGGGCCCAACGGCATCGGCAAGTCCACTCTCCTCAAGATCGTCATGGGGGAGGAGACCGCGGATGCGGGTTCGGTGGAGTGGGGATACGAAACTCATCCAGGTTATTTCGCACAGAATTGTCAGGAACAGTTCAAGACACTCACCGGCACTGCCGAGGAATGGGTTTGGAATTTTTGTCCGGGCAAGGACATTGGTTTCGTCCGCGGCCGAATGGCGCAGATGCTTTTCTCCGGCGACGATGTCAAGAAACGGTTGAAGGCTCTCTCCGGGGGCGAAGCCACACGTCTGATCTTCAGTCGGCTTACGATCGAGCGGCCGAACGTGCTCGTGTTGGACGAACCAACCAATCATTTGGATCTCGAATCGATCGAGGCATTGGTGAAAGGGCTCAAGAGCTATCGCGGCACGCTCATCTTAGTATCGCACGATCGTTGGTTCGTCGGACAGTTTGCCACCCGCATCGTCGAAATCACATCAGACGGTATTCGGGATTACCCTGGCACATACGAAGAGTACGTCCATGCATGCGGTGACGATCACTTGGACGTAGACACTGTGATTCTCAAGGTCAAGAGGGAAAAACAGAAAAAAGATTCTACCGATACGAGCGCTCAGGGGGGCCGGGACCGCAAGTCAGCGTCCCAGCGTCGCAACTCCAGGGCTCTCCGGAGACGATTGCAGGAACGGCAGACTGGGCTCACCACTAGAATTGAAGCGGCTGAGGCTCGTGTCAAGGAGATCGACGCCATGTTCTGCAAAGCGAACTACTTCGAGCAAACGCCCCCTGCCGAGGTGAGAAAAGCGGAGGCTGAGCGGAACGGCCTCGAGCGCGAAGTCAGCGATCTGATGGCGGAGTGGGAGCAAGTAGGAGAAGAGATGGACGGTTAGAAAAAACGAGCAACCAACGGTACTTCGCCCAATTCTCCGGACGGCTCCCCACGGCCAAACAGTTCTGCTCCTACTGCCGGCTCGTGCCGGGCGCCGCTATCTCGAAATCCCTTCAGCCACGCCGCCATCCGCGCCGCACAATACTGGATTTCAGCGGGGTTTGGCGAGCGTGTAATCGAAACTGTAGAAGTGCTTTCCGTCAACGATGTCGATGGTCATTGTTCCGGCGAGCCCCACCAACTCTCCAGTGCCGGAATCCGGGACGACAGTAACAGTTAGTTGCTGGGCGCCGCGCGTCATTGTGCCGCTGTGCTGTAATGTGAAGGCGCCGCTGCGGCCATGCAGAGTTCCGGTAACCCGCTCCATCGCTACGTAGCCGGCTGAGCCCTCGACGTCCGTCCTGACGGCCAGCATCTGGCCCTTACTGGTGGCTTCGAGATCGCCGTGGAACTGCTTGTCAATTGACATCCTGCCCACAGTTGGGTCGCCCACCTCGTCGTCCGGCGCCTGGGGATTCAACTTCACTTCAAAGGTTCCACTTGCCCGATGCGTCAAGACAGTCTCCTCTTGGATTGTGTTGGAAGTTTGTGAGCGAATTCGCGTACACCCCGAGCCAACGTTAGGAAATAGGCAAAGACCCGCGACAACAATGGCACGGATTTGCTCCTTCATGGTGGGCCGAATCACTGGGGTCTCCCATTTCGCAAAGCCTCGCCAACACGCAAACCCGCGGCGCACAGCGTGAGCATATACGGTCTTCCCGCCGTCGGTCTGCGCGTCGATATCGGCCCCCCGATCCAGAAGGATCTCGACAGCGCTCGCTCGGCGCCGCCGGGTCGCAACGTGGAGCGAGGCCTCGGACAGCAGCCCCTCTCGCCTGTTAGGATCAGCGCCACCATCCAGCATCTTGCGTAGCGCGTCGTCGCCGTCGGCGCCGTAGTTGCCAGTCAAGAAATTCATTTAGCGTCATCTCGGCCGACCTCGGGGTTTAGAAGCGTCCGGCTAGCTGTTGCTGCCTTCGCCAACTGAAATTGCCAGACCATCGGGATCACGGTATTGTGCGACGCGGCTGCCGAACACGTCGGTCGGGCTCTGAATGCACAGCACGTCGTGCGCCAACATCCTTTGGTGGAACTCGTCGAGATCGGGCACTTGTAATCCCGGCCGGCACCGACC
>JADFIT010000241.1 GCA_022566515.1 Gemmatimonadota bacterium
GCAATGAGTGCCACGTATCCCCACTCGGCGAATGGCAGCCAGGTGCCGCGGCTGGTTTGGAGAAAAGCACCGACAGAACCGGGTCGGATGAAGTGGTGCGGATATGGTCGAGCATCATCCACGGGACTGACATTGAATGGGTAGCCGGATGCGAAGTTGGCGGCGGCTCCGTCTCCGGCAATACCGGCCGCTGCCGCATCGAACAGGACCGGCTCTTCTAATAGATGAAATTCGCTCGTTGGCTGCTCGAGCCCGCTGTACCAGTCGATATCGAATCCTCGTTGGGTTGTCCATCGCTTCAGCGCGTCGATCTCGTCTGTCGCAAACCCCGACGGTTTCGCCATCACGGTGACGGTGCCCCAGCTGCGAGAGACGAACAGTCCCTCCTGTACGGTCTCCGGCGCGACTTGGCGGAGTGCGTGAGCTACGGTGAGGATAGTGCGCACGTTTTCCCGTGGTGGCATGGTGAGCCAGCGTGTGATTGCGAGAACACCGCCCGGCGCGAGGCGGTCGAGGTAATCGACGTACGCGTCCACCGTGTGAAGAAAGTCTGCACCCAACGAGTGTACACCCGCCGCAGATGTTCCCAATCCTCCAACCGCCCCGAGCGTGATGAGATCGAATCGTTCGTTCGTCTGCACTACGAAACTGCGCGCGTCACCCACAACCCATTTGATGTGAGCGCCGCCCGTCTTCCCGTCTGCATTCTGGGCAAGACGCGCCACGTCCGGATTCAGTTCCACTGCAACAACGGATTCGGCCCCGTGTGTCACTGCGTTCGATACCTCGGTGCCGCCACCGGCGCCGAGGATCAATACACGCCTCCGCTCTTTCAGGGCGTAGGGCAGTGCCGTGGGCAACCAATCCAAGAAAGCAGCGGCCGCCGCCCCCGTATCGGGGCCGGCACTCGGGAACGCGCCGACCAGCTCTCCGTCAACGAAGAGTCCGGTTTGCCGTGGAAACTCGCCCTCGTATGCCAGCGAAAGCCCGGGGGCGTAACGCTGGGCCGGTGCCTCTACGGCGACCACCCAGCCCAAGGGACTCGTGTGCTCCGCCACTCGGCGGGCGTCGGGGAATGCCTCCACCTGAGGCAGACCCTTGTATTGCGATACGTCGAGCGTCCACAGTGGTAGCACGACGACTGTCGCCGCAAGAGCTGCACCTGCCCACGCAGCAGTCCTGACGAGACTCGATGTCCCGCGGCGACTCACGCAGACGAGCCCGCCTCCTGCCGCGAGCAGTGCGGGAATGGCCAGTGCACGATCGGGAAAGACGAGCCACAGAATTGCGACAGCGAACGCAGCGCCGAATCCAGAGCCGACGAAGCTGGCTCCATAGACCATACCCGGGCGCCGGTGCTCGAACGTGAGGGCTACGAGAATCGCCAGAGCCGTGGCGCCGAACGGAACTGCCAAGAGGAGATACACCGCCGCAAGCCGCGGCCACTGCCTCAGGTCCCATGCCAGTTGAGTCGCGTCCAGCGAGATGAGATCGACGAGTGCGGGACTGGCCACGAAAGAGATCGCGGCAACCACCCCGCTCCAGGCAAACAATCGCTCGGCGGTCGCCGCATGCAATCGGCCCGCGAGCGCGAGCACCGTGCCGCTGGCGCCGAACCCCAACATGGCCACGCTGATGGCCATATAGGCAAAATGGTGAAATTGCTCGATCGCGAAAGCTCGAACGAGCAGAACCTCGTAGGTGAGCGCTGCTGCAGAGAAGAGTGCCACGGCGACGCATCGCCGGAATAGTGTCATGGCGTTCGGCGGAGACCGCTCAACATCGGCACGAAGCGTACCGGAAGGAGATTGCGGGTACGGACTTTCCCGCTCGAGTCCTTCTCCACGAAGATGAGGCTCTGCACACCGTAAACGCTTCCCACAGGAATGATCATTCGTCCACCGGGTTTGAGTTGTTGAATCAGCATCGGCGGGATGTGCCCTGCGGCGGCTGTTACGATGATGGCGTCGAAGGGAGCGGCGTCGGGCCAGCCAAAGTGTCCGTCGCCGTGGCGGTTGGTGACGTTGTCGAAGCCCAGGCGTTTCAAGCGCTCGCCCGCGCTGGCTGCGAGCGCCTCGAAAATCTCAACCGTGTAGACTTCGGCGCCGATCTGCGCGAGAACGGCGGCCTGATAGCCCGACCCGGTGCCCACCTCGAGAACTTTCATGTCCGGCGTCGGGCGTAACATCTCGGTCATGTAGGCCACGATGTATGGCTGCGAGATGGTTTGTCCGTATCCTATGGGTAGTGGATGGTCCCTGTAGGCACGGCTGCGTTGCTCCTCCGGCACGAACTCATGACGGGGAACGGTCTCCATGGCGTGGAGCGTACGGGCATCCTCCACGCCGTACCGACGGATCAGCGCAGCCATGGCGAGGCGCTGCTCCCGGTACTCTGCCTCTCGAGAACGCTGCCCCGAAGCGGTTTGAGGGCAGAGGACGAGGCCGGCAAGGAGCAGGGTGGTGCAGGGGTGGAAACGGATCGAACGCATAATCCTCCAACTACCTAC
>JADFIT010000017.1 GCA_022566515.1 Gemmatimonadota bacterium
CCACACCCCCCCGGGGGTGGCGCGGGGCCCTCTCCCCTCTCCCCTCTCCCCTCTCCCTTTATTGACCTTCTCCTATATCGTTGCTATATTTACACTTACATAACATGAGAGCGCTACCGACTTTACCCCTGAGCTGCCTCCTGGCGGCTCTTCTGCCATTCGGGGCCGACTTGGCAGCCCAGGCGGCCGACTTGGATTTCTCCTACGGGCGGTGGTGGCGCGACGGTACGGTCGGCGAGATCTATTCCTTCACCTACTACAGGCCTTGGTTCGGGCCGGTAGCCATCGGGATCGGCGCCACGCACCTCGATGACCGGGGCGCGGCGTTAGGTCGCACTCAAAGCGGCGGCCAGCTTACGCTCGCGATCGGCCGGGCGAGCGGTGGATTGTACGCTGTCGGGTCGGGTGGGCTCACCATGCGGCACGACGGTGGAAGCCTGAACGGAGTATGGAGCGCCGGAATGGGCTACGCCCTGCGACCGCTGTCGTTCTTCACACTCTCGGGTGAATTGCGTTACCGCGTTGAAAAGGACACATGGACCGAAGGCTTCTGGCGGTTCGACTCGGCGACCGATCGTAGGGGATGGCACTTGCGAGGGGGCCTCGCCGTTCACTTCGGCGGCGGACGACGTGCGACTCCCATTCCCCGACCGAGGCGTACCGCTCCCAGCGACGCCGGAGCTGCCACGGAGACATCCCGCAGCAACGGCTCGGAATTCGTACCACCCTCCGAATCCGACATCAAGGGGATCGCCCGCTCGAGCGGCGCCTCGAAACCCGCCGCCAAGACCGCCGCCAACGTAGTGCAGACCGCGATAGACGTCATGGGGACGCCCTACAAGTGGGGCGGCACCGATGAGAACGGTTTCGACTGCTCTGGCTTGATCCAGTACGCCTACGGTGAGAGCGGCATCATCCTACCGCGAGTGAGCCGCAATCAAACCCGGACGGGATCCTTCGTAGAACCGCGCGTAGCGTACCTTCGACCCGGAGACATCCTGGGGTTCTCGGTCGAGCGCAGCTCCCGCATCACCCATGTGGGACTGTACATCGGCGACGGCCAATTCATTCACAGCGCGTCAGACGGTGTGGCCATCTCCAGCCTCATAGCAACCGACCCGAACAGCCGCTGGTGGCAACGCCGCTGGGTCGTCGCCCGACGAATCCTTTGAGAGCTGGTTGTCAGGCCGCAGTCCCGCAACAGTCACTAACCACACTCCACATGACTCACACCGGCTCAACCACACATGCCCTGGATCGAATGGATTGAAGAAAAGGCTGCCACCGGTCGGCTCAAGGAGAGCTACGAGCGCTACGGCACCCGACGAGGTATGGACCATATTCTCAAGATCCACTCCCTCAACCCAAGATCGCTCGAGGATCATTACCGCCTTTACGCCCACCTAATGCGGGGTCCATCGGAGCTTTCCAGGGCAGATCGAGAGATGATCGCCGTGGTCGTCTCGAAGACAAACGACTGCCTCTATTGACTGCACCACCACGGAGCGGGCCTCCGTCAGCTGTTGAAGGACGATGATCGCACGGCCGCCATCGAGCAGGACTACCGTGAGGCACAGCTGTCGCCGCGTGAACGGGCGATGCTCGACTACGCCGTCAAACTCACACTCACCCCCTCAGAGATGGAGCAGGCTGACGTTCGACAGCTGCGAGAGGTGGGCCTGAGCGACGCAGCAATCCTCGATGTGTGCCAGGTGACCGCCTATTACAACTATGTGAACCGCCTGGCCGAGGGGCTCGGAGTGGAGTTGGAAGACGGCGGTGAGGGGTAGGTGGGTGGTCAACTATACGGGGCTTGACGGGTACTAGAAGGTCGATATATTCCGATTCCTAGCACTCGACAATGTTGAGTGCTAGCCACGTAAGGCGTTTTCCACTAACAATTTATAGGCTGACGGAGGTACTGCGTCATGACGACTGCATCGAAATCTAAGAAGAAGCTCGGTGTGAAGCCCTTGGGTGATCGCGTTGTGATCCTACCCAAGGAAGAGGCAGAAGAGATGCGCGGTGGTCTGTACATCCCAGATACCGCCAAAGAGAAGCCGCAACAGGGGAGTATCGTGGCAGTTGGCCCGGGTCGGTTCGAGAAGGGCGCACGCGTTCCCATGGACCTCTCTGAGGGCCAAACAGTGCTGTACGGCAAGTACAGTGGTACCGAAGTCACGCTCGACAACGAGCAATATCTCATCGTCAAAGAATCCGACGTCCTCGCCATCATCGACGGGTGAACGAATAAGGAGGCAGATCAATGGGTACAGCTAAGGAACTGCATTTCGACGTCGAGGCCCGCGCGCAATTGAAAAAGGGTGTCGATCAGCTCGCCAATGCGGTTAGAGTGACGCTCGGTCCCAAGGGCCGTAACGTCGTCATCGATAAGAAGTTTGGCAGCCCCACAATAACGAAGGATGGTGTGACGGTTGCCAAGGAAGTGGAATTGCCGGATCCGGTCGAGAACATGGGCGCCCAGATGGTCAAGGAGGTCGCTACCAAGACATCCGACGTAGCAGGCGACGGCACGACAACCGCCACCGTGCTGGCCCAGTCCATCTTCACCGAAGGGCTCAAGAGCGTGACGGCCGGGGTGAATCCCATGGCCATCAAGCGCGGCATCGACAAGACCGTCACGGTGGTCGTCGGAGAATTGAAGAAGATGTCCCAGAGCACCGCGGGCAAGAAGGAGATTACGCAAATAGCTTCCGTTTCGGCGAACAACGACGCTGAGATCGGCGATCTCATCGCCGAGGCGATGGAGCGGGTTGGCAAGGACGGCGTCATCACGGTGGAGGAAGCCAAGGGTTTGGATACAGAACTCGAGACGGTCGACGGCATGCAATTCGACCGGGGCTACTCGTCGCCCTATTTCGTCACCGATTCGGAGAAGATGGAGGCCGTGCTGGAGGAGGCATACGTTCTCATCCACGACAAGAAGGTCTCGGCCATGAAGGACCTGCTCCCGATTCTGGAGAAGATTGCCCAAACCGGCAAGCCGTTGCTGATCATCGCCGAGGATGTCGAGGGCGAGGCGCTGGCAACCATAGTCGTCAACAAGCTTCGCGGCACTCTGAAGATCTGCGCCGTCAAGGCGCCCGGCTTTGGGGATCGTCGCAAGGCCATGCTACAGGACATCGCGATTCTCACAGGTGGTCAGGTGATCAGCGAAGAGGTCGGCTTCAAACTCGAGAACGCAGTCCTCAGCGACCTCGGCCAGGCCAAGCGTATCGTGATCGACAAGGACGACACGACGATCATTGACGGCAATGGCAAGCAAGAAGCCATCCAGGGCCGGATTCGGGAAATGAAGACCGCGATCGACAAGAGCACCTCGGATTACGACAAAGAAAAGCTTCAGGAGCGTCTCGCGAAGCTCGCCGGTGGCGTGGCGGTTATCAACGTCGGTGCGGCTACCGAGACCGAAATGAAGGAAAAGAAAGCCCGGGTGGAGGACGCCCTGCATGCTACCCGCGCCGCTGTCGAAGAGGGCATAGTGGCCGGCGGTGGTGTCGCATTCTTGCGGGCGCAACCGGCGATCGAAAGGATGAAGCTGGAAGACCCCGACGAGCGGATTGGCGCCAATATCGTGCGTCGGGCCCTCGAAGAGCCGGTTCGCTGCATCGCTGAGAATGCCGGAGCCGAAGGTTCGATCGTCGTGGACCGCATCCGCAAGGCAACCGACAAGAACTACGGGTATAACGCACTGACCGACACGTACGAAGACCTCGTGAAGGCCGGCGTTATCGATCCCACGAAGGTGGCCCGGACTGCTCTGCAAAACGCGGCATCGGTGGCAGGTCTACTCCTGACCACTGAGTGCGTCGTCGTCGAGCGGAAGGAAGACGAGCCGGCAGGACCGCCGGCTGGCGGCGGGATGCCGGGCATGTATTAAGCCTGACCCACTAGGCTAGAAACCACCGTTGGGTTGGCTGATTTTGGAAGGGCCTCGGAGCTATCCGGGGCCTTTTCATGCTATCCCAACCTGCTACCGAGAGTCCCCAATACGGCTCGGCCGATGGCGCGAGGCTCAGCCAACGGGTAAAATTGTGTCATGCGAACCAGGATATTGTTGCTGCTCTTCATGTTCGGTCTCGGATTCCCGGGATCGCTAGCGTCCCAGGCTACCCTTCCCGATATCTCCGGAACGTGGCGCGTGCAAACCCCCGACGGACCGCAAGAATTGGTGATCCGGGCGGATTCTTCTGCCTCGTTCGGTGATGATACGGTCCGGTGGCGGCTAGTGGCCGATTCCATCCACATTGCGCTGGGTGACGAGTGGATGGTCTATGCCTACAAGCTTCGCGGAAAGAAGAGGATGACCCTGTCGGGAGGCGATCTCGAAGAGCCGATGGAACTCGATAGGATTGGGCCGGCGACTGCCCTAGCCGAGGGGGTAGAGATCCCGCCGGCTCCCCCGGCTGATCGACGAGCCATGACCTAGGGGCCACTCACCGTCTGGATAGCCCCGGCCCGGAGACTCCGGCAGACGGTGACGGAGGTTCAACCGACGCTAGCCGGCAATCCCCAACTCGAACTGACCAGGCTCCTGGCCCACGCAAATAGGATCGAGCGGCTCGTCCTGACGGGCCACGAAGAGTTGCCCGCGAAAACCTCTCGCCGATAGCGCCTGCTCGACTTCAGATCGAGCGATGTCCGAACGGTTACACCGATCACTCAAATGGACGAGAACCACCGAGTCCATTTTTTCATGACATAGCTCCGCCAGGAGTTCGCCGGCGGCTCGGTTTGACAAGTGCCCACCCGCACCCGCTATTCTAGCCCGCAGTGAAGCCGGGTAGGGACTCGTGCGCAGCAAAATCTCGTCATGGTTCGCCTCGAGCAGCAAACCGGTCACGCCCCGGAGGAGGTAGCGCACCGCCGCAGTAGGCCGGCCCAGGTCGTAAGCCAAACCGAGCCTCGCACCGTTCACCCCGACCACGAACGCCATGGGCTCGGCAGCGTCGTGACTGGTGCGGCATCCCATCACCGAGAACGGACCGATGGCCGTATTCCTATGGGGTGTGATGCGATTTCGCCTGGTTCCATCCAGTCGGTCGCCCAGCGCCGTGAGCGTGCCTCCCGAGGCAAAGATCGGACACCCAACTTTGCGGGCCAGCGCCCCGGCACCCCTGGCGTGATCCCCGTGTTCGTGGGTGAGCACTATACCCACCACCCCACGGAGGTCGATACCTACCTTCTTGGCCCGCTGTACCAACGTGCGCGGACCGAACCCGGCATCGAGCAAGAGCGAACACCCGCCGGAGGTGACGACGAACGCGTTGCCGCGGCTCCCCGATCCCAAAACCACCAGCTTCACCGCTGCGTAGCCGTCCGATGAAGTTCCTCCAACATCCGGCGCACCTCGTCTGTCAGGGCGACGTCTCGCCTCGGCATCACCCGAGACGCCACCGTGAGGAATCCTTCGGCAGTCATGATCTCACCATCGGTGCCCCAAGCGAAGGGAACAACGTATTTCGGCGAGCGCGTGGCACCGAACACGTTGGCACCGGTTCCGATAACCGTCCCGGTCTCGAGCAGGGTGCCGATAGCGGTCTTGGCATGATCTCCGATGAGGCTGCCGAGTTTCTGCCGATGCGTTTCGATCGTCTCGTCGCCGAGCCGCAAACGAATGAGCCCGTACGTGTTCTTGAGATCTGACGTGACGGTATCGGCTCCCAGATTTACCCATTTCCCAACCACAGAGTGGCCGATGAATCCGTCATGCACCTTGTTGGCGTAGCCTAGAAATACAGAATCGGCTATCTCCCCGCGAACCCGGCAGCGGGGTCCAAATACGGACGCCTGGATCAATCCCCCCAACACCTCCGTGCCCGGGCCAACATAGACAGGGCCCTCAAACCGGGTTCCCGACCTGACGTATGCATGCTGCTCCAGAACCACCGCACCTTTTCGCACATCGAAGACGACCCCGGGCTCGACGCGAGCACCGAGCAAAATCACGTCGACTGGATCGCCTATCACCACACATTCATCGGGGAGGCCGTCGCCTCCTTCGTTGATGAAGTCCGCCACGTCCGCAACCAGAAGATGCTCCAGCGCCGTGATAATGTCGTACGCGCCGTGCAGCAAGAACCCGTCCAGTTCAACTGCCTCCCAATCGTCGTGCGCGCCTTCTTCCCACGTTGATCCCTCTGGAACCCACCATCCAACGGTGGCGTCGTCGTTCACGAAGCGGGCGGGCGCCGCCGGTAGGTTGGGAGTGATGCCGGTGGGGGCAAAAACGGTGCGGCCGACAATGATCGGCCCAGAAAGGGACTCCGTAGAACTCACCGCCGGCACGGCGTCTTCGACAAAGGCGTGAAGGTCTTTGTGACCAAAAATACCTTTTGTCTCGCCGCCTGCGATCGCCTCCCACCGTTCGCGGATCAGCCACGCTCCCGCACGCAGCTCGCTCAGGGGGCGCGACTCGCAAAACGGAGCCCACTGGATAGTAGGTTCGGGATCGATCAGGTAAAGGTCGGTCATAGCCCACCAGAGGGCCGGAACCGCGGCGGGAGAGAGGCGAGTAACTGCTTGAGGTGAGCTGCCCTTTCTGTTGTGGTTACAAGAGTTACGCCATTTGCTTGTACCACTACCAGCCCCTGAACCCCGTCGATGACCACAGCACCGTCTTCCGCCCAGACCACGCAATTGGAGGCGTCACGCTGCACCGTATCTCCCACGAGCACATTGCCCGAGTTGTCCTGAGATCGTACCCGCGACAGCGCGCCCCAAGTACCGACGTCGTCCCAGGGAAAGTTGCCGGGAACAACGGCTACTCGGTCACTCCGCTCGAAGTGTGAGTAATCCACGGCGATGGCGGTGACGTTGGCGAAGAAATCTTGCACGTCACCGGCTTCGAGTTGGGCCAACACCCCGGAAATCTCTGTGGCTACTGCTCGGGTTTCGGCCAGGAAACGAGCGGAGGTCCAGGCGAACAACCCGCTGTTCCACAGGGCTCCCGAGGCAACCAGACGCACCGCCTCCTCACGGCTTGGCTTTTCGGTGAAACGGACCACGCTGCGGGCGTCCCCCTCCCCCTCCCCCTCCCCCTCACCCTCTCGGCCCAGGGGATCTCCGGGCTCTATGTACCCATAACCCACTTCCGGCCGGTCCGGTACGATACCAACGGTTACGAGCACATCGTGGCCCTCGGCGACGTCCAGCGCTCTCGATGCCGTTTCCCGAAACGCTTGGTCGTCTCCCACGAACCAGTCTGCGTGCAGCGAAAGGATGGACGCATCCGGATCCCGTTGCGCCGCATACACGGTGGCCCAGGTGAGTGCTGGGCCGGTCGAAGCAGGCTGCGGTTCGCCCAGAATGTTCTCATTCGGGATATGGGCCAGCAGCTTCGCGGTTTCGGAGCGGAGACGCTCCGCCGTCACAACAATAATTCGCGTAGGCGCGATGAGACCCTCGAGACGGCGAACGGCCTGCTCGAGCAGCGACAAGTCACCCGCCAGGGCGAGCATCTGTTTGGGGATCTCCGGTGTCGAAAGCGGCCAAAAGCGCGTGCCGGACCCGCCCGCCAGGACCGCCGCCCAGCGAGTCATCAGAATCCTTCGGCGTCAGGAGTCAGCCCGGTGCTGCGCCGACCCGAATGCCGCGGTGGAAAAGGGGCACTTGAGTCGCCTGGGAGGGAAGGGCCTGGCATGCCGGATCAGAGCAGCTCGGCGATAGCGGTGCGATAACGGCGAAGCTCGTACAGCAGGCCACCCACGTTGGTACCGGATCGGACCACAATCGCCATCAGAGCGTCTGCGGAGAGCACACTGACCACCACAAAGCCATCTCCATACTCCATCACACCGGCGTTGAACTCGCCGCGAATTCCCACCTCACCCAGTTTCGCACAAGCTTTGACGAAGGACGGGACGAGCGCCGCAACGCCGTCGGAGTCCAACCCGTCACGCGAAAAGGAGTCGATTGCGAGGCCGTCCCTCCCCAATACGACGACGGTCTCGACCCCTTCATGCCGCCCGAGCGCCTGAACAACGTCACGGATGGTAGCCATCGGCGGCAAGCTAGAGATGCCCTGAGCCGAAGTCAAGCAAGCGGTTCGGGTTGACCTCATTTCCAGACCCCGCTAATCTTCTTCCTCACAGGAAGATACCCTATGTCCTTTGCTCGCTTGATGTTCGGTCCCGTTGTGTTGGGAGTTGTCTTGTTTTCGGCGGGATGTGACAACACTCTCGCCCTGCCGCCTGCAACTGTGCCCAATGTCGTCGACACCGTAACCCTCTCCGCGTTGCAGGGAACCTCGATCAACTCCGCCAGCGGCTTCGACGTGACCCTCAGGCGCACCGCCAGAACCGATCGCCAGAGCGAGGCGTTCGACTTCGCGTTTGATATTGACGATGGGGGCCGAGCGTTGATTTTCACGACCGGTGCCCTGGGGCTGAACGCGAGATCGGGCATCCAGCCCTCGGACCGTGCCTTCGGAGACATCGTGATCGCGCCATTGGAAGATTACCAGCTTGACAGTGCGCTCGTCGTGGGAGTGGATTCCGTTTTCATAGTCCGGTCCAGGCCGACCTCCTTCGGATGTGTGTTTTTCCTGGGGCAATTACCTCGCTACGGCAAGTTCCACGTTCTGGAACTGAATCTAGCGACGCGTCAGATCACGCTGGAGAATCTCGTCAACGTAAACTGCGGGTTTCGCGGTCTCGAATCTGGCATACCAATCCGCTAGAAAAACGTGATCGATCTCAAGCGGCTCCGTGACGCGCCGGAAGAGTTCAAGGCGGCAGCTGCGCGGCGCGATGCAGGCCTCGTTTCGCAGCTCGACGACATACTGAAATTGGACTTGCACCGTCGTGCACTGGTTCGGCAGGTCGAAGCCCTCAAAGCCGACCGGAACCATGCCTCCGAGGAGGTTGCCCATCTCAAGAGGCAAAGGGCGGACACCACCGAGTTGCTGGCACGCCTCAAGGACCTGAGCAAAATGATCAAGGACCAGGACCAAGAGCTGCGAGAGGCGGACCGCAGCCTGAAGGAGCGCCTCCTCGGGATCCCCAATCCGCCGCTGGAGAGCGTCCCCGAGGGCGACGCGTCCGCCAACCAAGAGCTACGCTCATGGGGAGAACTACCGCGTTTCACCTTCGAGCCCAAGCCCCATTGGGAGCTTGGCGAGACACTGGGGATCTTGGATCTCGCCCGGGGCGCCAAGGTGACCGGAAGCGGGTTCCCGTTCTACACCGGCCAGGGCTCGAGGCTGGTGCGGAGCTTGATCAACTTCATGCTCGATCTACACACCCAAGAGCATGGGTACCGCGAAATGTGGCCCCCGGCCTTGATCAACGAAGACAGCGCTTGGGGAACCGGTCAGCTTCCCGACCTCGAGAACAACATGTATGTGACCGAGGACGGCCTCTATCTGGCACCAACGGCGGAGGTATCGGTTACCAACTTCCACCGCGACGAGATTCTCTTGGGCGATCAGCTGCCCCTGAGCTACGCAGCGTACGCGCCCTGTTTTCGCAGAGAGGCCGGGGCCCACGGCAAGGACACGCGCGGAATCATTCGCATCCACCAGTTCGACAAGGTGGAGCTGGTGCGGTACTGCACCCCCGAGACTTCGAGCGATCAACTGGAGTTGCTGCTCGGCCATGCGGAGGCGGTGCTGCAGCGGTTGAGATTGCCATATCGTGTGCTGGCTCTGGCCAGCGGCGACATCGGTTTCTCGAGCGCGAAGACGTACGACCTCGAGGTGTGGGCTGCGGGCGTCGACACATGGCTGGAGGTCTCCAGCGCAAGCGTGTTTACGGATTTTCAGGCACGTCGCGCAAATATTCGGTACCGCCCCCAACCAGGTGCCAAGCCAGAATTCGTGCACACGCTGAACGCATCCGGCCTGGCTCTCCCGCGCACGATCGTTGCGCTCCTGGAGAACAACCAGCAGGAGGACGGCAGCGTCCGGGTCCCGGAAGCATTGGTCTCATACATGGGAGTGGATCGACTGACGCCCAATGGTGCGTAGATTAGGAAAGCGCCTCCGCCGCGCGGCCCCAACCATCGCCCTGACACTGGCGTTCGTCGTCGGTGGAATCTCTCTGTGGCAGGCACTCGGCATCGTGAGTCATCTGCGATCAGAGGCTAGAGATCAAACGCGCATCTTTGGCCGCATCGTGGGAGCGCTGACCGATACGACACCCGAGATCCAGATGAACCAACTGCTGGAAATCACGGCCCAAATACGAGAGACCGGCATGCCGTTGGTGCTGATGAACCGTTCGGGCGCAGTCATGCTCTGCGCCAACATGCCGTTCGAACCCGATCCGTGCGATCCCGGTGTCGAACAGAACTTGAACGATCCACGCATCGTGAAGCTGGCACGTGACCTTGCGGCGTCCAACCTCCCTCTCATGAATGCAGATTCGAGCCAGATCTATTTCGGCTCGACGCCTGCCGGGCGCCAGCTGACGATGCTGGCAGTCTTGCAGCTCGCAGTGCTGGTCGTCGCCGTATTCGCCGGCGTCTGGGGATATCGTGCTGCGGCCCACTCGCATCGAGATCGTCTCTGGATAGCGATGGCTCGTGAGTCCGCGCACCAACTCGGCACACCTTTGATGAGCGCGGCCGCGTGGATCGAGCGGTTGCGCGACGAGCAGCCGGACACCAAGAAAATTGCCAAGTACCTTCGCGCGGACCTCGATCGGCTGGAGCGAGTGGCCCAGCGCTTCGAGCGGATAGGCCGGCCCGCCCGACGGGAGCGGGTGGGCATGGGATCGTTGACCGCAAGGGTTGCGACGTATTTCGAACCGCGGCTGCCGCGCCACGCCAACAAGATTGCCCTATCGGTGGATGCACCCTCAGCCGGCCCGATGGTATCCGGTGATCCCGTGTTGCTCGAGTGGGCGGTAGAGGCGCTGATCCGAAATTCCATTGACGCATTGAGCGGCCGTGGCGGACGTATCGACGCCATTGTGCGACGAGAGGGCAGCATGGTCACCCTAGTAGTCGAAGACGACGGACCGGGCGTCGGCATCGAAGTGCGGGACAGCCTCTTCGAACCCGGCGTCAGCACGAAATCGGGAGGCTGGGGGATAGGATTGGCCCTTGCGAGCCGCATCATCGAAGACGTGCACGGCGGACGTCTGCGCTTTGAGTCGATCGAGGGGGGTGCCCGGTTCGTCGCAGAGCTACCGGCGTTGGTCGGGTGACGTCACTACATCTCAACGATCCGCAACGGAAAGCCGTGCAATATTTCGGTGGACCGGCCCTCATTCTGGCAGGAGCCGGTTCCGGGAAGACCCGTGTGTTGACCGCGCGTATCGCCCATCTGGTGCAACAGCACGGGATTCCGCCGCAACAGATCTTCGCGGTCACGTTTACGAACCGCAGCGCTGCGGAGATGCGCCGGCGGGTGGGCGAGTTGCTTGGGCGTGACCCGACAGGCCTCTGGATCGGTACCTTCCACTCGTTGTCCGCCCGGATTCTCCGTCGGGAAGCGGAGTTGCTCGGCTTTAGCAGCCGGTTCAGCATATACGACGACGCCGACCAACTATCGCTCATCAAGCGCCTGCTCGAACGTGGTGGATATGCCCCCAAGGCGTTCCCACCACGTCTGATCCGCGCAATAATATCGAACGCGAAAAATCACCTGCAACTGTTGGTAGCGGCCGATGCCCAGGATCCCGTCGAGCGCGTCGCAGCAGAGATTTTTACGGTGTACAACAAGGCGCTCGCGTCCCAAAACGCCATGGATTTCGACGATCTGCTGCTCCATCCCCTCACGCTGTTCCGTGAGCATCCCGAGCGCCTGGCGGTCTACCAGCAACGCTTCCGTGCCGTCCTGGTCGACGAGTTTCAGGACACTAACCGCGCGCAGTATCTCCTGGTCCGAAACTTGAGCGCCGTGCACCGCGATCTCTGCGTCGTTGGCGACGACGACCAATCGATCTACGGTTGGCGCGGCGCGGACCTTCGGAACATGCTCGACTTCGAGCGCGATTTCCCCGACACGACAGTTTACCGACTGGAGGAAAATTACCGGTCCACTCAGATGGTGCTCGATGCCGCCAACGGTGTGATTGCCGAGAACACCAACCGATTGGGCAAGACGTTATTCACGTCGCGTTCCGGGGGCGAGCCCATCAACGTCGTTGCCACGGCCGACGAGCGGGACGAGGCAGAGTGGATCGCTCGTGAGTTTCGCGAACGATGCGCGACAGATCATTATTTGTTTTCCGACATGGCTGTTCTCTACCGCACCAACTCGCAATCACGCGCGTTTGAAGAGGCATTCCGGCGCTCCGCCATCCCCCATCGGGTCGTCGGCTCGGTTAGCTTTTTCAGCCGGAGGGAAGTGCGCGACCTCGTCGCATATCTCCGCCTGATCGCGAACGCAGACGACGACGAAGCATTCCTCCGGGCGATCCAAGTGCCCCGGCGAGGTCTCGGAATAGCCAGTATCCGCGATCTCCAAGCGGCGGCGTTACAATGGCACCGATCTCTGTTGGACACGGCCGGGATCGCCGATCGAATAACGGGGCTGCGCCCACCGACCAAGAGCGGTTTCACCGCGTTCGCAAAACTCATCTCCAATTTGAGCGCCGACATCGAACGTGCATCGCCGGCGACTATTCTGGAGCGCGTAATCGAGGCCCTCGATTACGAGTCGTACGTCGGCGCAGACTCACTGGAGGGCGTCGATCGAATGGAGAATGTGCGAGAACTGATCGCGAGTGCAGCCGAATGGTCGGAGGAGGCCGATCTCGACGAACCGGGCAACCCCCTGGAGCGGTTTCTGACGTCTGCAGCCCTCACCACCTCGGACGAATCCACCGCCGGCGACGCGGAAGGCGTGCAACTCATGACTGTGCACACGGCCAAGGGCTTGGAGTGGCCCATTGTTGCCGTGACTGGACTGGAGGACGGACTGTTTCCTCTGGCCCGCTCCATGGAAACCCCGGCCGGAATCGAGGAGGAGCGGCGTCTGATGTACGTGGCCATCACGCGGGCCCGCGATCGGGTGTACTTGTCTTGGGCGCGGGCACGCCGTCGCGGTGGACAACTGATGCCGGGCATTCGATCCCGGTTCATCGACGCGGTTCCCCTCGAAATCGTCGAAGAACGACGCAGCAGCGGAGTTTTTGGAGCGGATTGGTCTCGCAAACCCGCCAAGCGACAGGCAATCCATCCGGCTCTTGGCGTGATCGACGTGAGCCCGGAAATGGAGTCGCAAGATGTGCCGCGCTACATCAAAGGTGAACGAGTGAGGCACCGGACATTCGGATCAGGCACCATTCTGGGACTCTCGGGTGCGGGACGTGATCTCAAGGTGGTAATCTCCTTCGATGAAGAGGAGCATGCTACCAAGCAGCTGCTCGTCGCCAACGCGAGCCTCGAGCGCGATTGGGACTCGGCTTGAGCATCTCACGTGAAGAGGTCGAGCGCATCGCTCACTTGGCCTCACTCGCCGTGGACGAGGCCTCCATCCCCGAACTCACCAGGCAAATAGGCGATATTCTCCAATACGTGGCCCAATTGGACGACCTCGAGCCCGGCGACACATCCGTGGCCTTCCGTCCGGGGCCGGCTAGTGCACCGCTGCGGGCCGACGTGACAACGCCGATTCGCATGACCTTTTTACCACGGGAGATGGCACCCGACTTCGAACGAGGCTTCTACATAGTGCCCAGGGTAGGAGGATTGGGCAACGACACGTGAACGGACCCCTACGATCGGCGGATGAGACAGCAGCCCTGATCGCCGCCGTCGAAGACAAGGGCCTGAACGCCACCATCTCGTTCGACCACACCGTCATGCAGCGTCAGGCGGAGGAGATAACCGGCCGACCCGATTCGACGCGCCTCAACGGTTTGGCCATCGGCGTGAAGGACAACATCTGCACCATTGAGTACCCCACTACCTGTGCGTCTCATATCCTACAAGACTACCGGTCACCCTATGAAGCCACGGCCGTATCACGCCTGAAGGACGCCGGCGGAATCGTTGCATGCAAAACCAACCTCGACGAATTTGCCATGGGTTCGTCGACGGAACACTCCGCGTTCGGACGGGTGCGGCATCCGCACGATCCTGATCGGGTGCCCGGCGGATCGTCCGGAGGCTCCGCCGCCCTGGTGGCTGCGGGTGCGCTGCGCGTCGCCCTGGGATCGGAAACCGGAGGATCCGTCCGACAACCGGCGGCGTTCTGCGGCGTGGTAGGTGTCAAACCGAGTTATGGCCGCGTCAGCCGGTACGGGTTGGTAGCATTCGGAAGCTCGCTGGACCAGATCGGCGTCTTCGGAAAGACGGTAGCCGATGCCGCGTCACTGCTGGAGGTGATCTCGGGACGCGACGCCAACGACTCGACCTGTGCCGACCTGGATCAGCTTGATGCTCCACTGGAGCGACAAGACCTGGATGGGATCGTCATCGGACTCCCGTCGGAATACTTCCCGGACGATTTGGATCCCGCCATTCGTGTCGCGTGCGATCGCACCATTGCTGCCCTGAGGCAAGCAGGCGCGAGGGTACGAGCCGTTTCGCTCCCTCACACGTCGCTCGCCGTGCCGTGCTATTACGTGATCGCGCCTGCCGAAGCGAGTGCGAACCTCGCGCGCTATGACGGCGTCCGGTACGGACTCCGTGTACCACAAGACGACCTCCATGCCCTCTACCGTGAAACCCGAGGCAGCGGATTCGGACCGGAGGTGCGCCGCAGGATCATCGTGGGCACATACGTCCTTTCCTCCGGCTACTATGAGGCGTACTACACCAAGGCTCAGCACGCGCGCGGAAGGATCGCACGTGATTTCGACGACGTGTACGCCAGCGGCGTGGACCTGTTGTTTACACCCACCACGCCCACCACGGCGTTCAGGGCAGGAGAGAAATTGCGGGATCCCGTCGCCATGTATTTGGCCGACGTATTCGTCTGCTCCGCCAATCTCGCAGGAATCCCAGCCGTCTCGCTGCCGATAGGTCGGACAGGAGGCTTGCCTATCGGTGGACAACTCATGGCGCCGGCGTATGAAGAGGAGCTGCTACTCAATGCCGCACACGTGCTCGAGGAGCGCGTCGACCCGATGGAAGAAATATGACTTGGGAAACCGTCATCGGACTCGAAGTGCACGTGCAGCTTGCAACGCGGTCCAAGATGTTTTGCGGTTGCTCGGCAGCGTTCGGTGGGCCGTCCAACACAAATGTGTGTCCGGTTTGTCTGGGACTTCCCGGCGCCCTACCAGTTGCAAACCTCGAAGCCGTGCGACTCGCCACACGCGCGGCGCTAGGGTTGGAATTCACCGTGCATCCCAAGAGCTTCTTTGCCCGCAAGAACTATTTCTACCCGGACCTGCCAAAGGGGTATCAAATCTCCCAATTTGATCGGCCACTAGCCACCAACGGGCGCTTGCTGATCAAATCCCCCGATCGAGGAGACGTCACCATCGGCATGGCGCGGCTGCATCTAGAGGAAGACGCGGGAAAGTCAGTGCACGATCTCATCCCCGGAAGGTCGGCCGTGGATTTCAACCGATCGGGCGTACCGCTCGCAGAAATCGTGAGCGACCCCGACCTGCGGTCACCCCCCGAGGCTCGGGCTTACCTTGTTGCATTGAAGCAGCTGCTTCAGTACTTGGACGTCTCCGACTGCAGCATGGAAGAGGGACATCTCCGTGTGGACGCCAATTTGTCGGTTCGGCCGCAGGGCGACCCGGCGTTGGGAATCAAGCAAGAAGTCAAGAACATGAACTCGTTTGCGGCGGTCGAACGCGCGCTGGAGCAGCTCCGTGACTGCCAGATACGACTGCTCGAGGGGAACGGATCGGTAGAACTCACCACCTTTTCAGCGGCGACCGGCGAGCTGCGCGTCATGCGAACCAAGGAAGAGAGCCACGACTATCGCTATTTTCCCGAGCCAGATCTCCCGCCACTCACCCTCGCGGATGCCTGGATCGACGCGGAGGGGAAGGCACTTCCCGAGTTGCCAGCGGCCAAGCGGGCCCGTTTGCAAGAGGAATACGGTATTCGCCCGTACGACGCCGAGGTCTTGTCGGCCACGCGCGACGTTGCCGACTACTTCGAGGCGGTCATCGCAGCCGGCGGAGAGCCGCAAAGCGCAACCAACTGGGTAATGGGTGCCGTCCTGCGAGATGCCAAGGAGAGCAACGGGGCACTGCGGGTACATCCACACCGTCTCGCCGTATTGATGGACATGGTTGCCACCAGCGTGCTGTCCAATCAAGCCGCGAAGCGCGTGTTCGCCGAACTCACATCTACAACCGAGCAACCGGAGGACGTTGCAGAGCGGTTGGGTTTGCTACAGGTCAGTGATGCAGGCCAAATATCCGCGTGGATCGATTCTGTTCTGGAATCCCGCCCCGCCGAGGTCGCCCGATTCCGCAATGGCGAGACGAAACTAATAGAGTTCTTCATTGGAAAGGTGATGCAGGAATCCGAAGGGAAGGCGGATCCGAAACGTGTCAAAGAGATTCTGAGTGATAAACTGGAAGCGATGAAATGATTGCTCAATCATCAATCGGGGGTGGTGTCTTTTTTCCGTTTCCTGCTGCTCTTCTTCCGGTTGCCAGTTCCGTTCCCTTTCCACGGCCAGTGAGCCTGGGACGAGCGCCAGTACGGCACTGGCGTGTCGGGCACCGCGAAGTGCTCGTCGGCCATCTGCGTGAGTTCGGTAACCGGTGGTGAAACCATACGTTTGACTACGTCCAAGCGCATGCGTTTGGCCAGGCGCAGGGAACTCTCACCCGACGGATCCAAGCGTCGGGGGGCAGGATCTTCCTCCGTACCCAGCAGTTCCATGATGTACTGGAACGCCGATCCCATGTAACGCTCCATGTCGATGTCGGCGATGTCCCACCGGCTTTTTTGGTCCACCATACGCACGATGCGCTGCCAACTTTGCGTTTCGGTCACGCCTACCATTCCCCGGAACAGCCGGCGACTCGTTCTGACGGAGAACACCGTAGGGGCGAGGATCTGATCGAGATGGGCATCCGCCGCACCATGACCCAGCCGGATAACGTCCATGGCCGTCGCGGCATACTGCGGTCCGAGTTGCGTTTCGAATCGACTCTCCCAGTACGAGTGCCCCACCGCAATCGTCCGTGAAGTTACGACGAGCTGCCGCGGTACGAAGTAGTTGTGGGCAACCGTGTCGGCCGCCAGATGTGCGAGATAGCCAAGTCCGAAGGCCTTGAGTGCGTCGGTTTCCGCCTGGTCGTATATCTCCTGCCCCACATGCCAGGAGTGGCAATGCCGTCCGACGGGCGCGTACTTCTTCGCCATCGACGTGTCGGCGGCAATGCTTCCGTACAAGAAATCGTATGGGAAGGCCCGCAGGAGCGCGGCAACGACCTCTGGCAGTTGTGCCAGGTTGGCAAGCACCGATTCGCCCAGAAAGATATGGGTTGCCGGAGTCCAAGCGTATGCGTCGCCAGGGAACAGAGCGATCAACACCAGCGCCCCTCCGAAAACGGCAAGCCACCGTCGCGTCATTGTCTCAGCGCTTTCGTCTGCGCTTTTTTCCGGATCCGAGGAAGATCCGCTTCATCGACCGAAGAATGCTCGATCCACGCCGGGTGGTCCGCAACGCTGCAGATATGTCCAGAACCGTCTCCTCCACCTCTTCTTGAAAAACGTCGAGCAACGCCTCCAGGTCCAGCAGCCTACCTTCAGCCGCATCGGCGGCGTTTCCGACGCGAGTGCGTATGTCTCGCGAAGTTTCAACCACCCCATCGATCTCCGAACGAAGCTTCATCACCGCTTGATTGGCCTCGGAGACCATCGACCTGGCGTCTTCGATGAGTGGCTTCGAATCCTTCTCGAGGAGGTTTAGGAACCGCTCGACGGCGGCACCGGTCCGCGACGCCTGGCGCATCAGCGGAAGCCCAAAGATCGCCAATCCCACGGCGATCAACGCGACAATCACGGTCGCAATGGCGGTAACCGTAGGCGCCCAACCCATTATGTCGCCCTCCGCCCGAACACCGGCGTCGAGGTCAGATTCCAACCTCCAGCTTTCAGGTCATTTGCCGTCAAGGATTGCTCTCCCAACAGTGTAGTGTCAGAATCTCGCGGTCGCCCTCCAATTGCGCTGGAGCCTACGTCACCAGCACCCCCGGAATCTTCGGCCACGCTTCACTTGTGAGGCGCTCCGCCACACACTCCCCATCTCCCGCAACTCAGTCCTCCTCCGGACTCAGCTCCTGCGCCAGGCCGATGACCCGATTCAGCGGGATGGTAAAGATGATGCCCGTGGACGGCTCGTCGAAGCTACCACACACCTCTTGCACCATGTCCACAGCCCTTTGGAGTACTTCGGGCGATTCAATCACTGATAGAATGGTCGTGTTCTGGGGCCGAGAGCGCGACATCAAAGTTTGCAAACCAGCGAAAACCGGTACCTCCTGCGACAGGACTCGGCCCATACCCTCACTATGGAGGACAGTCGCCCCGGTAACCCCCAATTCGAGGAAACCGGACAGAATCTGCTCGAGCTTCTCATCCCGATTCACCACACATACCAACAATTCCATGATTTCGGATCTGTGCTGGAGGTCGAAGGTTGGGTAGCCCATGATCGGGCACGCCGGTTGCAACGATCAATTTCGCCTGTGTGCTGCCGTAACAGAAGGCCGCAGTCACGGATCGCGCTGGAACGGGCAGATCAGCGCGATCAGTGGCGCTTGTTTCCGTGTGATCTGCGGCGTATGGTTCGCCACATCATGAGTGAATTCTTTCGCGTGGTTGGCGGTAAACCGCTGCGGGGCACCATCCGGCCGGCAGGGAACAAGAACGCTGCGCTGCCGATGATTGCCGCCACGCTGTTGGCCGACGGCCCGTGCGAGATCGTCAACGTGCCGCGTATAGCCGATGTCGAGTTACTCCTCCAACTCGTCGCCGAGCTCGGCGCTGCGATCGAATGGACCGGCAAGAACACGCTGCGCATCGATCCTTCCCAGCTCCAACCGACCTCACTCAGCACCGAACTCGCAGCACGCATCCGAGCCTCGATACTCCTCGCCGGCCCGCTCCTTGCCCGCTTTGGTCGGGTGGTCTTGCCCCCTCCGGGCGGTGACGTGATAGGACGTCGTCGCCTAGACACACATTTCCTAGCCCTCGAGATGCTGGGAGCGGAGGTCACTGTCGGCGCAGACTACACGCTCGAAGCCTCGCAGCTGGTAGGTGCCGACATCTTCTTGGACGAGCCGAGCGTTACCGCCACGGAGAACGCGTTGATGGCCGCTGTCCTGGCCCAGGGAACAACCACGCTCCAGAACGCGGCCTCAGAACCACACGTACAAGACTTGGCGCGCGGGCTCGTAGGCATGGGTGCCGAGATCGAGGGGATCGGGACGAACCGGCTCACGATCCACGGCACGCGTTCCCTCCGAGGAGCAACTCTCCACGTAGGACCCGACCATATAGAGGTCGGGAGCTTCATCGGACTGGCAGCCGTCACCGGCGGAGAAATCACCATCGAAGGAATCCGACCTGAGGAGTTGCGCAGTATCCTTATAGTGTTCAACCGTCTCGGCGTGCACCCGGTGGTCGAAAACGATCGAGTGTTCCTGGGGTCCCCACAAGAAATGCGCATTCGCCCCGATCTCGGCGGCCACATTCCCAAAATCGAAGATGGTCCATGGCCGGCTTTTCCCGCAGATCTCATGTCGATAGCCATCGTAGTCGCGTCCCAGTGCGAAGGCCAGGTGCTGGCCTTCGAAAAGATGTTCGAGTCGCGGCTGTATTGGGTGGACATGCTCATCGGACTAGGCGCCAGGATCGTGCTGTGCGACCCCCACCGCGCAGTCATTGCCGGCCCAGCGCGGCTGCGTGGCACGGAGGTCCGTAGCCCCGATATTCGGGCCGGCATGGCCATGCTGCTGGCCACCCTGGCGGCGGAGGGAGAGAGCCAGATCTACAATATCTCACAGATCGACCGCGGCTACGAGCGCATCGACGAGCGCCTGCGGTCTCTGGGCGCACAGATCGAAAGAGTCGACGACACATAGTGCCGGTTGCCTTCGAGCGCGAAGTGCTGCTCGTGCGAGATGCCGGCGTCCCGGGTGCGGAACTCTCAGCCTGGCGGACCGCACACGGGCTAGTGGCCGGCATAACCACCCGGGGACCCGCCGGAGATTTCAACCTCGGGCTGATGACCTCCGACGACTCCCGATCGGTCACCAATCGGTGGCGCCAGGTTGGCGAGGCCTTCCACCACGAATTCCCGAGCATCGCCGTCAGCCTCCAACCGCACGGAGCAGAGGTGCGGGAGCACGAGTCGGAGTTTGACGGATGGCTGGTCCTGAGCGGATACGACGGCCACGTCACCCGTCACGCCGGCATTCTGCTCACCGTCACCGTGGCAGACTGTGTCCCGGTGTACTTGGCACATCCCCCGACGGGCGGTGTCGCCCTGCTGCATGCCGGGTGGAGAGGAATCGTAGCTGGGATTCTCCAACGGGGGATCGATCGCCTCGGCGACGTCACGGGGGCCCCGCCGGAGGAGTTGGTCATGCATTGTGGCGTGGCCATCGGAGAAGCCAACTATGAGGTTGGAGTGGACGTGATCGAGCAGCTCGGGCTCGAATCTGCCACCGGCCCTCGTAGGGTCGATCTGCGGCAGATCCTGGCTCGCCACGCACGGGCCGCCGGAGTCGGCAAGATCACGCTGAGCCCGTGGTGCACGTATGAGGATTCCCAGCTCTTCTGGTCGCACCGCCGGAATCCGGCAGCCGCTGGCCGGATGATCGCATATCTAGGTCGGCCTTTGACTTAACCACCCCTCGACCGTAGATTTAGGTGTGTGAAGCGGGCGCAGTCAGGCCCGCGCTTTTTTTTATGAAGATATGGACGACAACCTCGAGAACCTCACGGCCGAAGTGCGCCATCGTATCGCGGAGATGGGATACGAGCTGGTAGATCTGCGACGCAAGGGCTCTGAGAGGCGACCGCTGATGCAGGTACGCATCGACCGGATTGAGTCCGGGCCAGGTCGAGGCATCACTCACGAAGATTGCCAACTGGTCAGTCGGGCCCTCGAAGGGTGGCTCGATGCGTATGCTGCCCTGGGCAAGCACTATGTCTTGGAGGTATCGTCGCCGGGGATCGAACGGCCAGTCTGCTGGCCCGAACATTGGAGTCGGTATCGCGGCCAGGATGTCAACGTGAAGATAGCGGGAAAGGGTCGCGTACGAGCGACGATAGTGGAGGTAGCCGATGACGGCTCCACAGTGGTGCTGCGACCGGTTGGGACGGGAAACGAGATTGCCGTTCCGCTGAAAGACGCCCGGGACGCCACCCTGGTGTTCGACTGGAAATAGGCCCAGACCGTAAGGAGTTTACATGGCAACACCCGCCGAAGTGCTTTCGGCGCTCCGCGAACTCGCCATTGCCAAGCAACTCGAGCCAGGCGAGCTAATCGACCTGCTGCAGGACGGCATTCAGGCCGCCATACAGCGGGGATACGGCCCGACCGCGAATTCGGAGATCACGATCGACGAAAACGAGGGCATCATAAAGGTGGTCGTGTTGCGCCGCGTCGTCGAAGAGGTGGAGGACGCAGCCTCGCAAATCAGCTTGGAGGAGGCACGCTGGGAGGATCCCGATTTCCAAATCGGTGAAGTTCTCGAAGAAGAAGTGCCGTTCGAGGCGTTCGGGCGTTCGGCGGTCCAGGCGGCGAAGCAGCGTATCATACAGCGCGTGCGCGAGGGAGAACGATCACGCATTCGGGACGAATTCTCGGGTCAGATCGGGGAACTCCTGTCGGGCGAGATCCAGCAGATCGACCGCGGCAAGCTGGTGATCATGCTCAACCAGTTTCGCGAAGCGGAAGCCATCATACCGTACCGGGAACAGAACCGCAGGGAGCATTTTCACCAAGGCGATACCATTCGGGCGGTCCTGAAACGGCTCGAAGAGACACCGCGGGGACCACGTCTGATTCTGTCGAGGGCCGATGCCGGCTTCGTGAGCGCGCTCTTCGAACTAGAAGTGCCTGAAATTGCGCAGGACATAGTCGAGATCCGCTCGGCCGCCCGTGAAGTGGGGGCCCGGACGAAGATCGCCGTGGTCAGCAATGACGACTCAGTCGATCCGGTTGGGGCCTGCGTGGGCCTCAAAGGCAGTAGGGTGCAAGCCGTGGTCAACGAGTTGGGTGGGGAACGGATAGACATCGTGCCATGGTCGCCGGATCCGGAACGCTTCGCCCGCATGGCTTTGGCCCCCGCCCGCGTGTCGCGAGTATTCTTCGATGCTGAAAGCGGCGCCATTCAAGCGGTCGTCGATGAAGACCAGTTGTCTTTGGCGATCGGAAAGCACGGTCAAAACGTGCGCCTCGCTTCTGAACTCACTGGATGGAAAATCGACCTATTCTCCAGCAGGGAATGGCTCGACCGGGGAGGTGAAGGACCGTTGTTTGCACCGCTCGAGCCGGCCGAGGACATCGCCGCCGACGTGGGGCTTGGTGAGCTGCGCGGATTCCCCACGGGGCTCGTTGAGACGCTGCAGAATGCCGGCTATCAATCGCTCCGAGACATTCTGGATCTCGAACGGTCGGACGTGCTGGCCATCGAAGGCATGAGCCCGGAGCACGTCGATATCCTGATGGGATTCCTGTCAGAGGTAACCGAGGAGGCCGTTCCTGAGGACACCGATGGAGGGGCGACGGCGACCCAGGAGACGTCCGCCGAAACCGCGGCGGTAGAAACGGGCGCGGCTGAGGCCGAGATCCCTGCTGCGGAGATAACCGCTGGGGCAACCGTTGAGGCGGATGTAGAAGACACGACTGTAGCAGAGACGACTGAAGAGAAAGTAGCTGAAGGAGGGTCCCCTCCAGGGGAAGAAGCTGCGCCCGACTCAGCCGAAGGGTCGGATGCGGAACCGGAACGTACGACCACCGCCTGATGGTGGGCGGTGCGCTGGGGCTCTTGGGCCTTGGCATGAGGGCCGGGTCGGTAGTCGTTGGGACAGCCGGAGTCCGGGCCGCTCTGCGGCGTGGCGAGTTGGCACTGGTGATGGTAGCAAGCGATAGAAGTTCACGTACCAACGAAAAGGTACTTCGCCTAGCTGGCGCGCGGAGAGTACCATTGATCGTTGGGCCAAGCGCGGATGATTTGGGGCGCTCCGTCGGTCGTGGATCGGTCCAAGCCGTTGGTGTTCGCGACGCCGAATTGGCTGCGGGCATCAAGGATCAAACCTGTGAAGACGGACGGTAGGAGGTTTTGAGGTGTCGAAGACGCGAATACACGATCTCGCGGCCGAGTTCAGGATTCCGACCGATCAGCTCTTGAGGCTGTTGGCCGAGATGAACATCCATGTCCGCAGTCACCTGTCGGCACTTGATGGAGAACAGGTGGCTTTGGTGCGCGCCCGCTGGGAGCGGGAAAAACGCCAGCGAGCCGAGCCTGCCACCACGACTCGTAGGCGCCGTGCGACGAAGAAAAAGGCAACCCGCGCGAAGCCGGCCGTCGCAGAAAAATCCACAGATGCCCGTCCAAAACGCCGGCGCCGCACCGCCGCCGAGGTGGAAGCCAAGGCCGAAGAAAAGGCGGCCGAAGAGGCGAAACAGGCCGAAGAAATGGCCGCGACGATGGCTCCAGCCCAACCTCTGATGGAGCCGTCCGAAGCCAAGCCTTCGATAGAGGAGCGGGCAGCGGCTTTGTTCGGTACGGCAGACGAGTCACAAGATGCTGGCGAGCTGGCCGCCGCGGAGATCGAAGCGCCTAGCGAGGCTATCGCTCCAACGGTGTCCGCCGAAGGACCAGAGCGGCCGGTGGCGGTTCCGGAAGCCACGGCCGGGCCCGTAGCGGAGGAGATCCGCCCGACGCCGGTCACCAGCGGTTTGCGCCCCGTCGCGTCCGCCGCGCCCAAAGGACGGGCTCCCTTGAGGCAAGGACCCCAGCGTCGTCCCGTGCCGGGAGCGAGGCCCGTGGCGTCCGCGGCACCCCGCGTGGACTCAGCCGAAGATCGGCGTCGCGGTCTCGAGCACGATCGCAAGAAGCGCAAGAGAACCAAGCGCACTCAAGTCGATCAGCAGACGGTGCAGGCGAACATCAGCCGGACGCTTGCCAGCCTCCGCGGACCGACGCACAAGAAGACCGCACGGCGTCGTGGGACCGAACCGTCATTTCGCGAGATACAGGAGAAACGGCTAGCTGAAGAGAAGGAGCGGGAGAAGACTCTTATACGAGTGAACGAATACGTCACCGTATCAGAACTCGCGGACATGCTGAGAGTGAGCGCGACCGATATCGTCACCTTCTGCTTCAAAGAACTTGGCATGATGGTGACGGTGAATCAGCGACTCGATTTCGATCAGATCGAAATCATCGCCAGCGAATTCGATTTCGAAGCGGAGCGCGAAGAAGAATACAGTCCTGCGACTGTCATGACTCAACCGGAGGAGTCGCCGGAAGACCTCGAATCTCGTCCGCCCGTGGTGACGGTGATGGGACATGTCGACCACGGCAAGACGTCGCTACTGGATTATGTCCGCAAGACCAACGTGATTGCCGGCGAGTCCGGAGGCATCACACAGCACATCGGCGCATACCACGTCAACGTCGGGCACGATCGGGTCATTACTTTCCTTGATACGCCGGGCCATCAAGCCTTTACGGCCATGCGTGCTCGGGGCGCACAAGTGACGGACATCGTAGTGCTCGTAGTCGCCGCCGACGATCAAGTGATGCCGCAGACGGTGGAAGCGATCAGCCATGCCAAGAATGCCGGCGTGCCGATAGTCGTGGCAATCAACAAGATCGACCTCCCGTCGGCCAACATCGAAAAGGTCAAGCAAGACCTCCTGCAACACGACGTCATTCTCGAAGACTTTGGTGGTGACACCATTTGGTCCGCTCTTTCCGCCAAGACAGGCGAGGGCGTGGAAGAGCTACTCGAAAAGATCCTGCTCCAGGCAGACGTTCTCGACAAGAAAGCGAACCCCAATCGGGCGGCCGCCGGGATCGTGGTCGAGAGTTCCCTGGATCCCGGCAAGGGACCCGTTGCCACAGTTCTGATACAGCAGGGAACGCTCAAGCGAGGCGACGATTTCATCTGCGGCCATCTGGCGGGGCGTGTGCGTGCTATGTTCGACGAACGCGGCGCTGCCGTAAAAACGGCTGGCCCGTCCATACCCGTGCAGGTGATCGGGTTCAACGAGGTGCCGGTCGCCGGAGATTCGCTGAACGTCGTTGCTACCGCGGCCGAAGCCCGTGAGATCGCACAGAAGCGTCAGCGACTTCATCGGGAAGCGGCGCTCCGGCGCACGTCGCGCGGCGTGAGTCTGGAAGACCTGTCGAGGCAACTCGAAGCCGGCAAGGTCCAGGTACTCAGAATCATCATCAAAGCCGACCAGGGCGGCCCCGCCGAAGCGCTGGCAGATTCCTTCGCCAACCTCTCTACCGAGGAAGTGCGGGTGGAAATCGTTCACCGCGGTATCGGCGCGGTGACGGAGAGCGACGTGATGTTCGCGAAGGCCGCGAACGCGATCATCATAGCGTTCCACGTGCGCCCTGACGCCAACGCCCGGAGTGCGATCGACCGAGAGCAGGTCGACGTTCGCACGTACCGTGTGATCTACGAAGCCGTCGAGGACGTGAGGTCCGCCCTCGAGGGCCTCCTTGTACCGGAACAAAGAGAATCGGTCTTGGGCGACGCCGAGGTGCTCCAGATCTTCAAGATTTCGAAAGTCGGCACGATTGCAGGATGTGTGGTACGCAACGGGACGATCCGCCGGAACGCCAAAATTCGCGTCATGCGAGATGCCGTGGCGGTTTACGACGGAGTGCTGGCAAGTCTGAAGCGGTTCAAAGAAGACGTCCGCGAAGTGAAAGACGGACTGGAATGCGGAATGTCGGTAGAGAACTTCAACGATATCAAGGTGGGTGACTTCCTGGAGGCATACACCATCGAGGAAATCACCCGAACGCTGGAAACAGCCGGGGCGTCCAAGGGCGAATAAGGTGGTCGTGGCCGTCGTGACGTGGGAGCTGCATCTCAGCGGCTGCCAGTCGCTCAAAGACAAACGCCGGATCATGAAGAGTTTGAAAGACCGGTTACACAACCGGTTCAATGTCTCCGTCGCAGAAACGGACTATCAAGATCTCTGGCAACGTGCCGAGCTGTCGTGTTGCGTTGTCGCAACCGACAAGAGACACGCCGAATCCGTGCTGAGTGCAGCCGACAACCTGGTGGGGCAAGAAGCGATGGCCCGCATCATAGACTCCCAGAAGAGCTGGCTATGAAAACTGGAGGGAGCCATCGACAGGAGAGGGTGGTCACGATGATTCGGCAGATCCTGGCCGAGGCGCTCACAACCCGCGTCAGAGACCCCCGCGTCGGTTTCGTTACCGTCACCAGCGTGACGGTGTCTGCGGATTTTTCACACGCGACCGTGCGCGTCAGCATAATGGGCGACGACCCACAAAAGGCGGAGGCGCTCGCCGGTTTGCAGCACGCCAAAGGATACCTCCGCTCCTTGCTGGCACGCGCGACCGACCTGCGTACGGCCCCCGAGCTACACTTCGTTATCGATCGCGGTCTCGAACACGCACACCGGATCGACAATCTGCTCGCTGAAATCAACCGCGAAGAGTCGGAATCCTGATCGACGGATACTTGCTCATAGACAAACCGGCTGGCCCGACCTCACACGACGTCGTGGCAGCCCTTCGCCGCGCCATTGGCGTGCGACGGGTGGGACACACCGGCACCCTCGACCCCTTTGCCTCAGGTCTCCTAGTGATGCTGGTGGGACGGGCAACCAGGCTCGCGCAATTCCTGGTGGGGCTGACCAAGCGGTACCGGGGAATCATCAGGCTCGGAACCACCACCGACTCCGGCGACCCTACCGGAGTGGTGATCGCAACGTCCGACGCCTGGAGAACCTTGGCGTCAGATGACATCCGGCAGGCGATGGCCCAATTCACCGGACTACTGAGCCAGCGGCCCCCGGCTCTTTCGGCCAAGAAGGTGAACGGGCAACGTGCCTATAGGCTCGCCCGACGCGGCGAGAGCCCCGACCTCCCGGCCCAAGACGTGGAGGTCTTCTCGTTCACCCTCACCGAGAGGAACGGCGTGGATGTCGGGTTTGACACGCTGGTTAGCAGCGGCACCTACATCCGATCGCTGGCCCGGGACCTGGGAGATGCGTTGGGTTGCGGGGCCCACCTCGCTGAATTGAGGCGCACGGCGGTGGGATCCTTCGACATCATTGACGCCTTGCCGGTCAAAGAGGTCAGCCGTGATTGTGTCCTACCACCCCGGAAGGCCGTCGCTCATTTGCATGCAGTGGAGGTCGGTGCCACCGACCGAGAATCGATCTGCCACGGTCGGGTGATTTCGTCGCCCAGACCCTTGTCGGGATCGGTGGCTATCGTGAACAGCGAAGAACTGATTGCCGTTGCCGACGCTAGCGGAACAGAACTCAAACCGTTCGTCGTGCTCGCCGGATGAACCGTACGTCGATCTCAGGGGGCAGCCAACGTGGCTCCGTCGTCACGGTTGGCACATTCGACGGCGTGCATCTGGGCCATTGGGCCGTACTTAGGGAAATCGCCCTCAGGGCCAAGCGAGACCACAGACGCAGCGTGCTCGTCACCTTCGATCCCCACCCACTCGAGATCGTAAACCCCCAGGCCGCCCCCCGACTGCTTACCGTGGGCGATGAGCGGCTGGAGATTCTGGCCCAGGTCGAACTGGACCTGGTAGTCTTCCTTCCTTTCACGAAACAGCTCTCACAGTACTCACCCGAAGCCTTTGTTCGCCTTCTGATCGATCGCTTCCAAATGGAAGAGTTGGTGATCGGCCACGACCACGGGTTTGGTCGGGCCAGATCGGGCGACGAGACAATTCTTCGTGAACTGGGCGAGAAGCTGGGGTTTGTGGTTGACTTGGTTGGCGCCGTTGCTGTGGGGAATCGACTGGTCTCATCGACGCTCGTACGCCGAGCGGTGGCTGGCGGAGACCTCAAGACCGCGGAAGAACTGCTCGGCAGGCCGTACTCCATCACGGCCCCCGTGATTCGGGGAACCGCACGAGGCCGCGAACTCGGATATCGCACGATCAACCTGGAGATCACCAACCAGAGGAAGCTCTTGCCACCAGACGGCGTATATGCAGTGTGGGCGGAATGGCGAAACGGGGCGGCGGGCGGAATGATGCATCAGGGACCCCGGCCCACGTTCGGCGAACGCGACCGGACTTTGGAAGTCCACCTCTTCGATGTGGATGTGGAACTGTACAACGTTCCGGTGAAGGTGTCCTGGCTCTCACGGATCCGCGACGTCATGAGTTTTCCTGACACCCGAGCGCTGTCAGCCCAACTCGAAAGAGACCTGAAAGCCGCCAAGAGCGCGTTGACAGGCTCCCCCGGGGCCGCTAGTTATCAACGTTCTCAAGCTTCGGGCTGGTGATGGCGAGCATACGTAATCGATTAATCTTCATAGCAATACTGGTCTCGATGGCCCTGTGGGGCCTGCGGCCACGAGAGGTGTCCATAGGTACCGCCGCCGACGGCACGGATTCGACCGAGACCCGGTGGGGCCTCAAGCTCGGCCTCGATCTGCAAGGCGGCATGCATCTGGCGATTGAAATCGACGAGAGCGCCGGCCCGGTGACGAATCCGGAAGACGCCATCGACCGGGTGGAGACCGTGATCCGGAGTCGTGTCGACGAATTCGGTGTTGCGGAGCCACTCATTCAAAAGGTCGGCAACAAAAGGCTCATCATCCAGCTCCCCGGAATCAGCGACCCCGCCCGGGCCAAGCAGATCATAGAGCGTTCTGCCTTCTTGGAGTTCCGCATAACGGACATGCAGGGGCAGTTCGAGGCCTCTCTCGAGCGGATCGATCGCGCCCTGGAGCGGGCGGGCGTTGTGGTGGGGGACGAGGCCGAATCGCGACGCGTGGCCCGGACGCGAATTGAACAGATCTTGGGTGCGGCGACCGACACCACGGCCCATTCCGCGGATTCCGCGGCGATCTTCTCGCGTTTCCTCAACCAGGGCCAGTTGCCGGGCGAGTTTCTTGTGGCAGAGGAAGACGTGCCGCGCGTCACCCAACTGATCGAGCACCCGGAGTTCCAGCGCAACATGCCCCGGGGGTTCGACCTGCGGTGGGGCAGGGAACCGATGTCGAGGGGCGGGAGGATGTATCGCGGACTCTACGCCGTGGAATCCCGCCCGATCATCACGGGTGACCGGCTGGCCGATGCACAAGCTCAACTCGACCCCGTGTTCAACCAGGCGGTGGTCAACTTCCAGTTGACGCGGGCCGGTGGCCGGATTTTTGGACGCGCAACGTTGGAGCACGTCAACGATTACATGGCCATCATTCTCGATGGGCGAGTACAGGGACAACCGCCCATCATCCGAAGCCAGATCCGGCGAAACGGGCAGATCGAGTTGGGAAACACCAGCATTCAAGCGGCGCAAGATCTCGCGCTGGTTCTTCGGGCCGGTGCGTTGCCGGCTCCGATCCGGATCGTAGAGGAGCGGACGGTGGGAGCCAGCCTCGGGGAGGACTCGATTCGTGCGGGGCGCCTGGCCGGCGCAGTGGCCATCGGGTTGGTCATCGCTATCATGGCTGTCTATTACCGCAGGGCAGGTCTCCTGGCGATCGTGGCGCTGGGGTTTTACGTGCTGTTCACGCTCGGAGGGCTGGCAACCCTGAATGCCACTCTCACGCTCCCCGGGCTCGCCGGTTTTGTGTTGTCGTTGGGTCTCGCAGTCGATGCCAACGTGCTGATTTTCGAACGCATCCGTGAGGAACTCGCGCTCAACCGATCACCGAGGGTGGCGGTCGAGTCCGGCTTCGACCGTGCGATGCCGGCAATCATCGACGGCAACCTGACCACCATGATCACGGCAGCCTTCCTCTTTTGGTTCGGAACGGGTCCGGTGAAGGGATTCGCCGTTACCCTCATCATCGGCATAATGGCGTCGCTGGTGACCGCAGTCTTTGTCACAAAGACTCTCTTCCTGATTTGGCTGCAGCGTAAGTCGGCTGCCGCGGAGTTGTCGATCTGATGTTTCGTTTCTTTGACAAGGCCGATTACGACTTTCTCAGCATCCGCAAGCCGGCGCTCAACTTCGCACTGCTGTTCATGATTCCGGGACTGTTGTTGCTGGCCATCCGCGGCGTCAACCAGAGCATCGAGTTCACAGGAGGAACCCTGATCGAGCTCACGGCCAAGTCGGATGATATCAACACCGCCCGGCTGCGGTCGACGCTCGATGCCGCCGGCATCACGGCCCCGGAGATCACGACGTTTGGAGCACCTAATGAGTTCATCATCCGGGCACGGCTCGACCCGCGGGCCGAAGTAACCGAGGCAACGACGCAAGAGACGGCAGCCGCCATCGACGCAGCGTTCAGGAACGCCTTCGGAGCTGACCAATACGAAATAGTCCGCACGGAGGCGATCGGGCCGACGGTGGCCGGGGAATTGCGCCAAAAAGCCATACTCGCAATCCTCATGGGATTTGCCGCGATCTTTTTGTACCTGTCCATCCGAATGGAGTGGCGCTTTGCGATCGCCGCCGTGGTGGCGACGTTGCATGACATTCTCAGCGCCCTCGCGTTCCTCTCGTACCTGAACATCGAGGTTACGCTGGCAGTTGCGACGGCGCTGCTCTTCATCGTGGGTTACTCGGTGAACGATACGATCGTCACGTTCGATCGCGTGCGAGAGAACCTGCACAAGTTCAAGCGGAAGAACCTGTACGAAATCCTCAATCGCAGTATCAACGAAACGCTTCCACGCACGGTAGTCACATCGGGAACGACGGTGGCGGCAACGCTGGCATGGGTCATCCTCGGAGGCGAAGTGCTGCGCGGCTTCGCTATGGTGATGACGTTCGGCATCATCACCGGCACCTTCTCCTCGATTTTCATCGCGTCTCCGATTCTCCACTTGGTCGAGCAGAGGTGGCCCGGAGAGGACGTGCGGGGCGCCCGGGCGTTTTCTGGCGGCCCCACGGTGGTTCAGAGTCCGGCAAAGTAGACGCCGCTCGTCAATCCCGCTCGTGTGCTAGTCGATACCCATTGCCACCTTGGCGCTGACCAGTTCGACGAAGATCGGGCCGCAGTGGTGAAACGCGCTTCGGCCGCGGGTGTTGCGCACATCATCGTGGTGGCTGATTCCGAGCCCGCCACAACAAGAGCCATCGAGCTGGCTCGGCGATTCGACCTTTCCGCCACCGCCGGGGTCCATCCCCACGAGGCATCGGCGTGGAACTCGAACGTGGCTGCCAAGATCGAGGCGGCGCTCAACAATCCCCTCGTGGTCGCCGTAGGCGAGACGGGACTCGATTACCATTATGATCACTCACCGCGCCAGGCGCAGCGCGTGGCGTTCGCGGCCCAACTCGAGTTGGGAGAGCGACACAGCCTCCCGGTGGTAGTGCACTCGCGGTCGGCCGACGCCGACATGGTGGCCATGCTGCGAGACACCGGCGCCAGCTACATCTTGCACTCGTTCAGTTCGGGACCGGAGGTGCTGGAAATTGCTCTTGCGGCGAAAGCATACGTGTCGTTCAGCGGCATGGTGACCTTCAACTCATGGAGCGACTCCGAGGCGGTTCGAGCCGTCCCGGCCGATCGACTTCTCGTCGAGACCGACGGGCCGTACCTTGCTCCCACACCACATCGGGGCAAACGCAACGAGCCGGCCTTCGTTCGCGAGATTGCATTGAAGGTGGCAGAAATCCGCGCGGAGAGTCCGCACGACATTGAGGAACAAACCTCGCAAAACGCTGTTGCATGTTTTGGAACCCGCATACAAGTAAAACAACCACAATGATTACAACCGTTCCGTCTGATATTGCTATCGCCCAAGAGGCGAAGCTGCGCCCCATCACCGAAGTAGCGGGTGACCTGGGGCTCGATCCCAACGAGATCATCACCTACGGCGACAACAAGGCCAAGATCAAACTCGAGGCGATGACCTCACGCCAACGACGCGCCCGGCTGGTACTGGTCACCGGCATCAACCCGACCGCCGCCGGGGAGGGAAAGTCTACGGTAGCAGTCGGGGTCGCACAGGCGTTCAACAAGCTCGGCGAGAACGCCGTGCTGTGCATACGCGAACCCAGCCTTGGCCCCGTGTTCGGCATCAAGGGTGGCGCCGCCGGCGGCGGGTACGCCCAGGTAGTACCCATGGATGAAATCAACCTGCATTTCACCGGGGACTTCCATGCGATTTCCAGCTCGCACAACCTGCTGTCTGCGATGCTCGATAATCACCTCCACCAAGGGAATGCCCTGGGCGTAGACCAACGCCGCATCACGTGGCCCCGCACCATGGATATGAACGACCGCGCGCTGCGCAGCATCATGGTTGGACTCGGCGGCCCGCTGGGAGGGGTCCCGCGCGAGGAACGGTTCGTCATCACGCCCGCCAGCGAAATCATGGCGATCGTGGGACTGGCGCGCGATCTGGGAGACCTCGAAACCCGTCTCGGAAACATCATCGTAGGCCAAACAAGGGATCGACAACCGGTCCGTGCTCGCCAACTAAAAGCCCACGGCGCCATGACGCTCCTGTTGAAGGACGCGCTGCTGCCCAACCTGGTACAAACACTGGAGGGCGGCCCGGCTCTGGTGCACTGTGGGCCCTTCGGGAACATAGCCCACGGCTGCAATTCGCTCATCGCCACGGAGATGGCGCTGAGACTCGCCGATATCGTCGTGACAGAAGCCGGATTCGGCGCCGACCTGGGCGCCGAGAAGTTCTTCGATATCAAGTGCCGGGCGGGCGACCTACATCCTGAGGTTGCTATCATCGTCGCCACGGTGCGTGCCCTCAAGCTCCACGGCGGCGTCCCCAAGGACAAACTGACGGAACCCGATCCCGACGCCGTAGAGCGCGGCTTCGCCAACCTGCGACGGCACATCGAGAACATCGGCAAGTACGGCGTACCGGTCGTCGTGGCCCTGAACCGCTTCATCACCGATTCCGACGAAGAGTTGGAGGTCGTTCGGAGAGGCTGCGAGGCGCAAGGCGCCCGCGTCGCACGGTGCAACGTGTGGGAGGAAGGTGGGGCTGGCGGCATCGAGCTCGCCGAAGAAGTACTGGATGTCCTGAAGACCGAGAAGTCGAACTTCGAACCCCTCTACGACGAGAAGAAACCGATCCGGGAAAAGATAGAGATAATCGCCAAAGAGATCTATGGCGCAGACGGTGTCGATTTCACTCCGATGGCTGCGCGCAAGGCCAAGCAACTCGCCGAGTTTGGGTTGGGCGAGACGCCGGTCTGCATCGCCAAGACCCAGTATTCCTTCAGCGACGACCCGTTGCTCCTCGGAGCCCCCGAAGGATTCCGAATCACCATTCGCGACATGTATCCATCGGCCGGCGCCGGATTTGTCGTGGCGATGGCCGGAGACATCATGACGATGCCTGGTCTGGGGAAGACGCCCGCTGCCGAGAGGATGAAAATCAACGCCGACGGCGCAATCGAAGGACTATTTTAACTTATGAAATCAGTTGCTACCAGTAACGCCCCTAAGGCGATCGGACCATACAGCCAGGCTGTGATCACCGGCAATCTCGTGTTCTGCTCGGGCCAGATCCCACTCGATCCCGAGACCATGGAGATCGTGGGCGACACCATCACCGAGCAGACGAACCGGGTTTTCCTGAACCTCGCCGGGCTGCTCGAAGCCGCCGGAAGCGGGTTGCAGCACGTGGTGAAGACGACGGTCTATCTCAAGGACATGTCGGAATTCGCCGCGATGAACGAAGAGTACGCGCGCCATTTCGGCGATCACCGCCCGGCACGGGCGGCAGTGGAGGTGGCACGCCTGCCGAAGGACGTACGCATCGAGATTGACGCCATCGCGCTCACAGAGTAGCCTGGCCCGGGGGGGCGGATTTGGCCTGGTGGCTTGCACGGTCTTCAAAACCGCTGGGAGGTGCCTTCGGCGGCTCCGGTGGGTTCGATTCCCACACGCTCCCGCCACAACGACTTACGGCGTTTCGCACACCCCGTGTGAGGCGCCGTTTTTCAATCCCGGTAACAAACCGGGTAACAAATGGGTCACAGAAAAGACCAGTGGGAGCTGTTCACACGCGCCTCCGGTGGAGGTCGGTGACGTCCGCCTCACGAGGGTGGCATCATGGGTCGGTCGTAACTCTTCGGCGAGCAGCTCGTGCCGGCCGAGCATGTGTCGTCTCTGGCTATCCGGAGAACGGGTCGACCACCCGTAACCCCTGGAATCGATGGAAATCGCGATCGCCGGTGACCAACTCGGTGACGCCATGCTCGAGGCAGAGCGCGGCGATGTGGGCGTCATGGATCAAGTTGCCGGTCGCTCCCGACGACCGGACGACCGCGTCCATCACGTCGGCGTGTCGGGGCGTTTCGGACAGAAGCACAAGGGATGGAGAAGCCAAGACCGCGCGCATGTCGCCGAGCGCCACTTCGGGTGGGACTGGTGGATGATACACCCGGGGGTGCGTCACCACTCGAAGGAACTCATAAACGCACGGCCAGGGAATCGCCCACGCCATCGGGCCTTCGCTGCACTCTCGGAGGATCTCCCGTGCTCGATCGTGTTGGGGGCTGCTGGTGATCTCGGCAAACACAAGGACGTTGGTGTCGATGGCGCGCACCGCTCACCGACCATGCATCAAATCGAACAACGCGTCTCGATCGAGAAGATCGACCCCAGGTTGTGGCGTCGCTTCCCATCCCCCGAGTTCGAGGGTGTACGGTTGCCGATCTTGCGTGGCCAGACCACGCCGCAGCAACTGGTTGGCGAGATCCTGGAGCGTTCGCCCCTCGGCAGCCGCCTGCTGCTTGAGACGGCGCAGCACACTCTCGTCAAGCTTTAAAGTGGTTCGTTTCATACATTAAAATGTATCATAGAGACATCTTAATGTCAAACACGACTCGGTGTCGTGACGCTCATTCCCGGGGCCACCGCGATCATCGGTTCGGCAGGACCGACCATCCGGATGAATTCAGCATACGGTCGTCAGCGGTCACCAAGGTCAGTTCGTAAACCACCGCGGTCGCGGCGAGAAAACGGTCGGCCGGGTCGTCGTGCGGCAGTTGAACTCGCCGGCTGTGCATCGCCACCGCGTGCGTGACCGGCGCCTCCCGGAACGGACCAGTCTTGAGCATGTCGTTCACGACCGACGCCGGCTGCCCGCGCACCTTCAAACGTCCCCGCTCGACCAACAGTAAGGTCTCCCAAATGCTGATTGGCGACAGCCACAGCTCGTTGTCAGGAGACTCCAAATGGCCGGCCACGGTGCCGGTCAACTTGTCGGGAGCGAACAGGCTCCAAATCCAGATGTGCGTGTCGAGAAGGAGTTTCAACTTTGCAATGCTTCCCATTCCTCGGTATCAGCCGCTGGCTCGGTGAGGTCGGCGGTGATGCGCCCTCGGCCGGCCAACGCACCCAGCCATTTAGGGCCTGCGGACGTTGGGGGCGGAGGGATCACCTCTGCCACTGGCTTGCCGCGCCGAGTGATGACAATGGACCGGCCTGTCCGCCGAACCCGCTCCAGGACGGCCAGGCAGGTGGCCTTGAATTCGGAGATGGCCATTTGCTCGGTGTTTGTTGACATACAACTAATATACCATGGTCAACGATCATGGTCAATTAATGGCGGTTGAGAATCGTCGGAGCGAATGATCAGCACGACGCCATCGAGTCTCTTCCAAATCTATTCTACCTCGCGCATCGAACGAGATACCCTCGCACTCCAACAGATGGCGCTGTTCCCCCTCGGCACCTGGCGTTGATCGGAGACTCACCTCCCCCTTTGCGTTAATGACCCGGTGCCACGTGACTTTGGTGTGACTCGGCAAGCCCCAACACATCGAACAGGGTCGCCGATGCACCGGTTGCGGCCGAGCGTTTCGCGACTTCCTTTTTGATGCCGTACCCGTGGAGCTCTTGGGCCGCCAGGACGACCAAAACTAGGAAAGTGGCCGGTTTGAGCGGTAGAAAGTCTTCCGGACGTGGTGGGCTCATCTCGTCGTCTCGCCAGCGTAGATGTGTTTATCCTGCATGTTATTTACATACAGTAACACTACTTTAAGGATCGGAACGATGGAAAAAGGACAGCCGTACGCCATAGCAGCAGCGATCATCGTGGCCGGACTCATCATTGCGGCAGCCATTCTGGTCGTCGGCCAGCCAAATCAGGTCGGCCGGTTTGCGTTCGGCGAAGGCACCAACGCCGTCGTTATCGACACCCAGACGGGTGATGTCTGGGGGAGGGCGCTGTCGGCGGGGGATGGCGCATGGCGACGATTACGTTATTTCGAGAGGTGAGCACCCAGGGGGCGAAACCCATAACAGCTAGGCGTTCCTAAGGACAATCTCCAATGGCCGAGCCCGCGGCTCGGCTTTCGGAAAGTGGGCTGTGCAAGTCTTCGTAATTGCCGATCACTTGATAAGCGTCTTAGCGATCCCCGCCTGCCGACTTTTTATTACTCGGACCGCAAAGCGACGATCGGCTCGATCGTACTTGCCTTCCGAGCGGGTAGGTAACTCGCCAGTATTGCGACTCCGGTGAAGAACACAGCGACGCCTACGAACGTCACCGGGTCCGTTGCGCTTACGCCGTACAAAATTCCCGTCAGAAGTCGCGTGGGTATGAGAGCGCCCCCGACGCCGATCGCGATTCCAATCAGCGCCATTGACACTCCCTGCTTGAGCACCAGCCGCAGCACCCTGCCACTGCCGGCGCCAAGCGCCATGCGCACGCCGATTTCCTGGGTTCGCTGCGCCACCGTGTGTTCCGAGACAGCTCACGTGTCAGCACATGGAGTTTACATCCCGTATCAAGGTACGAACGCAAGTGGGGAGTGGGGAGTGGGATGCAATAGGCTGCCTTCGCCCACTCCCCGAATATCCAATATTCATCATTCG
>JADFIT010000125.1 GCA_022566515.1 Gemmatimonadota bacterium
CCTGTGTGCGACAGCCACGTCGGCTGGACTGATCGCGACACGATTGGCGCTCATTACCACATGGTATCGAGCGACCGTGGCCCGAGCATTGCCTATGCGGCCACCTTCAACGGAGAGCAGGACATCTACTTCCTTCGCTTTGACGTCGATTGCGACGGCAATGGCATTGCCGATGTCGACGAGACGGCCGACGGCTCTGCGGACGACTGCAACGGCAACTTCGTACCGGACGTGTGCGAATCCGATCTGGACGGCGACGGATTGGTACACGGCTGCGATTCCGACGTCGACAACGACGGCATCCCCAACGAGCTGGATGTTTGCCTGTTTGCGCCGCTTGTCGGACCGAGCGATGACGACGGACGACCGTTCAGCGACACGAACCGAAACTGTGCGGTCGATCTCACCGACTACGCCCGCTTTCGGAACTGCCTGGCCGCAGGCGGGCCGGGCGTCGACGCGCCACCGGAGACCTGCCTGTCCGTATTCGACTACAACGACGACGGACACGTGGACCTGCGCGATGCGGCCGGGTTCAGCGTCGCCTTTACCGGCGATCCGTAACGCCGGCAGCGATCGCCGTTTGCAACTATCCGTTGGGACGCTGCCGGCGGCGATCAGGGTACGAACATACCGGCATGGTCGTCTGGCCGATCCGAGTCCTGTGCCGAGAATCCCTTCTCGGCACTTCTGTCCGCCGTTTCGTGTGCGGCGGTCCCAGAGGCACGTTCTTCCTCGGGAGTGGTCCGTTTCTGTCGCCATTGCTGGATCGTGGCGACCAGCTTTCTCCGGTTGATGGGTTTCGTGGCGTAGTCGTCGAACCCGGCGTCGATGCACTTCCGGCGGTCACTGGCCATCGCGTGGGCGGTCAGGGCGATGATCGGTCCGGTGTAGCCCCTTTTCCTCAGCAGGCTCGTCGCCTCGTAGCCGTCCATGACCGGCATCTGTATGTCCATGAGAATGATATCGAATCCCGGCGCGCCGGGACCCTCGTCGCGCGCCGCCATCGCGGCATCGATCGCGAGCTTGCCGTTCTCCACGACCGCCACATCCGCGCCCGACTTCTTCAAGAAGAACGAGATCAGCCGCTGATTGTCCGGGCCGTCCTCGGCCAGCAGGATGCGAAGGCCTTGCAGGTCGGCTCGGGAAACCCGCGCGGCGTTGGCGTCGGCCACGGCCGTCGCCGACAACGAGGGGCGCTTTTCTCTCGAAGTGGAAGCCATCGGTGTGTACGTGCTCCGGGTGGAGCAACTCGGCTACGAGGACTCTCAAGCGGTGCTGCCTTCCACCGCGCCCATCGAGTTCACGACGATCTCGATACAGCCGAAGCCGATCGAACTGCAGGGCCTCGAGGTCAGCGTCGCGAGCCAGTTCGAACAGAGGCGAACCGCGTCCGCTCGCGAGGTCAGGGTTCTCGATCAGGTGGCGATCGCGGAGCTGGGGGGCTACGGCCGGGAGACGTTGAAGCGGGCGATCCCGCTGACCCGGCTCTGCTTCCTTGAGTCCGGGGATCTGTGCTTCCTAGGTATCGGTGGGTCGAAGCAGATGGTGTCGATCTGCTTCGACGAGCTGCGGGCCTACGGGGGCGTGGGGGATCTGGACCGCATGTCACCGTGGGATATTCATTCGATCGAGTTGTTCGACCGGGGACGGCACGTGCGTATCTACACGCGCGAGTTCGTGGCGCGCTTGCTGGCTGAGGGACGTCGGTTGAGGCCTCTGAACTGGTGCTAGTGCGCCTCGTCGTGGCCGGTTGGGTTCTCGGACCCGGGAGAGGAACAGATCCCTGACGAATTCGACGCAGACGCTTGGTGGCGTGACGACGCCTGATCAGAGACAGCTCTCCAACGGACGGGCGTTTCTGCTGCCGACCGCGTTCGCGTTGGGACTTTTCGTCTTGGGCGTGCTGCGCCCCGAGCCCGCCATCACGCGGGCGATGATCGGAGCCGCCGGTGTTCTGCTCATATGGGTCTTGGTGCTGTTCGTGATGACGCGCGCTGCTGGCGGCCGCACCCTGGCGCTGAACGTCGTTGCGCGGAAACCCCACTACGTCCAGGCCAGCGCACAACTCGTGCTCTATGCGTACTGGGGCTATCACGTACCGAGCATCCGGGCCTTCTTCCCTCTGATTTTCGCTCAGCTCGTCTTCGCGTACGGGTTCAGCAGCCTGTTGGCGTGGTCCCGACGCGACGAGTTCGAGCTCGGATTCGGGCCGCTCCCCATCATTCTCAGCATCAACCTGTTCCTGCTGTTCCGGCCGGAGTGGTTCCACTGGCAGTTCGTGATCATCGCGCTCGGCTACCTCGCCAAGGAGCTCATCCGCTGGGACAAGGGCGGACGTTCGTCGCACGTCTTCAACCCGTCCTCGTTCCCGCTCGCCGTCTTCTCACTCGTGCTGATCCTTACCGGCACGACGGACACGACGCTCGGCATCGAAATCGCGACGACGCTGTTCAATCCGCCGCACATGCATTTGTTGATCTTCCTCGTGGCGCTGCCGGCGATGCTGCTCTTCGGCGTTACGACGATGACGCTTTCCGCGGCCGTGACGACGTACCTGTTCGGTCTGGTCTATTTTGGGGTGACGGGCACGTACCTCTTTTTCGACTCCTACATCCCCATCGCGGTTTTTGTAGGGATGACGCTGCTGTTCACCGACCCGTCGACCTCGCCGAGGACGGAGTCGGGACGCGTCTTCTTCGGGGTGCTGTACGGGATGGGCACGATCGGTCTGTTCGGTATCCTGAGGCTCATCGACGCCCCGACGTTCTACGACAAGCTGTTGCCCGTCCCGATCCTGAACATGCTGATTCAGATCATCGATCGATCGGTTACCACGGGGCCGTTCAGGGTGCTGAGTCTGTCCAAGGTGGCCACGGCGCTCAGTGGAACCCAACGGAGGGTGGCGACCGTCGGAATATGGATCCTGATTTTCGCGGCCATCGCCGCCGCCGACGGTGTCGGCGACGATCACCGGGGGCAGTGGGTCCCGTTCTGGCAGACGACATGCGCCGAGGGGTCGGAGCGAGCGTGTAACTACCTCGCGGTGCAGCAGCAGAATCTGTGTGAGCGGGGTTCCGGCTGGTCGTGCAACGAACTGGGGATTCTGCTGGTCGTACAGATGCAGGATGAGCAGGAAGCCCTGAGCGTGTGGAGCTACGGCTGCTCATTGGGTTTCTCGGCTGCGTGCGACAACGCGGCACGGATGGAGGCGGGTTCGACGACATTCGCAAGCGCTGCCCTGACGCCGAGCGATCTGCCGATCGTGTTGCGGGGTAGCAAGGGACCGGTCCGGGAGCAAGACCCGGCAGCTCTGTACGCGATGGCGTGCGAGAGGGGGTGGATGAGTGCGTGCGGATCGAGATTCGTGGATCCCGCGCCATGACATGGGGTGGGCATGGGAAAGCTGCTGCGTGGCGTTGGACTAACCCGATTCTCGAGTGGGCGTTCGGGATGGGTGTGTACGGATTCGTTTCCGGCGTCGGGTTCGGCACGCTGCTCTCGCTGAAGGAGGGACGGAAACGGCTGTTCGAGCTCTCGCTTGGGCGCGTCGCGCTCTGGGGCCTCCTGGGCTCCGCCGCGGTTCCGGCTCTCATGGGAACGCTGGGTCTACTTCCCTCAGGGACTCCGGTTGTGGAAATCATTCAGGCGATGTTCGTGACGGGATTTCTCGGCGGGACATTCACTCCCGGCTCGATCGCGATCGCCCGGCGGGCTCAACTGAAGCCTGGCGAGGAGCTGGGACTTCTGATGGATGACCCTGCCTCCGGGCTATAGGGGCTCGCGTACGCGGCCTCGGACGCGCATGATGGTCGACCTGGATTCGTGCTCCCGGGCGCCTTGCGCGCCGGCACATCACTGACAGGAGTCTCAACGATGCTCAAACGGACCCTCACGCTGAGTCTCGCGGCGTTCGCGGCCGTACTGGTCGCTTCTGCCGACGCATCCGCTCAGGACAACCCACGTTTCGGCGTGTGGAAGCTCAGGTCCGACGCCCCGCCGCCGCAGGTCAACATCATGACCTACGAGCCGTACATGGACGGCGGCATGCGCATCACTGTTGCGTCCACCAACGCGCGAGGCCAGGAATCCAAGTGGGGCTACGTCACGTTGTTCGACGGGGTCTTCCGTCCGGTCACCGGCCGAGAGGGATCCGAGACGGCCGTTGAGATCATCAATCAACGCACCACGAGAATCTCGAACAAGAGAAACGGTCGGGTGTCCCAGATCATCATCAACACGCTCTCTGAAGACGGCAACACCATCAACAACGAGTATGTGCGCTTGGATGAAAACGGCGACATCGTGCGCGTGACTCATGCCGTCTACGAGCGAATTGGCTAGTTGCTGAGGCACCCTTGAGGCAGGGAGCGTGGCGTCACGGGCGAGGAGTTGACGGTCACTGTGGCGGTGCGAGGCGACGTCGACCGGCTGCTGAAGGATGGAGCATGACGTGTTGCGCTCGCAGCGATCTGTACTAAAGTTAAGCCGCGGGCCGCGGACCCTTTCACCCGGCGGGGCTCCGTCTATTCTGCACCATAAGGAGTTCTAGATGATCCGGACTTCGTTAGCACTCACGACCGCTGGACTATTCTTGTCCGTTGCGACCCCCGCGTCTGGTCAATCCCAGGTCTACCGGTCGGCGTACCACGACTACCGCATAGTCACCGTGGCGGACGGGCTCGTTAACCCATGGTCAATGGCATTTCTTCCCGGGGGAGACATGCTGATAACGGAACGCCCCGGACGACTCCGCATCGTTCGGAACGGGAAACTCCTCGCCGATCCGGTACCCGGGGTTCCCAAGGTATTCGCCCAAGGACAGGGCGGGCTTCTGGATGTGGCCCTCCATCCCGATTTCGCTTCGAACCGACTTCTCTACCTGAGTTTCTCCAAGCCAAACGCAGAGGGTTCCGAGGCAACCACGGCGGTGGTGCGCGGTCGGTTCGAGAACGATCGCCTCACGAACGTGGAAGAGATCTTCGAGGCGGTGTCTCGAGGTCGCGGACATTACGGTTCACGACTCGCCTTTGACCGTGACGGATTCCTTTTTATCACAGTAGGAGAACGACAGGTGCCGTCCCGCGGAGATCTGGAAGCTCACCCCGCCCAGGACATCTCCAACCATCACGGTACCGTCAACCGACTCCATGACGACGGCCGCGTTCCTGCCGACAATCCGTTTGTCGACCGTCCCAACGCCAGGCCGGAGATCTGGAGTTACGGGCACCGGAATCCTCAAGGTTTGGCAATCCACCCCGAGACGGGAGACGTCTGGATCACCGAGCATGGGCCGCAAGGGGGAGATGAACTCAATCTCATTCGCCCCGGCCTGAACTACGGCTGGCCGGTGGTCGGGTATGGTGTGAACTACGGGAGTGGAACCGCGATCCATGAGGGAACGCGTCGGGATGGAATGGAGTCGCCAGTCCACTTCTGGGTACCGTCCATCGCTACGTCGGGGCTGCTTATCTACACCGGTGACAAGTTCCCGGAATGGCGAGGGAACTTCTTCGCCGGGGGCCTGGCCGGCCAGCAACTTGCGCGCCTAACCATGGACGGGCAGCGAGTCGAGATCGAAGAAACGTTGGTCCATGGGTTGGGCCGCATCCGTGACGTACGCCAGGGACCGGACGGTTACATCTACCTGGCCATCGACGCCCGTCGGGGAGGAACCACAGCGGTCGTGCGTTTGGAGCCGGTCGGGAATTGACGTAATTGACAATAAGACGGACCCGGACGGTCCAACGCGAAAGGGGATTACACCTAGAACGGCTTATAAATAGCCAAATACGCTCCGGTAGCCCCCAGCAGCAATAGGACGAACCAATTCAGCTTGGACCATTCCGGTTTGCGCAAGATGACGCTCATGTAGGCCCCGACTACCAACCAGAGAGTGAACTTCGCGAAAACCCACACTGGCATCCCTATTTCCAAGCGAGCCAGCAATCCGAAACCTCCGATGAGAGCCAAGAACATGAAGACGACAAAGCTGAGCATGACCCATTTGCGGGCGGGAAATTCTTTGTCGCCACCATTCATGCGGTGGACGACCAAAGACCCGAGACACATGAAAACGCCGAATAGAGAGACCAGGTGCAGGAGCTTATAAACTTGATATGAGAGCATGATGTGCTTTCGTTATTGCCTTAAGTGATAAAGTGAAAATCAAAAACGAATCACAACGACGCAGCCCACCGAATCGGTGGGCTGTGCCGTTTAGAAGGATCAACCAGGCAGGCGTAGCGCCATGAGCATGTTCGCCGCCTGCACCACAAAATACTGTTTGCCTTCGTGCATGTAGGTTATGATCCCATACCGCGGGTTACCCGGTAACTCAACCTTACCGAGACGCTCCCCCGTTGCCTTGTCCACAGCATAAAGGAAGGGAGTACCGTCGCTCCCGTTTCCGGTGTGAATGAGCAGGGTGGCGGTTACGATCTGCGCCGCCTGTCTCCCCGTCCCCGTGTTAGGAATATCCACACCCTTCACGAAGGCGCTATTCAACACCCTATCTGGAGTGTCGCCAACGGGAATCCACCAGAGGTGTTCCCCAGTGTTCATGTCGATCGCGGTGATTTTGCTGTAAGGTGGCTTGAAGATTGGTAAGCCATGCACACGCGGCGTACCACGGGAACTTCCCACGGCAAAATCATTGATGACCCTACCAGTCGGCCTTTCCTCGCGGGCATCCCGCTCGTGGCCGGGAATCATGATCCGTGACGAGCACCCCTTCTGCGAAGTCACGTAGAGGATCCCCGTGGTGGGGTCCGCCGCGGGTGTACCGTCGATGTTCGTCCCACCCACGTCACCCGGACACCAGAGGGAGGACGTCTTTCCGATGTCATTGTCTCTATGCAGCGGCGGATTGAAAAGAGGCCCGATTTGGTAGCTCTCGAGTGCCTCGATGGCAGCGAGCCTTAGCTCGGGGGTAAAATCAATCAAATCGTCTTCGGTAAGCCCCTGCAACTCGTACGGAGCCGGACGTGTGGGATGCGGTTGAGTCTCCGACAGCTTTTCGCCCGGCATGTACGCGGCCGGAACGGGTTTTTCCTCGATCGGCCAGATCGGCTCTCCCGTTTTACGATTGAAGGCGTACACAAAGGCCTGCTTGGTCACCTGTATCACCGCCGGGATGTCTTCCCCATCCACGGTTACGTCCATGAGTAGCGGGACCTGCGGCGTGTCGTAGTTCCAAATGTCGTGGTGAACCAGTTGGTAGTGCCACACGCGCTCACCGGTTTGAACATCCAACGCTATGAGGCTCGTGCTGAAGAGATTGTCCCCGGGTCGGAAACCACCCCAGAAATCGGCGGTGGCGCCGTTGGTGGGGATATAGACGATTCCCAGCTCCGGGTCAGCCGAGAGCGGCGCCCAGGAAGAGATGTCGCCGGTCCACTGCCAGGCGTCGTTCTCCCACGTATCGTGCCCGAACTCCCCCGGCCCGGGGAGCACGTCGAACTTCCACTTGAACGCCCCGGTCCGAGCATCAAACGCCAGAATATCCCCGGGCACCATCTCCTGCCGCGACTGGTTGTATCCCTGCTCGGCTGAGTTCCCAACGACGATCACCCCGTTCACCACGATCGCGGGTGAGGAGCTGGTGATGTAACCGACCTCCAAGGGGATCCCCTTTTCCGGGTCATATTCATGACCTAGGTGGGCGAGGAGATCCACCGTGCCCGTTTCGGGAAAGCCTTCGATGGGGACTGATCCTCCGAAGCCCTCGATAGGTTGGCCTGTCTCGGCATCCAGCGCATGCAGGAAGAACGCCGGCGTGACCACATAAATGACATCGCGACCGTCGACATTGGCGTAGGCGACGCCCTTGCCATGGTTCTTCCGCATGGAGTACTCCCACCGGAACGTCTCCGGCTCGACCCATGACCAGAGGGTCTCTCCCGTACCGGCGTCCGTGGCCACCACGTGACGCCTCTCGCCAGCCACGCTGATGAGTTTGCCTTTTACGTAGATCGGCGTGGCGCGCGCGTTCACGTTCGGGAAAGCGGACCCGTCCCAAACCCACGCCACCTCGAGCTGCTCGAAGTTGTCCGCGTTGACTTGGTCCAGCGTCGAGTATCGCTGACCATACGAGTTCCCGGTGATGAACGCCCAATCCCCTTCCGTCACTATCCCCGCTCCGGGGTTGGAGCAAGCAGAGGTTACCGATACACAGAGCGCCAAAGCCAAGGCGGTGGCGGATGTTAGCGAGTAGCGTGTTTCTGTTCTCATTACCTGTTTCTCAAAGGGTTGTAGCGCTGATGCAGCCCCGCCGGGGGGGGCGGCAGGGCCTAACATACACGTCTATTCGGGACTCCGCGAGTCGGCGGGGAGGCGACAGGGCGAGAAGGTAAGTGGCCGCCGGTACAGCAGCGTTCTCTAGGGCCCGAACTTCAGCAGGACATCGACGGTCAGGCCTGTGAACCGCACGCCCAAGAAGGCCCTTAGTCTACTGTCCGTCCTCCTTCGGCAGCATCACATCTGTGTCCGGAAGCATCTTCTCTACAGAGCGCCGACCATCGAAAGGGCAACCGTTAGAATGAGGAACTGAACCACCCAACCGATCCCGCAAACACCGAGTGCGCGCCACGTGCTCGTGTAGTCAAGGGCCTGTCGGACGGCGATCACCATCGCTACGAGCATCCATATGCCCGCGACAAGAAAGATCAGGTCGCGGAGGCCCGGGATGATCCCTAAGACCCGAATCAATCCCGGCGCGCTGGAAAAGCCGATCGTGCGCAGCAATTCCTTATGATCCGCCCTGGTCTGTGGCTCTGGCAGGAATTTTGTTCCTATGAAATAGGTGAGAAAGGCCCAGACGTACCATCCTATCAGAGCCCCAATCATACCGATGACGATTCCGAGCAGGCCCACATTTGCGCTCCCTATCCCAGCGGCTACTGCGGACAGGATGACCACGGTCATGGCTTGAGCCATCGCACCTTGATCGGCCTCCACCTCCTCATACAGCTGAACGTCCAGTTTAGCGGCGCGAATCATACGGTCCTGGAGACTAGCCACGCTTTTCTCCGATCGGATCACTGTGTGGAGGGTCAGTCGCTCGGTACACATTCCTCTACCTGCGTCGCCGACCAAACGCGGGGAATGCTAATCCCAAAGATGGATCCATGAAGGAGTGCCCGCTAGAGGCGCAGATGTGTAGGCGACACTCGGCCGGGAGACCGTAGCGGGGACTCGACGCGAGCTGAGCAAGGTCGGTTGGGCTCGTGGTGATGCAATGCTACAATCGTCGCGCACACAGGTGCATCGAGCGGGTCGTCGTTGCCGGTGCGTCACCGCTCCAATCGATGCAACGTCCCCGTTACCGCGTGAGCTCCGGTTCGTCGCCCAAACGGTGCTCCGCCCGCAGCCGAATCTTCGGAAAGCGGATGAGTTCCTGCCACCGATCTCGGGGCGCGTCGGGATTCTCCCGCACAACCTTCCGGCAGACCCGAGCGTGGGACAGGAGCAGTCCCACATCTATGCCCAGGTAGGCAGGGCGAAATTCCTGGAGGAACCGTTCTGCCTTCACGAGCTGCGCCCCAATGCCGTGGGGATTCCCCCGCTGGACGTGAACGAAGGCGCTGGCGTAAAGGATCAGGCCGTGGTAGAAGTCGCTCCCGGTCTCGCGCCAGGGCCCCTCCAGCACCTCGTGACTCTCCCAGAATGCTTCCTGATTGAAGAGTTCCACGAAAGCTTCGAACGCGGTCGGGAAGGGGGCGGGACGGGAACTCACAACGCAACTGTCACTCGCTGTTCTCCAACGGTGCCGAGAAGAAGGCCAATTCACATTGCATGGCGTACCGACACGAGTCACGACCCCCCCCTCGCCTTCAACTCCTCAAAGAAGTTCTCGACCACGATCGGGCGAGT
>JADFIT010000126.1 GCA_022566515.1 Gemmatimonadota bacterium
CGAAGTTCGCGATGAGCATGTCGTAGATGTCGTTGTCGAACGCGTCGCTGAACGACTGCAGATCCGCGTCCGTGAACGGGTCGTCACCCGCGGGTACGTCGGCGGGGTTCGCCAAATCGACGGCGACGATACCGTGCGCGCCGACTTTCTTCACCTCGACCGTGATGGAGGCGAAGTCGGTGCATAGATCGCCGGCGATGTCGGGCACTTTGATGGTAAATTGTTGTGCAACGCTGGGAACGCCGGGCACGGCCAAGGCTGCGGCGCTCGATCGGACGGCCGGATGCATCGGTAGGCCGGCATTCTCGCGCTCCCACTGTCTGATCCGCATTTCGCTCGCGCGATAGGCGTACTCCCGCTCCAACTCGTCCTGCTCGAGCGGCGTGAGCATGCGGCCACGCGGGCGCGCGCTCGACAACGCGTCAGGAGCGGCCACAAGAGCCGGCGGAGACGAAGAGGCGCCGCTCACGGCCGTGAGGGAGAACAGCATCACTGCGTCGATCTCTGCCGTGGCGCTCGCGCCAATGAGATAGCTGTCGCTACCCGTCAGATCCGGCAGGAAGTTCAAGCAGAAGTCCGCGGGCGTCGACAGGATTTGCTGCTCTCCCACGGCGATGCTCATCGTACTGGCGGGATTGAATCGTTGATTGACGGCGCTGGATGTCTCGCTCGAGACCGTCACTGTGATGTCCACATTCCGCGCTGGTTGACAGCTGAACGTGGGAAGCGTGACGGTGAGTGACGTGGTAGTTGCCATCGTCACGGTCGCGGCCACTCCGTCGACCATTACGGCGTTATTGCCAAGGGTGAGATCGAACCCCGTCCCCGTCAGCGTTGCCGTCCCTCCTTCGACGAGGGGATCGGGCGTCACGCTGCTGAGCGAGAGCGTGGTGGCGATCGCCGTGAACGCGATCGGCGAGCCGGTGAGTCCGGCGGCGGTGGCTGCGGCGGTCTGTGTCCCCGTGCCCGGTCCGAGGGTCCAGGTAGTGCTGGCGAGACCGTCAGCACCGGTGTTGGCGTCGGTGGTCCCCTGCGAGCCACCTCCGCTCGTGATGGAGAACGTTACCGGCTGATTGGAAACTCCGTTGCCGAACTGATCTTCCACCTTCACTTCGATGGGGTTGGCCAGGAGCTGACTCACCAGCCCGGTTTGCATGTCGCCCCCAACCAGCGTGAGTGCCGCCGGCACGTCGGCGTCTGCGGTCGCCGAAAAGTCTGTGTTGATGCTAGTGTTGGACGTGACGCTGACCCGTGCTACCTGTGCCCCGGACGTGGTACCCAGGGTCCAATCGCTCGAGGCCTGACCGCTCGAGTTCGTGTTGGAGCTGGCGGCCGAGAAGGACCCGCCACCGCTGGTGACGCTGAAGCTCACCGACACTCCTTGCATCGCTGTGCCCGTCTGGTCGTTGACCTGCACGACCACCGAGGTCCCCAGAGCGGTGCCCACGGTCCCCGTCTGCGTGTTGCCATCGACTTTCACGATCAATGTAGGGGTGGGAGTCGGTGGCCCGGTATCGGTGGGGTCCTGCTTGGATGTGCAGGCGGTCATGCCAAAGGCGAGGGCACTGCACAGTAACGTCGTTCGGTAGGCGTGGATCAAACTGCTCATCGATAACCCCGCGGCTGGGGTGGAGGGTTCAGTGGGGCTGGGGACCGGTAGGCGCTCCCCTAGGCCTGTTCTGTAACGAATTCCATAATATCGGGCCTGAGTCGGTGATTTGGGACACATCGCCCATCTTCCGCTATCGTCTCCCCACCAATCCCGCTGAGACTGCCTCGACACTGGGGCAGCCACACAACGCCAACGCCAACTCCACCTCATCGTGCAGCATCTGCAAGACCTTCGTGACGCCCGCTTGGCCGTCGGCGGCCAGTCCCCATACGTACGGCCGGCCCAGAAGAACGCCGCGTGCTCCGAGTGCCAGCGCTTTCACGACATCTGTTCCCCTGCGGATCCCGCCGTCGACCAGAACCTCGACCCGGTCCCCCACTGCTGCCGCAATCTCAGGGAGAACGTCCACGCCTGCGGGTACCCCGTCGAGTTGCCGACCACCGTGATTGCTGATGACAATGGCCTCTACTCCCATGTCGGCGGCCAACCTCGCGTCTTCGCATGTCAAAATGCCCTTGAGGACCACCGGAAGTTTGGTGATGGACCTGATCCAGGCGACATCGTCCCATGTCAGGGAATCATTCAACAAGTCTGCGACGTACGCCGTGAGGAGTGACCGGCGTTCCGTCTGAGGAAATGCCGAAAGGTTTGCTGCGTCCTCGAAGTTTCTGGGCACAACCTCCGGCGGAAGAGTGAATTGATTGCGAAGATCCCTCTCCCTACGTCCGAGGCGAGAAACGTCGACGGTAAGACAAATCGCGTCGTAACCGCTCGTCTCCGCACGCTCGACGAGTTGCTGTGTGGCCGCCCTTTCCTTACAGCAGTAGAGTTGAAACCATTTTGGGCCGGGTGCCGCCGCCGCTATATCTTCCAACCGGAAAGAAGCCAGCGTGCTCACAATCATGATTGTTCCAGCCGCTGATGTAGCGCGGGCGGTTGCAAGCTCACCGTCCGGATGTGCCAGCGTTTGGAAGGCCGTAGGAGCCACGAGCACCGGGAAGGAAATTCGCTGTCCCAGCACCTCGGTAGACGTGTCCACCGTAGACACATCGACGAGCACGCGAGGGTGCAACGTAATCCGTTCAAAGGCGGCGCGATTTTTCGCCAGGGTAATTTCGTCGTCTGCGCCGCCGGCGACGTAATCGAAGGCCTGCCGGCTCATCCGCTCCCGAGCCAAGGTCTCGAATTCAGAGATGTTTACGGGATCCATGCGCTAAACGTGGGGGTGATGATCGAGAGAGGGAAGAGGGTGGCCAGAGACTTTCCTCCTTCCTCTCCCTTACGAGCTCCAACCCTGTAGTTTCCTAGCTTCCATGTTTAAACTCGTATCCGATGTGTGGCCCTATGCCATAGGTACGTTGGCCGTGTTGCTGGCACTGGGGACATCGGCTCATATCGTGTTGTATAAGCGGGATGCACGCGCGGCGGTTGGGTGGGTCGGCATGGTGATGGTGTTCCCGATTGCCGGTGCAGTGCTGTATGTCCTGCTCGGTGTCAACCGGATCCGGCGGCTGGCGACAGAATTGCGGCAGGAACGCCTGCGACTCGAGGCCAATACCGCCGAGCTGCAAGTGCAGCGCCACAGCATCGAGCAGGTGCTCCCTCCGGAGGATACACACCTCACCGCCCTCGGCCGCTTGGTCGACCGTGTTACCCGTATTCCGATAACGGCGGGAAACGACGTGCGGTTGCTGGTGAACGGTGACGCGGCCTATCCCGCCATGCTGGAGGCGATCGACGGCGCGCAGCACACGGTGGCGTTGAGCACGTACATCTTCGACAACGACCGCGCGGGTATGATGTTTGCGGACGCACTGGAGCGCGCGGTGAAACGAGGAGTCGAAGTGCGCGTGCTCATTGATGGGGTGGGGGCGCTCTATTCCAGACCCTCGATTACCAAGGAACTCGAGCAACGCAATATTCCGGTTGCGCGGTTCCTGCATTCGCTGTTTCCGTGGCGGATGCCGTTCCTGAATTTGAGAACCCACCGCAAGATTCTCGTGACCGACGGCTGCGTTGGCTTCACGGGCGGAATGAACATTCGGGAGGGACACCTGCTAGAGAGCAGCCCCAAGTCGCCGGTACAGGATATTCATTTCCGATTCGAAGGTCCCGTGGTTGCTCACCTGACACACATGTTCTCTGAAGATTGGGCGTTTACCACACGTGAAATCTTGGGTGGGCCGAAGTGGTTTCCGCTGCTCAATTCTGTGGGCAAAGTTGCGGCGCGAGGCGTTGTTGACGGCCCGGACGAAGACATCGGCAAGTTGCGCTGGGTGCTGCACGGTGCACTCGCCCGCGCGGAACACCGTGTCCGCATCATGACGCCGTATTTTCTTCCTGACGCCACGCTCATTACCTCCCTGAATGTCGCCTCGTTGCGGGGAGTCGATGTGCAGATCGTGTTGCCGGCAGTGAGCAATCTTCGATTCGTGAAGTGGGCCTCGGACGCGGAACTCTGGCAGGTCCTCGCCCATGGATGCCGCGTGTACCTGTCGCCGGGTCCGTTCGATCACTCCAAGATCATGTTGGTGGACGGTGCTTGGGCGTTTGTGGGATCGGCCAATTGGGATCCGCGGAGCCTCCGTCTGAACTTCGAGTTCAATGTGGAGTGCTACGGAACGGATTTCGTCAGCGAACTCGACCGGTTCGTCGATGGGAAGATCCGTGAATGCCGAGAGGTTACCAAAGAGCAGATGGACGCCCGTGCTCTTCCAGTGAAGCTACGCGACGGCGTGGCGCGGCTGATGAAGCCCTACCTGTAGCCGCTCACCGTCACTGGCGCAGTTTGTTGCGAAGCCACGCCGGCAGGAGTTCCCAGGCGAAACTCGCCCGAACCCCCCGCTGCGTCTGGAAGGGATCCCCTCGAATCGGCGACCGCACCGCGGCGTAGTGAATGGCGACGACTCTGCCGCTGGTGGCAATCAACGGCCCGCCGCTGCCCCCGCCCGTGGCGGCCGCGGTGTGAATGATCTCGGTGTCGGTTGTGTCACTGATGTCCCCGCTGGTGACCAGCGGTTGAATCTGCCCGAGTCGGGCCAACTCCCGGGCGAGATCCACCGGCTCCTCACCGACTCGGCTCAGGATCTCGTTGCGCCGGTCGTCGGCGACACGAAAGAGGAGGTTGTGCACTCCCGTGGGGTAGCCGATAAAGGCGATGTGCTCGCCCGGCGGGATGAGACGGTCTTCGGTCGAGAGCGGCAGTATCGGCGCATTGATCTTACGCGACGATGTGCGCATGATGGCCAGGTCCACCCGATCCGACACCGCCTCGACGCGCAGCGGATACGACTGGTCGCCGGGGGGAAAGTAAATCTGGAGGGTGATGAACTGGGGTTCCACGTCCCAACCCTGCATCCGCAGGTCCTGGAGCCCGTCGTCCTGGCTCCAAGGTTGGGCCACGTGCCGGTTGGTGATGACCCACCCCGCCGAGTCCACGAGGAATCCGGTGGCGGATCCCTGGCGTTGCACGAGAGGCCCGTCGCCACCAAAACCGACCTCCGGAACGATCCGTCCCCGACTGTTGAACCGCGTGAGGGGCGTGTTCTGTGCGTCGGTGCGGTACCGCAGCAATTCCTTCGTGCCGCTCCGGGTGAAGCCGTAGGAGTACACTATGAGGCCTACCCCACCGCTCAGCCTGGCGGCGACGTTGCGGGTGGACACGTTGCGCGTCGCCGCCGCTTCGGCGGCGCGGCGCTCGCGCTGCGACGCTTCGACAGCTTTGAGGAGAGAGTCGTAGCGGACCTGGATGTTGGAGAGGTTGCGCTCCAAGACGCTGCGGGTGCCGCGCTCAGCATCCAACGTCAGGGCGAACTCGGCGAGGGAGTCCTGGAGGCCGCGTCGCTGATGCACTTGCCAGAACGCCACGGCGGACACCACGGCGAGGAGCGCCACCAGTCCGATGGTGTTGATGAGGACGCGCCGCTTGTTTCCCTGCACCAGGGACACGAAGTCGCGAGTGCTCGGAAAGCGACGACGCACTCCGGTTGTGGTAGAGTCGGGACCCTTGGTCTGAGACGTGGTGAGCTTGCCAAGCGCGTCCGGCGTCCCTCTTTCGGCCAGATCCAGCGTCGGGGTCATGACCGCTTCGGTGTCCAGCACAAATTGGGCTGATGGTCCCCCTCTGCCGAACTCGATGATGTCTCCGGGCTCGAGGGTCTTCTGGAGGATGCGCTCCCAGTTGACGAAGGTGCCGTTGCGGCTGTTGCGATCCCGCAGCACGTATTTGCCGTCGCTGTACGTGATGTCCGCGTGCTCGGCGGACACGATGATCTCGTCCCGGGAGAACATGACCCGCTGATTCTGCTTCCGACCGATGCTGTTGTGCCCCAGGGCCAGCACGATGCTCGTCCCCGATTTGCTGCCACTCACGAAAACCAGTTTTGCTCGCATCCAGTCGAACCATTCGGAAAGGCTGCTAGAGAATCTGACGGTGCCAGGGCGGAATAGCGAGAGGAGTCGTAGAAGCGGGAAGTAGGAAGTGGAAGCAGCTGTGTCGACCTGAGCGTCCGCTTCTCCATATTCCCACATCCCACTTTCTCGTGCACGCCGAAGTCTGCTGGACGAACCTTAACTCACTATTTAATAACGGCTTACGCCGTGTCCTCTGTCGGCTGAAACTTTCTCTCCTGGTCACCTCGTACGGCTCGGTATGAGCCACACTTCGAACGGATAACTGAGCATGAGCAAGAGAAAGCGGCCATGGGGAGTGATCGCCGGTCCCATCATCTTTTTCGGTGGACTGGTGGTATTCCTTGGGGTCCAGAAGGCCGAAGGCATCAAGGACATGGTGCAGGATTGGGGCTATCAGTTGGAGCATTCCTCACAACCGGTGGTCATGGAGCTACCGATCTACGTACCGCTGTTCGTGGGAGGTGGTTGGCTGGGACGATTGGAGACGGTCGTCGTGCACCGCGACCGCCCCGGCGGGCTCGACAGTCTGCTCCTGGTGGCAGAGATCAGCGACGAGCGCGACTTGGCCAGCCTCGAGGGCTGCGCGCTGCGGCTTCAGATCCGTAATGGAAGCGTTGCAGAGTTCAAGCGGGCGCTGAGGTGTGTCGCCGACACTGCCGGCCTGATTCCCTTTGGAAACCTCAGCGTGCCGGACGCGAACCTGAACGTTCCCGTGCTCGTGCGCTTCGACGACCTCCCGTGCAACGAACCGCGTGTTCACCTAGGACCATGTAAGGAGTTTCATCGGGACTTGCAGGTCGAGATGCGCGACCTGGCAGAGGACCTGCGTGATTCGGCCCGCGAGTTTCGCGACCAAGCTCGGCGCATGAGAGCTAGGGTGAAGAGCATCCGCTAGCGCTGGGGGCGCCGCGCGCCCGGGGAGTCGGGAGTCGGGAGTGGAGTGTTGATCAGGCAAGACGGATCTGGCTACGCATAACAAAAACACTCCGATGCCACCATGTGGTACCGAGGTGTTTTTGCTATCAGTCCCACTCTCCACTTCCCACTTCCCGTTTCCCACTCCCCACTCCCCACTCCCCACTCCCCACTCCCGTGTCAGTTCCCTTCAGGGTGGAGAATAGCATCGATCCTCACCACCGCATCCTCCAGGTGATATCTCGTAGCCGTATCGAGACTGCGGCGCAGGGCGCGTTGGATTTGACCCTTCAGGACGTTTAGCTCCCCGCGGACGAAGGCGCGAATGTCTGACTGGCTCACGTCCACTGCGGTGCGCCGGCCGGCGAAACGGGCCGGTGGCGCAGTCGGTTCTTCCGTCATGAGGAATTCCATCCGCTCGAGATACCCGCGCTGCAGGTTGCGGCGGTAGGCTTCTATCGAGCGCCCACGGGGGAGTTCCGTCCAGACCGCTTCCCGTAGATCGGTCATCATTTCGCCGAGGGAATAGGCCTCGTTTCCGTTGCGGGCCTCAGCCTCTATGAGACGCTGCATCCGTCCGGGGCTGAGCACGTTGTTGATCACGCCCACCTGCCGCTGCCGGATGCGATCCACGATCCCGGCGTGCTCGATGCGGGTCAAGATGTCCTCGTCCAGCATCCAGGTAGGCGTGGCAAAGGCCTGTTCGGCGAAAAACGCCATGGCCGCCCGTTGCTCATCGGCTGGGACCATCTCGTAGACGGGGCCCTCTTGGTCCATCGTCTTTGCGGTACGCACGACGCCGCCGATGACCGCTACCACGTGCCGCATGTACCGGTTCCACTGGCCCAGCACCTGGTTGTACAGCTCCTGGAGCTGGCTGTAGTCCTCGCCCTCCTGGTAGGTCCACTCCCTGAGGTTGGGGACGATGCGTTTCAGGTTCGCGATCCCGTACTCGCTGGCCCGCACCGGATCGTCGCCCAGCGCCTCTCTGGGGGAGGACGGGTCGTACTGGCGGCTAGTGCCGTACCGGTACACAGGATCGTCGGCCTTTTCTTTGATCCATTCGTTGAGGGTAGCCTTTTCGGCATCGGGGCTGTTTGCCCCGGGGATGGGCCGGTATCCCCACCGAATGGTGTTCAGGTCATAGGGGCCGATGCCGGGCATGAAGCACACGCCTTCGTCTTCGGGCTGCGCCACGTAGTTGAACCGGGCGTAGTCCATAATGGACGGAGCCGTCCCCATGCGGCAGGTGAACGACGCCGACCGCAGCGAATCGACGGGGTACGCCGAGCTGGACTGCATCGCGTGCTGCAGGCCGATGGTGTGACCCACCTCGTGGGCGGCGACGAACCGGATGAGCTCACCCATCACGGCGTCGTCGAACTTCACCCCCCGTGCCTCCGGGTTGGCCGCCGCCGTCTGCACGAAGTACCAGTTCCGCACCAGGTTCATCACGTTGTGATACCAGTTGATGTCGCTCTCCAGGATCTCCCCGGTGCGTGGATCGTGCACATGTGGGCCGGACGCGTTCTGTATTGTCGCCGGGAAGTAGCGGATCACCGAGTAGCGGATGTCTTCCGGGCTGAACTCGGGGTCTTCCTCAGGCGTGGGGGGATCCCGGGCGATGATGGCGTTGCGGAATCCCGCCTCCTCGAAGGCCACCTGCCAGTCCTCGATGCCCTGCTTGAGGTAGGGGCGCCATTTTTCCGGCGTGGCGGGGTCGATGTAATACACGATCTGCTTCACGGGATCCACCAGTTCGCCGCGGGCCCACGCCTCGGGATCGCTCGGCTCGAGGCGCCAGCGGACGATGTACCGGCGCTGAGCGGCGCGTTGCTCGTCCCGCCCGTAGTCGTTTTGTGTGATACTGAAGAACCCCACGCGGTCGTCCCACAGGCGTGGCTGCATGGGCTCATCGGGCAAGAGGATCATCGAGTGGTTCATCTCGAGCGAGACCGTACCGGTAGAAGCATTCGACGGAGCCTTGGTGGCCTCATAGGTGAGGACGCTACGCACTTCGATGTTTCTGGCAAAGCTCTTTGCGCTGGAAGGGAACGACCGGCTCGTGTCGAGACGGCGGACTCCGTACTGGGTGCGCCGCTGACTTTGGAGTCCCAGCACCGGCACGTCGGTTGCGTATAGCGGAGTCACCTCGATCACTACCGCTGCCGAATCATCGTTAATCGCCTTGATGTCGAATGACTTGATGATCGGTTCGAAGTTCGCGTTCTCCACCGCGGCACTGATAGCCAGAGAGTCGTCGGCGACGTTCACGTAAGAGACGATGCGAAGCAGCACGTCGTCGTTGTGACGCTGCCACCGAACCGTTTGAGTGTTGGTCTTCTGGCCGCCGAAACCGATGCTGGTGGCCGTTCGGGCGATGCGAGACACGAGGAGCATTTCCCGCTCCAGCATATCGTTGGGAATCTCGAAGTACAGCTTTTCGTCCACCCAGTGGACGATGAACAGTCCCGAATCGGATCTTGCAGCTTCGGTAATGACCTTTCCGTACGGCTTGATACCGTTCCGGTCGCGGTCCGTGCGACGCGAGGAGGTGTCTTGTCGTGCCTCTTGCGGCGATGGGCTCGGCGTTGCCGCCGCCGAGCTGCACGCCAGCTGCACGCTCATGGCGATCGCGCCGAGTGCGTAGACGATCCGTCGTGACATGGTGTGTTTCCTGGTTAGTGTTGGAGACCCGGGATGCGGGGGAGGAAAGGTAATCCTCCGCCTTTGGTTACGCCCGTTGGACGGGTGGTGTTGAGGTGGGAGGGAGCAGGGAGCAGGGAGCAGGGAGGAGGGAGGAGGCAGCGGCGCGGAACGGGGCCCAGAATGTGGGCGT